>DASZFR010000211.1:0-4299 GCA_035939635.1 Solirubrobacteraceae bacterium
CTCGCGCGCACGTAGGCGCTGACGTGCTCTCCGTAGGTGACCACCGCGTCTGCGGAGCGGTACAGCGTTTGCAGCGGGGCGTAGGTCAGCGCGTGCGCGGGCGTGCGCGGGTGAGCCCATAGCGAGGCCCACAGGACCAGCGGCACGCGCGCGCGCCGCGCTCCGCGCCAGGCCGCGACCGGCGCCACCCGCCCGGCCGTGGAGCAAACCACGGCGCGGTAGGCGCCGCTCGCCGCCAGCCGGTAGATCTCGCGCGGGCGCACGTGATGGCGCGGTACCGCGAGAGCGGGCGTCGCCGGCTCGCCGCCGTGCCTGACGGGACCGCCGAACAGCGCTAGCTCGATGTCCTCCAGCTCGTGCAGGCGCGTAAAGGCGCCGGCGCGGTAGGCCGGCGCGTGTCCGGTGACGAACAGCACCGGCTTCAGCGAAGCGCCTCCTCGTAAACGGCGACGGTCTCGCGCCCGCAGCGATCCCACGTGAAGTGTCGCGCGACGGTCTCGCGCGCGCGCTGGCCGGCCTCGCGCAGGCGGTGCGGGTCTGACAGCAGCTCGTCGATGCGCTGGCTGAGGCGCTCGATGTCGCCGGGCGGGACCAGGATCATGCCGTCGCCGGCCGCGGCGATCTCCTCGGGTCCCGGCTCGCCGCGGCATCCGATCGCGGGCACACCACCGGCCATCGCCTCGATGTAGCCTGCGCCGAAGGCCTCCTCGGTGGACGGCATCACGAACAGCGTGCAGCGTCTGGCCTGCTCGATCGCCTGCTGTGGCGACAGCTGTCCGAGAAAGTCCACGCGCGCGGATACGCCAAGCCTGACCGCGAGCCCCTGCAGCGCGACCCGCTCGGGTCCGTCGCCCACGATCACGTAGCGCAACGAGGGGTAGCGCTGAGCGAGCACGGCGAGCGCGCGCAGCACGTCGCCGTGGCGCTTGCGAGCGACGAGGTGCGCGACTGTGACGACCGTCGCGGGTCCATCGCGCCGCGCGGGTATGACCCTGACCGGCACATCGCTGCCGAGGTGGACCACGCGCGTGTCGCGGGCGCCGCTGGCGCGGCAGAGCGCTGCGATTCCCTCGCTGTTGGCGAGCACCAGGCGCGCGGCGCCGAGTCCGTCGGCGACTGCCTGCGCGCCGCCGCGGAAGCGGCTGGTCGTGTAGAGCACGTCGCCGCCGTGCACCGACACCACGACCGGCGTCTGGCGCTGTCGCGTCCAAGCCAGCGCGCGGCGCACGCCGTCGCCGGCCGGCACCGCGTTGTGCGCGTGCACGAGATCGAACGCGAAGTCGCGGCGCAGGCGCTGGAGCGCGTGGGAAAGCACCGGTGCGGCCCACGCGCCCCACGTGGGATACGAGCGTTGGCGCGCGGGCGAGACGTAGGGAAGGTAGGTCACCGGCAGGCCATCGGGCAGCTGCTCGCGCGGCTCGCGCAGCCGCAGCGCCAGCTCATGGATCGCGGTGGACGGATGGCCCGCCAGCGATGCCCGTGGCGGCACCACGCGATGCAGCACCAGCACTCGCACGTCCGCGCCGGCCGCGCGAGCCGCGAGCGTCTGGCGGTGCGTCCAGATCCCCATCACCGGGTCGCGCCGGCTGGGGTAGAACTCGGCGACGACCACGACCCTCACAGGCGGCGGTGCACCGCGAGCGTCCGCTGCGCCTCGCTGGCGCGCAGATATGGCCGTCCCTGAAGGAAGTCGCGAGCCTCCGCGACAGCTTCGGCTCGCGAGTACTCACTCGCGACGGGTGCCGCCCGGTGAAGGATCGCCACAGCGTCGATCACCCCACAGCGCCATCCGTGCTCGCGCGCCACCGCAGCCCAGTGCAGGTCAAGCCCCCAGCCCATGCGCAACTGCGGAAACGGCAGCAGCGTGTCAAACGTGCGGGCCGAAAACACACCGACCGGGCCGATCTCCACGAACGGGGTCACCCGCGCGATGCTGTTGGGGCGCCGGCGCGTCTGCGGCCAAGCCGCGTGAGAGCGCAGCGCGTGAGCCGGCTGGGCGAGCGCCAGTTCAAAACGCTCGCACGCGAACAGCAGCCGGTCCAGAAAGCCGCGAGGAAGCTCGACGTCGTCGTCGATCACGAGCAGCCAGTCATGCCCCGCCGCAGGGTGCGCCGCCAGGAGCAGGTTCAGGTTCTCGAACTTTCCACGCCCGCCCGCCTCGCAGATGTACAGCTCCACGTCGTGGCGCGAGCGCGCCAGCTCGGCCTGCGCCCGTGCGGCGAGCCAGTGGTTTGCGGCGCGCTGCACCCCGAGCACCAGCACGCGCCGGCGCGGGGGCTCGTGCCGAGCTCTGCGCGCGAGGCGAGCGCGCCGCCCGCTTGCCAGGTCAAGCGCGGCGTACGCGGCGTCGCCCGCACCGCGCAGGATCGCGCCCTTGCCGCCCACGGTGCCGCTGGTGCCAGACATGAAGTCGTCGCTGCCGTTTACCTGCACGCCGGTGGGTGCCGCGTCGCCGGCTTGAGCGTTCGCCGCAGCTGCTCGCGCATCGCCTCGAGAGCGAGTGCGAGCGAGGTCTCGCAGCGCCTGGCTGACGCGTCCCACGCTGTGCGCGGCCTGCGGCAGCCCCGCTGGGCAGCGCTGCAGCGCGACGTGACCGAGGCAGCGCGCCAGCGTGGTCAGCTCCGACGCCAAAGACGGCGCGAGCGCACGGCGGGCGTCGAAGCGGCGCGCCGCGCTGCCGCGCGTGAAGGCGCCGCGGGCCAGCGCGGGCAGGCGCGCGTCGGCCCCCGCGCGGCGGTGATCGACGGCGGCGCCTGCGATGTAGCGCGCCGGCTCAGAGCCCGAGGCCAGCAGCCGTTCCTGCCACTCCTGCTCGTCGCCGCCCTGCGCGATCGAGGTGTCAAACGGCCCGATGCGCTCCAGCGCGCGGCGGCGAATCGCCATGTTGGCGCCCCACGCGAAACGGGCGGTCGTGTCGGCGCCGCCGAGATCCAGCGACGTGACCGGCTCGTGCCCGCGCGCGCAGCTGCGCGTTCGCGCCCCCTCGAGCACGGGCCGGATTGGCCCCGTGAACACGTCGGTGCGTTGGTGCCGCTCGGCGGCCGTTAGCAGCGCGGCGAGCCAGTCGGGATGCGCGCGCACGTCGTCGTCGACGAACACCACCAGCTCGCCGCTGCTGTTCGCCACGCCGGTGTTGCGCGCGGCGTTGAGCCCGAGCGGGCCCGGATGGGGCACGTATGCGCCGCCGAAGCGTGCGGCCAGGGCGCGCGCGTCGTCGCTCTCGCCGGCGTCGTCTACCACGAGCACCTCCGCACCGGCCCGCCTCGCCTGGGGCGCGATGGACGCGAGCGCGACCTGGAGATAGTCAGGACGCGCGCGGGTGGGAATCACGATCGAGGCTTTTGGCGCCATCGCGCTCGACAGTCTAGGTTTGCGCCTGCGCCGCGCCGCCCGGACTGGCTGCTCGGCACGTGAAGCGGCCGCCCGACCGGCGCGGCACGCGCGACTAGGCTGCGACGGAGCATGGTGCTGTTTGTGCACAACCTCTACCGCACCACGGGCGGTGAGGAGCGGTCAGTGGAGGAGCTGCTGTGGCTGGTGCGCGAGCGTATGGGCGAATCCGCGGAGCTGATCGCGCGGTCGTCCTCGTCGCTGTCGCGCGGCGCGGCGGCCGCGGCGCTGCTGCGCGGGGGCTCGAATCCGCGCGATGTCGCAAGCGCGGTGCGGCTGTGCGCGGCTCGCGTGGTGCACGCTCACAACTTGCAGCCGAGCTTCGGCTGGCGCGCGCTGGCGGCCGCGCGCTCGGCGGGTGCACGCGTCGTGCTGCATCTGCATCAGTACCGCATGGTGTGCGCGATCGGCGTCTGCTACACGCGCGGCGCGGACTGCACGCGCTGTCGCGGACGTAGAACGCTGCCGGGTGTTGTGCTCAACTGCCGCGGCGCGCGCGGCGAGGCTGTCGCATATGGCGCCTCGCTGGCGCTGTGGCAGCGCCGGCTTGCCGAGCAGGCCGACGCGGTGGTGGTGCCGAGTCACTTCGCGCTGGGGCGCCTGCAAGAGCTGCAAGCGCCGCTTGCGTGGGATCGCGTGCACGTGCTCGCGCCCCCGCTGCGCGCGACCGAGCAGCCTCCGCAGCACGCCGGCGGCGGCACGTACGCGCTGGTCACGTCGCGGCTCTCGCGCGAGAAGGGCGTCGACGTGGCGATCGAGGCGTGCAGGCGGCTGCGCATGCCATTGGTGATCGCGGGCGACGGCCCCGAGCGCGACGCGCTGTCGGCGCAGGCGCGCGGCGCGCAGGTGAGACTGGTGGGGCGCGTGGAGGGGGCGGCGCTGCTGCGCCTGCGCGCAGGCGCCGCGATC
>DASZFR010000212.1:0-3489 GCA_035939635.1 Solirubrobacteraceae bacterium
ATCGACGAGGGCGCGATGCTGATCGCGCGCGCGGACAGCCCCGCAGAGGTGCGCGCCGACGTCGGCGCGGCGGTTGACCGCTTCCTCGACGCGTTGCGCGTGCGCGCCTGAGACACCGCGTGGTTGGCCCTCGTGGGGCCCGGCTCGGGCCGCTCTGGGTGAATAGCATGCGCCCATCGATCGCGAACGGGGAGAGCGAACATGCCGATTGACCAAGCGAGGGTGGGGGCGCACATAGCGGCGCAGATGGAGGCCATCGAACACGACTACGGCGAGGACTGCCGCATCGGCGACATCTGCACGGTGGTCGAGGTGCTCGGACCGCACGGCTCGCACATCCGCGTGCGCCCGAGCGACGCGCGCCCGCACGTAGGCGTCGGGCTGCTCCGCTGGGCCGAGGCCACGCTGCTGCAAATGGGCGGCCCGCAGGTGGCGGGCGAGGAGCAAACCGAGTAGCAGCGAGGTCCTGGTCGGGCGAGGCGCCGGCGCCCGGCAAGCCACGGAACCGTGGCATGTGGGAAGCTGCAAGGGTGCGACGCGCGACGTTGCTTGCCGCACTGGCGCTGCTGTTTGTCCTTGACCTTTCGATCGTGCCCCTCGCGTTGGCGATCGTCCTTCCAGGGGGTAAATCGGGTCACGGCCCCGCCGTGCTGCCCGTAAGCCTCTATTTCCTGCTGGTTGTAAGCGTCCTCGGATGGCTCACGGCGGTGGTTGTCGCCGAGCTGCGCAAGCCCACCCAGTAGGCAGCGGCTCATCCGCGGCCGTCAGCAGTGCGTGTTGGCGTACTGCGGGTAGCGGCGGATGAACTGCCTGTAGTTGCCGTACCTGGACTCGTACTGAGGATGGCGGCACAGGTATTCGGCGTATTGCGCCAGAGTTGGAGCAGTGCCGCCCAACGGCCCGGCCACGCCACCTCGCACGAGCGAGTTCACGCGGTGCGAGATTACGAGCGCGTAAGTTACGTACACGAGTAGGCACACGGCGCCAAGCGCCAGCAAGGCTCCAAGGTCCGTGCCGCGCGACCAACCGGCGCCCCCGCGCCCGAGTCGCCTGCCTCCGTGCATTGCCCGCAGTCTAAGCGAGGTGCTTATGCGTTGGGTCGAGCGCGTGAACGCACAGAAGCGTGACCTACACTCGCGGCGATGGGCAGCGTGGGCGTGCTTCGGACACCGTTTGGCGAAGACTCCACGGCCGACGAGGTCGCCGCCGGGATTGATTGGTCGCGGCGGCGCGCGGTCGTGACCGGCGCCTCATCGGGTATCGGCGTGGAGACCGCGCGAGTGCTCGCCGACCATGGCGCGGCGGTCACGCTTGCCGTTCGCGACACCGACGCCGGCGAGTCGGTCGCTGTGGGCATTCGAGCCTCGACCGGCAATGACGCCATCGATGTGCGCCACCTGGAGCTCGCCGACCCAGAATCGGTCGCGAGCTTCGTTGGCGACTGGGATGGACCACTGGACGTCCTCATCAACAACGCGGGCGTAATGGCCATCCCCGAGCGAACGCTGACCGCAGACGAAATCGAGCTTCATTTCGCAACCAACCACCTCGGGCACTTCTCGCTCGCCACCGGGCTACACGGGGCTCTGCGCGCGTCGGGCAGCGCGCGCGTGGTGTCACTTTCGTCCAGCGCCCATCTGTACTGCCCGGTCCTGTTCGACGACCCAACGTTCGCGTTCGTGCCATACAGCCCGTTTCTGGGTTACGGTCAATCCAAGACCGCGAACGCGCTGTTCGCCGTCGAGGCCAACCGGCGCTGGCAGCGTGACGGCGTCGCCGTCAACGCAGTCATGCCGAGCGGTATCGCCACACGGCTGCAGCGACACGTCGATCCCGACGAGCTCGCGCGGGCGCGGCGCGAGGCCGGCGCGAGCGCAGAGCTGAAGACCGTCGAGCAAGGCGCCGCGACCACCATCCTCGCCGCCATGTCGCCGTTGCTCGACGGGGTGGGTGGCCGCTATCTCGAGGATTGCAATCAAGCCGAGATGGTCACCTCGCGCGCCGGCTCCGACGGTCGGCATGGCGTCGCGGGCTATGCCCTCGACGAGGGCAATGCCGAACGCCTATGGGACATGTCCGAGCAACTCGTTCACGCGGCGCGATAGAGCGACGGCGGCGGAACCCACAACGCTCGACAATTCGATCGACAGCTGTGTGTCGTGAGCACTGACGGAAAGGAACCAGAGATGGACGCGCGCATCGACGTGATCACTATCGCCGTCGCGGATCTCGAGCGAGCGCTGGGGTTCTATCGCGACGGCCTGGGACTGTCCTCCCAGGGGGTGGTAGGTACGGAGTGGGAGGGCGACGACGACACACCGGCGGGGGCGATCGCGATGTTCAAGCTCCAAGGCGGGTCGATTCTCGCTCTCTATCCACGAAGCGAGCTCGCGAAGGACGCGAAGGTCCCGCCCGGTCCTGCTCGGGCAGGCGAGTTCAGCCTTGGCCACCTGGTTTCGAGCCGCGCCTCGGTCGATGAGCTGCTTGCTCGGGCGCGGGCAGCGGGTGCCACGATCACCGACGAGCCCCACGAGCGGCCTTGGGGCATCTACTCCGGCTACTTCCGCGATCCTGACGGGCACCTGTGGGAGGTCATCTTCAACCCTCGCGCCGGCTGACCCGTGGAGTCACACCACCGCCTGCGATTGCCATGCGCTCGGTCACACGCACTGGATAATCGATGGTCGGAGCAGGCAATCGCGCGTCCGTCCGGTACGGCGACAACAAGATCACTGCCGGCTGCGTGTTGCCGCGCTCAGACGCTCGATAATCGATGTGGGCATGCGCCGACTTGAGGTGACGAGATGAGCTCGATGAGCGCTAACGCCATCCGCGATGCCGCGATGAAAGAGGAGCCCAAGCACCGCCGGCTGCTGCGCTCGGGCAGAGACGGACGCATCTTGAGCGCGCTGATGCTCCCGCTGATCGCACTCCGGCCTCCAGCCGGCTACGCCGTGCTGACGACCACAGGGCGCAAGAGCGGAAGGACACGGCGCAAATGCATCCGCGCGATCCAGCGCGGTGACCGGGCGTTCGTGGTGCAGCTCCGCCCGCCCGCCCTAGCGATCGAGCGCCCTGAGGCCGTCGCGGGCTGGGTGTGGAACATACGCGCCAACCCCAAGGTCAGACTGCGGCTCGGCATGCGGACTTACGCCGGCGTTGCGCGCGAGGTCGAGGACCCGGCGGAGCTCAGAGAGGCACGTGAAGCCATCTGCGACACGGTCCACCTCACCGACTACGACGAGTGCGCTTTACATCTGCGCGGGTTTCCGACGCGCGAAAAGATCCAGGCACTGCATCGGTATTGGTTCGATACGGGCATCCCGGTCGTCATTGAGCTATTTGGGGAGGGACCCTAAACCCAACGCTCGATAATCGATGTTATGTGAACCAGGTAGGCGAGTTGGCCCGTCGGTATGGCCGCCCGGACCGACTGTGGGCCGCAGCGCTGCGCTCCGGGGCCCTCCGCGGGCGGTGATCGCGAAGCGG
>DASZFR010000213.1:0-12039 GCA_035939635.1 Solirubrobacteraceae bacterium
CGTACAGCCGCTCGAGGGGGGTGGCGCGCCGGGGCTCGTGGGAGACGGGCCCGCTGTCAAGCAGGATGCGAGACAAGGAGAGGGCAACAGGGATGAGACTCTTCGCGTGTGAGGGGACACGGATGCTCCGCGCGCTTCACAGCCGCTGGCCGTACCGGCGTTCGCACTGCCGGCACGATCTTCATCTGCTGGTGCGGGTGAGCACGACCACGCGCCACTGCCCGGCCGGGCGCCCACGTTTGCCCGGCGTGCAGCCCCGTACCCGGCGAGCCAGGGGAGGCTGAGGGGACCTACCCCGCCGAGAGCGACGTCGGCCGGGTTGGCAGGGGCGGGTGGCGCTGGGGGGCGCCACCCGCCCGCACAATGTGTTCGCAGATCGCGTCGAGAAGGCGCGGCCACAGCACCCGCGGCAGGTCGTGGCCCATGCCTGCGACGAGCATCAGCTGCGCGCCGGGGATCGCACGCGCGGTGGCGCGCCCGCCGGAAACCGCCACGAGCGGATCGGCGGTGCCGTGGATCACCAGCGTGGGAGCGCTGATGCGGTGCAGTTCGGAGGTGCGATCGCCCGAGGCGATGATCGCCGCCAGCTGGCGCGGCGTGCCGCGAGGGTCGCGATCGCGGTCGTAGCTTGCGGCTGCGATTGCCCGGATGTCGCCGGGCTCGCGCTCCAAGCGCGAGCCGATCGCGTCGAACAGCCGCTCGTAGTGCGAGATGTAGGCATCGCGCCCGGCGGGCGGACGGCGCAAGAACAGCGGGTATATGCGCAGCGCCGGCTGCCCGCTGAAGCGGTTGCCGGTGCTCGACATGATCGAGATCAGTGAGCTCACCTGCTCGGGGTGCTGCGCGGCAAGCATCTGCGCGATCATGCCGCCCATCGACGCGCCGATCACGTGCGCGGGAGCAAGGTCCAGCTCGCGCAGCAGGCCCGAGGCGTCCTGCGCCATGTCTGTGAGCGTGTAGCGCGCCGCGCGCCGCGACCGGCGCACGATCTGCGCCAGCGTCGGCACGGCACCGTCGATGTGCGTGGAGCGCCCCACGTCGCGGTTGTCGAAGCGCACGACGTGGAGCCCGCGCTGCGCAAGCTGCGTACAGAACTCATCCGGCCAGGCCACCATCTGGGTGCCCAGGCCCATGATCAGCAGCGCGGTGGGATCGGTGCGCTCGCCGAACTCCTCGAAGCACAGCGTGATCCCCCCGCCTTCGTCGCAGAACTGCTCGGCCACGATCGCTGGACTGTAGCGGCCCGACCGATAGCATCCCAAATCAGATGGCGCTCACCACCAAGCCGAGCGTCGCCTCGGCTTCCGAGCAAGAGAGAGAGGTCTCACGGCTCGCGATCGACACGATCCGGGCGCTGGCGATGGACGCCGTCCAGAAAGCCGACTCCGGACATCCCGGCACCGCGATGGCGCTTGCGCCGCTGGGGTACACGATCTTCACGCGATTCTTGGGCGCCAACCCCGCCGACCCCAAGTGGCCGAACCGCGACCGCTTCGTGCTCAGCTGCGGCCACTCGTGCATGCTCCAATACGCGCTTTTGCACCTCACCGGCTACGACCTTGAGATGGACGACCTGCGTCAGTTCCGGCAGTGGGGCTCGCGTACCCCCGGCCATCCCGAGCCGGACCTCACGCCGGGCGTCGAGATCGCTACCGGGCCGCTGGGGCAGGGATTCGCCAACGCCGTCGGCATGGCGATGGCCGAGCGCTTCCTGGCCGAGCGCTTCAACCGCCCGGCCAACGCGGTCGTCGACCACCACACCTACGTGATCTGCTCAGACGGCGACTTGATGGAGGGCATAAGCCAGGAAGCCGCGTCCATCGCAGGCGCCTTCCGGCTCGGCAAGCTGGTCGTCTGCTACGACGACAACCGCATCACCATCGACGGCACCACCGCGCTGTCGTTTGACGGAGAGAACCACGTCGAGCGTCTGGCCGCCGACGGCTGGCACGTGCAGCGCGTGGCCGACTCGGAGGACCTGCGAGCGCTGCACGACGCGATCGAGGCCGCGCGCGCGGAAACCGAGCGGCCGTCGTTCATCTCGATCCGTTCGCACATCGCCTTCCCCGCGCCGCACGCGGTCGACACCGCCAAGGCGCATGGGTCGGCGCTCGGCGAGGCCGAAGTGCGCGCCACCAAGGAAGTGATGGGCTTTGACCCGGACCGCAGCTTCTGGGTCGATGAGCGCGTGTACGAGCACATGTCATTGCGCGACAAGGGCGCACAGGCGCAGGACGAGTGGCGGCAGCGCTTCAACGCGTGGCGCGACGCGTTGCCCGAGCAGGCCGCCGACTGGGACCGCGCCTGGGCGGGCGAGCTGCGCGAAGGATGGCGCGCGGCGCTGCCGAGCTTTTCGCCGGGTGAAGAACTCGCCACGCGCGCGGCCGGTCAGAAGACGATGGCCGCGTTCTCCGACTTCGCGCCGACGATGATCGGCGGCGCGGCGGACCTGGTCGAGTCGACAAAGACCGTGTTCGACGGGGGCGGCGAGTTCGCAAGCGTCCACAGCGGGCGCAACGTGCCGTTCGGCATCCGCGAGCACGCGATGGGCGCGATCGTCAACGGAGCGTGCGTGCACGGAGGCATCGTCAAGCCCTACGGCTCGACGTTTTTGATCTTCTCGGACTACATGCGCGCCAGCGTGCGGCTGTCGGCGCTGATGTCCCTGCCGGTGGTGTGGGTATGGACGCACGACTCGGTCGGGTTGGGCGAGGACGGCCCCACGCACCAGCCGATCGAGCACTACGCGGCGCTGCGTGCGATCCCCCGCCTGTGGGTGATCCGCCCCGGGGACGCGCAGGAAACCGCGGTTGCCTGGCAGGTGGCGCTCGAGCGCAGCGACGGCCCAGTGGCGCTGCTGCTCTCGCGCCAGGCCATGCCCGTGCTCGACCGCAGCGAGCTGGGCTCGGCGCAGGAGCTCGAGCGCGGCGGCTACGTGCTGTGGGACTCCTCGCCGCAGGTCCCCCAGCTGATCCTGATCTCGACCGGCAGTGAGGTCGCACCCACACTGGCCGCCGCACGCACGCTCGCGGCCGAAGGGGTGCCGGTGCGCGTGGTGGCGATGCCCTGCATGGAGCTGTTCGAAGCCCAGCCCAACGCGCACCGCGAGGAGGTTCTGCCGCCCGAGGTCACCGCGCGCCTGGCGGTGGAGCCCGGCGCGACGATGAGCTGGTGGAAGTGGGTGGGGCTGGGTGGCGACGTGCTCGGGCTCGACCGTTTCGGAGCGTCGGCGCCGGGGAAGATCGTTTTGGAAGAGCTGGGATTCAGCGAGGAGGGCATTGCCCGGCGGGCTCGGGCTCTGCTTCAGTCGACTATGTGAGGAGATCAGATGGCTACGAGCGCACAATCGCCGCTGCAACGTCTGTCCGCGCTCGGTCAGAGCGTGTGGGTGGATTTTCTGTCGCGCGAGGAGATCCACGGCGGTGAACTGCAGGGGCTGATCGACGACGACGCGGTCGTGGGGGCGACGTCCAACCCCACGATCTTTCAGAAGGCGATGAGCCAGGGCGACGCCTACGACGAACAGATCCACGAGCTCGCGGGCCGGGGGGCGAGCACCGAGGAGATCTTCTGGGCGCTCGCCGAGCAGGACGTCCGTGACGCGTGCGACGTTTTTCGCCCGGTGTTCGACGCCACGTCGGGCCGCGACGGCTACGTGTCGCTGGAGGTAGACCCGCGCCTGGCCTACGACACGCTGAACACCTTCCGCGAGGCGATGCGCCTGTCCGACGAGGTCGATCGGCGCAACCTGCTCGTCAAGATTCCCGCGACAAAGCCGGGGCTCGCGGCGATTGAGGACGCGGTCGCGAAGGCGCGATCGATCAACATCACGCTGATCTTCTCGCTGCGCCGCTACGCCGAGGTCGCCGAGTCCTACACGCGAGGCATCGAGCGTCTCATCGCCGAGGGCGGCGACCCGCGCGCGGTGTCGTCGGTGGCGAGCTTCTTCGTCTCACGCATCGACACGGAGGCCGACCGGCGCCTGGACGAGATCGGCGGTCACGACCACCTCAAGGGCAAGCTCGCCGTCGCCAACGCGAAGCTGGCCTACGAGCACTATCTGCAGACGTTCAAGGGAGAACGCTGGGACTTCCTCGCCGCCAAGGGCGCGCGCACCCAGCGAGTGCTGTGGGCGTCCACGTCGACGAAGAATCCCGCCTACCCCGACACCAAGTACGTGGACGAGCTGATCGGCCCCGACACCGTCAACACGATGCCCGGGGAGACCATCCGCGCCTTCCAGGACCACGGCGAACCCCACGCCACGCTGCAGGAAGGGCTCGCCGAGGCGCACCGCCTGTTCGACGAGCTGGCCAACGCGGGGGTGGACTACGACGACGTCACCGACACGCTCGAGCGCGAGGGCGTTGAAAAATTCGCCGCCTCCTACGAGGAGCTGATCGCCTCGCTGGGCGCGAAGCAGGAGTCGCTGACGCCGGCCTAAGTCCTTCTCGAGCGGCCGGCGGCTGCGCGAGGGCCGAGCGCCGCCGCGTGCATCAGGAGTACGGGATCGGCACGAGCACACGGATGCGCAGCGGCCCCGACGGAAACGCGCTCTCGTTGAGCGTGAACACTTCAAAGCGCCTGCCGCGGTAGGTGTAGGAGCCGCTTTCTGGCGGGTTGCCGGGCTCGGGGCCGAGGCTGTTCTTGACCAGCTGCGAGCCCATGTACATCAGCACGTCCATGCCACCGAGCCGGCGTGTGAGACGCAAATAGCCTTCGTCGTCCTGGATCGAGAGCACGAACGTGCCTATCGCGTGGCCGCCCGCGCGCAGCGTGCCGGGCACCGGGCCCAGCACGTAGGGGCCGCCCACGTCGCGCAGCAGGCGCCCTTCCACCAGCACGCGCAGGCGCACGATGTGTTCGGTGAGCAGATTGTCGATCGCCAGGCGCGCGGCTTCGGGATCGCGCGCGGCCACCGCGCGCAGCAGCGCCGGGTCCGACTGCACGCGACGCACCTGCGTCTGCGCGCGTGCACCGATCTCGCCGGCGTAGATCAGGCGCGCCACCGACTGCAGCGTGTTGACCTGGGTGGCCCGCGCAGTCGCGCCGCACAGCGGCGCGAACGAGCCCGCGCCGTGCACGAGGTAGATGCGCACCTTGGCGGCCGGGAAGCGTTCGGCGGCAAATGACGTGTAGCGGTAGCGCTTGTTGCCCACGCGCAGCGAGCCCTTGACCGGCAGTCGTCCCGGCGGCAGCGGGAAGGAGCCGGCGAGCGTTTGCGTGCCGCTGCGCACGACGGCGTAGCTCTGGGCGATCCCGCTGGTCTCGGCCACGATGCCTTCGTATGACCACACGCTTGCGACGTAGCGCGCGATCGTGGCGCCGCCGGCGCCTGCGATGGTCCCTCGCAGCGGCGCCACCGCGCCGGCACCCGCTTCGGCCAGCACTTCGCCCGGCGCTTCGCCGCCGCTTGCGCCGCGCAGCACGCGCAGGTTGGTGAGGCGCCCGCTGGCGACCATGGAGTGCGCCGCCGCCGACACCGCGGCGGGGTCGTTGCGCTCGATCGCTTCGCGCAGGGTGCGTGAGTCGGCGATGAGCTTTTCGGCAACGCGCGTGCGTTCGCTGTGCAGGCCCTCGCCATACACGTGCTTTGCGATCTGCCCGAGCGTGTGCAGCACGGTGTCGGGACACGCCGCGCGCTTCTGCGGGGCGGTTTCCGCGTGTTCGCGCTTGACCCGCGCCGCGTCGCGCGAGCTCGAGCCGCAGCCTGCGAGCAGCGGCAGCGCCGCGAGCAACGCAAGGCACGGCACGCGGGCGCGCGCGGCTGAGCTCGAGGGGCGCACCGGCGCTGGCATCGCGGGGCCATCCTAGAGTGCGCCGAAGCCGCGGACGCTACTGTGGGCAGCCGATGGCCGTCTCACCCGCACCGCCTCGCGGCCGAGCCCATCACGCGCACGTGCCGCTGCCCCCGCGCGAACACGGCGGCTGGATCGTCGCGCTCGCGCTCGCGCTCATCGGTGCGCTTGCGCTCGGCGGTGCGCTTGGCGGCGTGTTCTCCTCCGCGGGCGCGTCGCGCGCGGGCGCGACGGCGCCACCGATCCCGCTGCCGGGGCCGCTCGTGCCGTCCGGCGCGCTGTCGGCGCAGCGGGCCCCCGCCGCGGCCGGCGCGATCGTCGGGCAGCCGTCGGCTGTTCAGCAGAGCGCCGATCAGTCGCGCTTTGAAGTCACGCAGAACGCGTGGGTGGCTGCGCGCTGGATGGAAGGCTTCTACCCCGTGTACGCGGTGGCGCAGGAAACGTTCGCGGTCAACTGGCTCCTGCTCGCGTCCATCCACATGCAGGAGACGGCGGTCTCGACCGCGGCGGGCACGTATCACGGCCTCAACTTCGCGCACTGCTGCGGCGGGCCGATGCAGTTCAACGTCACAAACGGGCCGCCCAGCACCTGGCAGCTCGTCAACGACTCCTACATCTACGGACGGCGCCCGGCCTCCTATCACCACATGACCCGCGCGCATCCCTCGATCTACGACGACTTCGACGCGATCATGGCCGGCGCGCACCTGCTCTCCGCCGACGGCGCAGAATTCCGCCTCGACGGCGCTGCCTGGAACGCCGCCTATGACTACTACGGCCACGACCTCACCGGCGTGACCTACGCCGACCAGGTGCTCGCGCGCGCGATCGGCTGGTCAGAGCACGGCTTCTGCGTCACCTGCGAAACCTCGCAGGCGCTCGTGGACTCGGTGCACGCAGCCTACGGCGCGCCGGTCGCGGCGCAGCTGCTCGCGGAAGCGTCTGCGCTGGCGCGGGCGCACCGCAAGCACGCGCCGAGCTCCACGCGGCGCCACGCTGCCGCGCGAGGCTAGCGCGCCAGCCGCCGCCGGCCGGTGGGCGCGGCGCCCGACGCGGTCTGCCTGCGCGGCCGGCGCCCGCCCGGCCCGTTACGCGGCTCGCGCCTGCGCGAGCACCTCGCCGGCCACGCGGTCGGTCGCGAGCGCGGTGCCGCCGAGCAGCCGCCGCGACAGCTGCGCGCGGCGAAAGTACAACGGCGCATCGTGCTCCCAGGTCGCGCCGATGCCGCCGTGCACGGAGATCATGGTGCGCGCGGCGTGATCGAACGCGCGGCCTGCCACCGAGCGCGCCGCGCTCGCCGCCAGCGCGAACTCCTGCGGGGCGCCGCGGCGCGACCAGCCGGCGTAGTAGAGCAGCGAGCGTCCGTTGTCGAGCTGGCGCAGCACCTCGGTCAACGAATGCTTGACGGCCTGATAGGAGCCGATCGCGCGTCCGAAGGTGTGGCGCTCCTTCGCGTAGGCGACCGACATGTCCAGCGCCGTTTCCACGCTCCCGAGTGACTCGGCGGCGATCAACGACTGCGCCACATACCACGCGTCGGCGAGCGCCTCGGGCGGGCAGTCGAGCACCAGCGCCGGCGCTTTGTCGAGCGACACGTGGCCGAGCGAGCGGGTCGAGTCGTAGCGCTCGGTGGATTCGACCGAGACGCCGGGGGCAGACGCCTCGATTGCCACGCCGGCCGCCTCGCCGTCGAGCAGCGCCACGCCCACGAGCAGGTCGGCACCGGGCGCGTCGGGCACGAAGCGAAGCTCGCCGCTCACGCGCGCCTGATTGCCGTCGCGCGTCGCTGTGGGCGCCGGCGCGCGGTGCAGGTCGCGCTCGGGGTCCACGGTCCACTGCTCGTGCAGCTCGTCGGGCGGGCGCACGGGCAGGTAGGCCGCTCGCCGCTCGCCCGTCGCGAGGTCGCCTAGCAGCGACGCGGCCGCGGGCGACTCGTTGAGCATCGCCGTGGCCGGCAGGTGGCCAAGCAGCGCCACGCCGGCGAGCACGCGCCCGCACTCGCCGAGCACGAGCATCGCATCGAATACATCCAGTCCCGCGCCGCCGTGTGACTCGTCGATCAAAAGGCCAGGCCAGCCGGCCTCCTTGGCGGTCGGCCACAGATCCGGCAGCGGCTGCTTGCCGTCGAGCGCCTCGCGCGCGGCTTCCAGCGTCTTGAATCGCGACAGCGACCCGCGCGCCGCCTCGCGCAGGAAAACCTGCTCGTCAGATAGCGAGAGGTTCATGCCGGCGTCCCTTCCTTGGCGCGCAGCTCAGAGAACGGCACGCCCTTGTCCAGGCGCGGCGCCGGCGGCAGGCCGAGCACGCGCTCGCCGATCGTGTTTCGCAGGATCTCCTCGGTGCCGCCGGCGGACTTCAGGCCGGGAAGAAACGAGATCATGTACGCCCACTCGCTGCTCTCGTCCAGCGCGTCGGGGCCCAGCACGTCGCCGATCAGATCGCCCGCCTTGATCGCCGAGTTGACCAGCGTGACCTTTGCGAGCCCCGCCTCCGGCCCCGGGATCTGGCCTTTCTGCAGCGCGGTCAGCGTGCGGTATCCCGTGAAGCGAACCGCGAGCAGCTCGCTTGAGATTTCGCCCAGGATGCGGCGTACCTCCGCGTCGCGGCTGGCGTCGGGCAGCGCGGCGAGCGCTTTGGCAAAGCGCTCGGAGCTGTAGCCGAGGCCTTCGCTGCCGAGGCCGATCGTGACGCGCTCGTACATCAGCGTTGTCAGCGCGGTGGTCCAGCCGTTGCCCACGCCCCCCACCACCGCGTCTGCGTCGAGCTCCAGATCGTCGAAGAACACCTCGTTGAACTCCGCCTCGCCGGAGATCTGGCGCAGGCCGCGCACGGTCACACCGGGCGCGTCGATCGGCACGATGAACATCGTCAAGCCCTTGTGCTTGGGCACGTCGGGGTCGGTGCGCGCGAGCAGCAATCCGAAGGAGGCGAACTGCGCGTTGGTCGTCCACACCTTCTGCCCGCTCAGGCGCCAGCTGCCGTCCTCCTGCTGGCGCGCGCGCGACTGGATCCCGGCCAGATCAGAGCCCGCTGCGGGCTCGGAGAACAGCTGGCACCACACCTCGTCGCCGTGCAGCATCGGCCCCAGGTAGCGCGCCTTCTGCTCGTCGGAGCCGTGCGCGATGATCGTCGGGCCGAGCATGCCCACGCCGATCGCGTCGAGGATGCCAGGCACTTTCGCGCGACCTATCTCCTGGGTGCAGATCACCTGCTCGATCGGCCCCAGCCCCTGGCCGCCGTACTCCTTGGGCCACGTCACCCCGGCGAGGCCGCCCTCGGCGAGCTTGCCCTGCCACGCGCGGCGCGCGGCGATCAGCTCCTGCTCGTCGGTGATCGCGTCGGGGCCGTTGAGCACCGGCGCTTCGGACTTGTGCTGCTCCAGCCAGCCGCGCACCTGGGCGCGGTAGGCGGCTTGCTGAGGCGTATCGTCGAGATCCACGGCTTTCTCTCCTTTGGCTGACCGGCCAGTCAATCCGAAACTGCGGGCAACACGGTACCCGATGTAGGGCCCGATTTGGGGGCCTTTCTTACGCTTCGGGAGGGATCGGCGGGCGTGCCACCGGCGCTTGCCCGTACACTCGCTCAAAGCCCATGTCCAGCAGGCGCCCCGCCTCGCTGGCGGGCGCGGGCGAGTCCAGCAGCACCACGCCCAGGCGCACGCCGTGGCGTTGCGCGGTGGCCACCAGGCAGCGACCCGCGGCGACCGTGTAACCCGTCTTTAGCCCCGTCAGGCCGGGATAGCCGTAGATGAGCAGCGGGTTGTTGTTGTACAGGTAGAGCTTGCCGCCCTTGATCGGGAACGGGAGCACCGCTGACAGCGTGCGCGTGATGCGCGCCAGGCGGGTTTGCTCGAGGTCCACGTGCGCGAGCACCGCGAGGTCCGCGGCGCAGGAGAAGTTGCCTTCGTTGTAGTAACCCGACGGCGAGGAGTAGCGCGTGCAGCCGAGCCCGAGACGCGCGGCTTCCTTGTTCATCAGCGTCACGAACGCGGGCACGCCGCCCGCCACGCGCTGCGCGAGCGCAACAGCGGCGTCGTTGCCCGACGGCAAGAGCAGCCCATAGAGCATCGTCTCCACGCGCACCGAGCGCCCCACCGGCAGCACGCCGACCTTGGAGCCCTGTGCTTCGACGGCCTGCTTGGTCACCGGCACGTGTGCCTGCGGTGGCTCGTGGCGCACCACCAACAGCGCGGTCATCATCTTGTCCAGGCTCGCGATGCGCACGCGCTGCAGCGCGTTTCGCTGCCACAGCACGCGGCCGCTGTCGAGGTCGATCAGCAGCCCCGCGCGGGGCGGCTTGTGAAAGCGGATCTGCAGCGGGTCGCGCTGCGGCGCGCCGAGGCCGCTGAGCGCAAGCGACGCGGTGCCGAGCGCGAACCCGGCCGGCGAGCGCGGCACCGGTTGCGGCGGCGGCTTGGCTGCGGCAGCCGTCCGAGTAGTCCCGCGCGACGTGCGCGGGCGCGCGTTCGCGCCGGAGAAGGCACCCAGCAGCGCCGCCAGCACGGCCGCGAGTCCCACCGCGCCCAGGCCCGCCGCCGCCGCGCCCATGCGGGCCCCGCGCCTGCGATCGTGCCTGCCGGCGCCCGGCGGGATCAGCGGCGAGATGCTCACCGCTCGATCAAAGCATGCGAGGAAGTCGTCAGGATGCGCCAGCGCCCGGTGTCAGCGCGGTGGGTTGCGAAGCGCGCCCACGATCCCCACTCCGAGCAGCACGAGGATCAGCACCGACACGAGGCTGGCGAGCGAAAAGCCGGTTTCGGCGGTGGCGATGAGCGTCAAGGCGGCAAAGCCGCCGATGAAAAGCAGCGCCGCCCCAAGTACGAGGGCGCGCCTCACGCCGCGCCGCTGTCGCGTGAGCGGTCGCGCATCAGTAGACGGGGTAGCGCGGGGGCGGGGACTTGCGGTGCACCGCGAACAGTCTGATCAGCGCCAGCCCGAAGGCAAAGCCACCGACGTGCGCGAAGTACGCCACGCCGCCGCCCCCGCCCGCCGGGTTGGTCAGGCCGGCGGAGCCGAAGTACACCTGCTCCAAGAACCAGAACCCCAGCAGGAAGATCGCGGGCACCTCGATGATCGTGAAGAAGAAGATGAGGAACACAAGGCTCAAGATGCGCGCGCGGGGGTACAGCACGATGTAGCCGCCGAGCACCGCGGCGATCGCGCCCGAAGCGCCGAGCGTGGGAGCCGTGGAGTTGGGCCCAACGGCCACCTGCGCCGCGAGCGCGACCAGCCCGCCGAGCAGGTAGAAGACCACGTAGCGCGCCCGGCCCATCGCTTCCTCGACGTTGGGTCCGAAGATCGCCAGGAAGATCATGTTGCCGCCGATGTGCAGGATGCTTCCGTGCAAGAACATCGCCGTGAACGCCGTCAGCCAGGTATTGATCTGGCCGGGATAGGCGCCGTGTTTGCATTCCACGGTCGACACCACGCCGCGTTCCGCGAGCGTTTCGCTGACCGGCTGTTCCACAACGTGTTTGACGACCGTGCAGTATTGACCCGGGTGGGTGAAGTCGTAGGGGATCGCCGAGTCGTGAAGCACGGTCGATTCGCTCGGCCCGTTGATAATGCTGCCACCGTGGCGGATCGACAACAGGTACGCGATCACGTTGATCGCCACCAACGCCACGGTGATGAGCGGGAAGCGCGCGTTGGGGATGTTGTCCTTGAGCGGGATCATGCGGGCGTGCGCTCACGCGGGCTTGCGAGAGCCTAGTGCGCGTCGACGCCGCCCCGGCGGCGGACGGCGCGCTCGTCACGCGCGGGCCAAGCTCAGTTCACCGGCCAGGTGTGGCGCGCGCCTTCGTGCAGCCACGACACCGACATGCGCGCCATCTGCTGCCGCCAAAGGCGCTGCGGCGCGCCTAGGCCGGCGCCGCCGCGCGCGCGCGCCGCGACGCGTCCGGGACGTGCTCGTCGGCGTGGTAGGAGGAGCGCACCAGCGGCCCCGCGGCCACGTGCTCGAAGCCGAGGCCGTAGGCGTCGCGCTCTAGCGCGGCGAACTCGTCCGGGTGCCAGTAGCGCACAACCGGTAGGTGGCGCTCGGAGGGGCGCAGGTACTGGCCGAGCGTGATCACCTGCACGCCGTTCTCGCGCAACGCGCCAAGCGCCTGGACGATCTCGTCGTGTATCTCGCCGAGCCCCACCATCATCCCGGACTTGGTCACAACCTCGCCTTCGCCAAGCTCGCCCGCGAGGCGCAGGACGCGGCACGAGCGCTGAAACTGCGAGCCGCGGCGCGCCAG
>DASZFR010000214.1:0-3320 GCA_035939635.1 Solirubrobacteraceae bacterium
GTGACCTCGTGCGCGCCGGGCTCACCGAGGCCCAGGTCCGACAGTCGCTGCCAGACCTCGTAGACGGCCTCGTCGCGCACCCAGCGCAGCACCAGGTTCTGCTGCACCGTGCTGCGCGCGTAGCCGCCGGCGTAGTCGCGCGTGATCTGCGCCAGGCCGCGCAGCTGCTCGGGCGTGAGGTCGCCGCGCGTCACCTTGATCTCCACCGCAACGAAGCCCTCCTGCTTCTGCTCGGCCACGTTGGCGCGGCGAAAGCGCTCGAACTGCGAGGTGTCGCCGTTGGGCGTGCCGTAGCTGAGCGGCGGCGCGGGCGCGGACTCGCGCTCGTCGTCTGTGAACAGGATCTGCTGGATCGTGAAGTCGCGTTCTGCCACCCACTCGCCCTGCAGCTCCTCCTCGACCTGCCGGCGCAGCTCGTCGATGCCGTACTTGTCCACGAACACCTTGATCCGCGCCCGCGCGCGGTTTGCGCGCAGCCACTCCTGGCGCTCGAAGATGCGCATCACCGCCTCGGTGATCTTCAGGTAGTCGCCGTTGTCGAGCTCCACGAACTCGTACAGCACGGGCGCGGTGCGCGGCATGATCGACGTGCCGCCGCCCACGAGCATCTGCGCGCCGCGCACCTCGCCGCGGCCCTCGATGTCGCGCACGCGCGCGCGGAACGCGACGTCGTGGATTTCCGCGATCGCGCGGCCGCTCTGCGAGGCGTCAAACGCGGTCTTCACCTTGCGCGGCATCGCCTGCGTGGTGGGGTGGCGCACGAAGTAGCGCACATAGGCGCCGGCGTAGGGCGTGAGGTCGAACAGCTCGTCCTTGGCGACGCCCGCCCACGGGTCGCCGGTGACGTTGCGCATCGTGTTGCCGCAGCCCTCGCGGCTGGACAGCCCGGCCTCGCCGAGCTCGCGGATCAGCTTCTCGGCTTCCGGCAGCGGCACGTGATGCATCTGAATGTTCTGGCGCGTGGTGATGTGGCCCCTGCGCATCGGCACGTACTTCTCGATTACGTCCGCGAACGCCTCCATCTGCTCCGGCGTGATGCCGCCGAAGGGCAGCTTCACGCGGATCATCTGCACGTCCGGCTGGCGCTGGCCGTACACGCCCTGCTTGAGGCGGAACTTGATGAACTCGTCTTCCGCGATGTCGCCGTCGAGAAAGCGCGTCGCCTCGGTCTTGAAGTCGTCGAACTCGCGCTGCAGGATCGGGATCACGTGACCCGGCACGTTCCGCAGGATCTCTGGATCCTCGAGCGTGCCCCGTGCGGCGGTGAGTGAAGTTGGCTCCATCAGGGGAAGACCTCCAGTCCCGGGACCTCCGGGCGAGCTAGAGAGCTGCTAGGGCTGCCGGCACTTCAAAAAGTATATTGAGGCGAAAGCCTAGCGGCTTTTGGGTGTTTATCCAGGGGTACAGCTCGACCCCGGTTGTCCTCCCTGCGTAGAAGGTCGAGGATAGCCGCACGGGGCCGCCGCGCGGGGCAGTTCACGGGCGTTTAACGCCCGCGGTCGCCAGGCGTCAGTAGCCGACGCTGTAGTGACTGATGCGGTAGCAGCCGTCGAGCTTGAAATGGCGTTCGGAGACGGTGCTCAGGTACACCACGATGTAGCGCGAGCCGCAATGGATCACGCCGTCGATGCCCGAGATGTGGGCGTGCACCACGGTGAAGGCGTTGTTGCCGGTCCACACGTAGTTGTGCGTGTCGTTGGCGTAGATCACGTTGCGGCCGTTGCCCGCGTAGATCTTCACCGTCTGCGAGCGCGGCTCGCCGCTTGGCTGGTAGTCGCCCCAGATCACGTCGCCGTGGTTGCCTCCCACGATCGTGTCGTTGCCATAGCCACCGAGCAGCCAGTTGTGCACCCCGTCGAGCCCCACGAGCGTGTTCTTGCGCCCGGCGGGCCCCTTGTCGATCTTCAGGCATTCCTTCTTCGGCCAGCCCGCCTCGCTGGTGCTCGCCGCGCTGGCGAGGGGCGTAGGTTGGCCCGCGGGCGCTTCGCTCGGCGGCGATCCGACGGGCGGCTGCGACGCCGGTGTTTCAAGCGGCGGCGCGGGCGGCAGCGGACTCGGCGTGGCCCGGTGCGCACGCTTGTGATGCGGGCGCGGGCAGTAGGACACTTCCAGGCCGCGGTCATAGGGCGCGGTTCCTTCCAGCCCGTGGGTCTGGTCGTAAGCGCCGGCGGTGGCCGCGAGCGCGAGCGCCGCGGCGGACAGCGCCCAAAGCGCCGCAGCCGCGAGCGTGCGGATCGGCTTGGCGGGATTCATCGTCCTGTGTTCCCCCGATCGAATAGTGGCCGGTGGCAAAGCTCATACCCGATTCGGCGCTTCGGTGCCGCGACAGGCCCCGTTGGGGTGGCCGTCAAGGACTCGTCCTTGACCCCCCAAACGGCCACCTCAACGGGGTCTGTCGGGTGTCGTCAGAGCTGACCCTCGGTCGGTGGTCGAGGGCTGCCGGGAGCTTTGCTCTTCCGTGTCGCCGCCGCCGTTGTGATCTGACGTGCAGCCATGGTGGCGCGGGTGACGCGCCGGCGAAAGCCACCCTAGGTGTAGAGAGGCGACACCTCGCTCTGGGCCGTCTTGCTCAGCGCGTGGGGGCAGCGATCCACGGCTCGCGCAGCTCGCCGGGTGCGTCGTGCTCGGTGCCCTCGAGGATCCCCGCGCGCCACCAGGGATCGGGCTCGTCTGCGCGCCCGCCTCTTGTCGGCGCCGTGTCGCGAATGAAGCGCTCGAGCGCCGCCACGATCGCCGCGGCCTCTTCGGCAGTGGCGCTCGGCGCGATCAGCCGCAGGCCTCCAGCTCGAGCCGGCGCCGCGGCGCCGTTTGCCGCGGCGGCCTTGGAGGCTCGATGGCTGTCGAAGATCACCACCTGTGGCCTTTGACAAAGCTGCTGGTCGGCCCCGCGTGGGCGCTTGAGGATGTGGTCGCCACGGCTGCATTGTGCACCGTGCGCAGCCAGACGCGGTCGGTCGCGACGTGGTCAAGGCAAATTGTTCGGAACACTGGTACAGTGCCCGGCGTGCCGGCGTCGCCGATTCCCCGTGTGTCTGTCCCGGATCACGTCTTCGCCCACCTGAGCGAGGCGATCCTCGGCGGGCGCTACCGGCCCGGCGAGCGACTACCTCCGCAGCGTGCGCTCGCGGCGGAGCTCGAGGTCAACATGGCGTCGGTGCGCGAGGCGCTGAAGCGGCTCGAGCAGCTGCGCTTGGTTGACGTGCGTCACGGCGACGCCACGCGCGTGCTCGACTGGCGGCGGTCCGGCGGGTTGGAGGCGCTCGTGCTGTTGGGAGCGGGTGAGGAACCGTTCGCGCGCGACATGCTCGAGGCTCGCCGCG
>DASZFR010000215.1:0-5044 GCA_035939635.1 Solirubrobacteraceae bacterium
CGTCGCCGTTGAGGAGCACCTTCACAGCCCAGCCCCTGCCCGCGCGCCGGCGGACGAAACCCGCCGGCCGCGGCGCGCGTCAGCAGCGCCCGTGCGGCGCGGCGCGGTCGGGCGCGCCTGCCCCGAGAAACGCGCAGGGTCGCAGATCTGGAGCAGCGCATCGTCGCGCGCGCCGTCGCCCATGCAGCCGAGCACGAGCTCGGCGGTGAGCGGCGCGAGCAGGATGCCGTTGCGAAAGTGACCCGTGGCCCACACCAGGCCCTCGCGCGCCCCGCGCCCGACGGCGGGAACGTTGTCGGGCGTGCCGGGGCGGAGCCCCACACACAGCTCCTCGATCTCGAGCTCGGAGATCCCCGGCACGAGCTCGCGGCCCTCGCGCAGCAGCTCATACGCGGCCCCCGCGGTGGGCGCGCAGTCAAACCCCTGCTCCTCCATGGTGCCGCCGAGCACGTAGCGGCCGTCCGCGCGCGGCACCACGTAGCCGCCCTCGAAGCGCACCGGCCGCGCGAGCAGCCCGGGGCCCTGCGGGTCGCGCAGGCGCAGCGTCTGGCCCTTCACGGGACGCACCGGCACGACCTCGCCCGTCTGCAGCCCGCCCAACCCGCCGCTCCACGTGCCGGCAGCGATCACCACGGTGTCCGCGACCACTTGCGCGCCGTCTTGCAGCTGCACTCCGGTCACGCGCGCGTCGTTGCCGAGCACGCGCTCGACCTCGCCGTGATCGCGCAACCGCACGCCGGCGCACTCGCACGCGCGGCGCAGCGCGGCCAGCACCAAGCGGGGTTCGACCGAGTGATCGTCGGGGAGCTGCAGCGCGAGCCTAATCGTGGGAGCGAGCGCCGGCTCGAGCTCGCGCGCCTGGCTCGCGCGCAGGCGCATCGCGCGCAGGCCAAGCGAGCTGCGCAGCTCGATCTGGCGCTCGAGCTCGCGCGCCTCGTCGGCGTCGCGCGCCACCATCAGGGTGCCGGTCGCCAGCAGCCCGACCTCCTCGCCGCTCGCCGCCTCGAGCTCTGATGCGAAGGCAGGCCACAGCGCCGCAGAGCGCATGCCGAGCGCGAGCAGCCGCCGTCCGCCGCGGCCGAACTCCATCTCGCTCACCGGCGCGAGCATGCCGGCGGCCACGCGCGAGGACGCCTGCTGCGCGTCGTCGCGCTCGAGCACGGTCACGCGCATGCCGCGCGTCGCGGCGCGCCACGCGACCGACAGGCCGATCACGCCCGCTCCCACGACGATCAGCTCCGCGGAGTCGCGCTCGCGAGACATGCATTGATGCTGACAGGAAAACCGCGTGCCTAAAGGGACAGGCGGCGGCGGCGCGGCGTCAGGCGCCCAGGTCTCCGAGGACGGCGGACCGGCGGTCGTGCGCGGTTGAGGGTTACAGTTGCGCGCGCACTGTCACCTTAGGCGAGGAGGAAACAATGTCACTGGGCATGTACTTCACCCCCACCGGGTTCACGTCCGACCGATACGACGAGGCGCTCCGCCGGCTCGACGCCGCGGGCGCGGGCTCACCCGCAGGCCGTCAATACCACTGCGCGCTGAAGGGCCCAGACGGCAGCGTGAACGTGTTCGACGTCTGGGACTCGCGCGAGTCCTTTGAGAAGTTCGGCGAGACGCTGGTGCCGATCATGTCCGAGGTGGGAAGCGACCCCGGCGAACCGATGGTGCTCGAGGTGCACAACGTGATCCTCGGTTCCTAGCCGCTCACGCCGGCGCTGGGCGCCCGCGCGGGCGCCAGCGCCGGCGTTGGCGCGTGGGCTCAGGCCGACGCACCCACGTCGGCGAGGTCCAGCGAGCTCGCGACCGTGTGGAATTTCACGTCGGGCGGGCTCGCGAGGGTCGCGGAAATCGCCTGCATGAACTCGGCTACGTGGGGAGTCGCGAAATGGCTCCGCAGCGCCTCCTCACTCTCCCACTCCTCCACGAACACGAACTCGTCCGGATTCTCTGTGTCTTGGTAGATGCGGTAGGCGATGCATCCGTCGTCCGCGCGCGAGGCCCGCGCCACCGCCTGTCCCACGCGCATGAGCTCCTCGCGCCGTTGCGCATCGGTTGTGACCCGTCCGACCGTCACGATCATCTGCTCCCCCTTCTTGCTTTCCGCTGGACCTTTCGGCGCGTTGCGCCGGATCGCAGCCTACGTTGCGCGCCACGGCTGCGCGTAGAGCAGCGAGCCGAGTAGCGAGCCCGGGGTGGTGAGCACGTCGCCCGCCTCCAGCAGGGTCGGACCCGTTTCTTGACAATCGCAAGGGTGCGACATACGCTCGCCGCGGCGCAAAGGACGCGCCGGCAGCGTCCGTAGGAAACACTAGCCGCTGGTTGGGGATGGCGGACACCAAGAGCCCGACGTGGGGTGCCGATATGCCGCTCAGAGCGGCGGCTGCGACGCGAACGCGCGCGTCAAGCACGACCGGAGGACACGCGTTGATACGCCCGCTCGCACGCGCGCTCGTTCGCCCAACAGCGGCGATGGCGCTGGCCGTGCTGTCGGCGCTGGCGCTCACGCCGGGGCTTGCCAGCGCGAGCGCGCCCCCGTTCACGCAGTGCCCGGCGATCGGCCAGGACACAGGCTGCGAGATCCTCGTCGTCGTCGAACCGAGCGGATCGATCACGTCGTTTAACGATCCCACCCAGCCCCCGTTCGACGCCAGCGAGGACACGCTCATTGGAGTTCAGAACAACTCGACCTCGCTGTTTCCAAGCCTGCGCCTGACCGGCGGCGCCGAAGAACTCGGGATCTTCGAATTCGACGGCGACGGTCTGTGCACCGTAGAACCGCCCCTGCAAGGCTGCCCCTTCGGCGAAACCGGCTACGAGGGACCGAACACGAGCTTTACGGTCACTAACGGCCACGAAGGCACCGTCAACTTCCTTCCAAGCGGGATCGCGCATGGCGGGAGCGCCTACTTCAGCCTCGAGGAACCGATTCGCATCGAATGCAGCGGCGGTTCGTGCCACGCACAGCGAGAATCGGGCATCGAACTCGCTCCGCCGGCGCACGAAGCGCAGGTGGGCAGCGCCTCGTCGCTCACTGCGACCGTCATCGAAGAAGGCAAACCGCGAGCCGAACAGCTCGTCACCTTCACCGTCGCAGGGGCAAACCCGCAAACAAGCCAGAGCGCAACCAACGAAGCCGGACAGACCACGTTCACCTACACGGGCGCCAACCCAGGCACGGACCGCATCGTCGCCTCGTTCGTGGACAAATCAGGCAGCACGATCGTGTCAAGCCCTGCCACGAACACGTGGATAGCTCCTCCCGCACCCCGAGTCGAACTCCCCCAGCCGGGGGCGATCTCCACCAAGGTGGGATCGCCCTTTGGGATCACCGCCAGGGTGACCGAAGGGGGCGTGCCGCAAGCCGGCGTGCCGGTTACCTTCAAGGTCACCGGAGTCAACCCGCAGACCGCGTCCATCCCTTCCAACTCGGCCGGGCAGTCGACCTTCAGCTACCAGGGTGTCAACACCGGCATCGACCACATCGTCGCCTCGTTCGTCGACAGGGCGGGCCAGAGCGTGATCTCAAACGAAGTCACCGAGACGTGGGCGGCCGCTGGGATCATCCCGTTCAAAATCAGCATGCTGGCCGCTCCGGTGCTCGGAAAGACGGTCAACGTCGAACCGGTGAGCGGCAAGGTGTTCATCAAGCTGCCGCCCGGCGCCACGCTGAGTCGCGCCGGGTCACTGTCGGGTCTCAGCGCCCCGGAACCGCTCGCCTCCGAGAGTCTCGGCAAGGGCATCGGCTTCGTGCCGCTAACAGAAGCGCGCCATATCCCGGTGGGCTCCACGCTTGACACCACCGAAGGTGTCGTGCTGCTGGAGACCGCCGCCGCCGCAGCCGGCAAGCAGCAGTTCGGCGAATTCAGCGCGGGTATCTTCACGATCCTGCAGGCGCGCAAGCAGAAGGGGCTGGCGAACCTCACGATCGTCAACACGTTGCGCAAGACCGTCTGCGCTACCGCCGGAAAGAAGGCCCAGGCCGCCGCCAAGCGCCTGAGCCACAGGGTGCTCGGGCTACTGAAGGGCAGCGCGCACGGCAAATACACCACCAACGGTCAGTACAGCGCCGCGACGGTGCGCGGCACGATCTGGAGCGTCGCCAACCGCTGCGACGGCACGCTCACCGCCGTCACCCGCGGCGTGGTGTCGGTGCGCGACTTCGTGCGCCGCAAGACCATCACCGTGCGGGCAGGCCAGCACTACCTCGCCAAAGCGCCGTAGGCTCGCTCGGACGGCCGCTGCCGGGGCGCCGCGACTCGCGCACGGCGCCCCGACCGCTTGCGGCCGTGCTCAGGTTGCGGCCGGCTGTGGCTGCGAGTAGCGCAGCGAGCCCGGCGTGGTGAGGGTCTCGCCGGTCTCCAGCAGGGTCTTGAGCCCCGACAGGATCATCATCCAGCCGCCGTAGAGTTCTTCGTTGGCGTCCAGCGCGAGGTGGTCGTGGATCACGGTCAGGCGGCAGGAATCCTCCACCTGCTCGATCTCCCACGTGACCCGCGATGTAGGTTCGCTTCTGACGTCACGCGGCGTGCCGTTGCCCATCCCGCCGGAGTCCCACAGCGCGTTGAAGCTCTGCACGAGCCGGCGCGGCGGGTCGACCTCGAGGTTCTCGCCCTCGGCGATCGCGAAGGAACCCGCCGCCGCTTTGTACGCGGACCCCGCCGTCCAGTCGGACTGCACGCCCACGCCGAAGCTGTACTTGCTGCGCAGCTCGGGGTCGGTGATGGCCTGCCAGAGCCGCTCGGGCGTGGTCTTGATGTAGATCTCGAACACCTTTTCCATCGTCTGCTCCAATCTCTGCTTGAGGCCGCTGAGCCCCGCGGCCCACGGCTCGGAGTACTTGCTCACCCAGCGGTCGTGGACGAGCCGGATCGGGACGGGGTTGAGGAAATGCAGTTTCTCCCGCCCGCGCCGCCGGCTCGCAATCAGGCCCGCCTCTTCGAGCAGCTTCAGGTGCTTCATCACGCCGAACCGCGTCATCGGCAGCCGCTCTTCGAGCGCGCTTAGCGTCTGCCCGTCTTGCTTGAAGAGCTCGTCGAGCAGGCTG
>DASZFR010000216.1:0-6015 GCA_035939635.1 Solirubrobacteraceae bacterium
AAGCACGAGCTCGGCTCGGGCCCTGTGATCAGCCGCGGCTCCACGCTGAACCCGAAGCTGTTCGAGCTGCTGTTCGACACCGCGCAGAAAGAGAAGATCCCCTTCACCGTGGAGGCCACCGCGCGCGCCACGGGAACCGACGCCGACGCCGTGCACCTCAGCCGCGGCGGGGTGCCGACCGCGCTTGTGACGATTCCGCTGCGCTACATGCACTCGCCCGTGGAGCTCGTGCAGCTCGACGACGTGCACGCCAGCGCGCGCCTGATCGCTGCCGCCGCGCTGCGACTCGACGCCAAAAGCTCGTTCGACCGCTGACCCGCGGACCGCCTGAGCGCGGCAACCGGCGAGGCCGCAGCTACAGCGGCCTCGCCGTACCTACTCAGATTTACCGCTCAGGCCGCGGAGCCCGTCAGCTCGGTCATCTCCGGCGCCTTGTAGGCGAATCCGGGGGCGCCGCCGATCACCACCTCGCGGATCCCCTCGGGTCCCGAGAAGATCTTGCGTTTGACGTCCGGTCCCACGCGCACGACCGTTTCCGAGTCGAGGTCCACGCGCTCGCCTTCGATGTCCATCCAGCCCGAGCCGCCGAGGGTCACGAAGAGCTCCTCCTGGCCGCTGTCTGAGTGGTCGTGTTCGGGATAGTCGCTGAAGTTCGGCGGCAGCTGAATTATCTGCACGCCGAACGCGCTCACGCCGAGCTCGGCACGCACCTTCACAAAGCCGCCGCCAAAGCCCGCCTCCATGTCGTCAATCTTCTTCGCCGTGTAGTCGCTCATGCTCCCCCTTCGAGGTCTGCCAGAGCAGCGGATCCTATCCCGGCTCGCGCGCCAGCAGCAGCGCGAGCTGGCGCGACTGCGCAAGCACGGTTCCGTCGGCGCCCCAGATCACGCCGTCCTCCTCGAAGAAGCCTTCATGGATCACGCGCGAACGGAAGCGGGTGAGGCAGAGATCGTCGGTGTCCGCGTGCCTCCGTAGCGCGTCGGCCGCACGAAAATGCACGGTCAAGTCGATCGTGGGCGCGCCGGCCGGCTGGGTCAGGCGCGCGAACGGCGTGGGGAAGTGGGCGTCGCTGAAGAGCGCCAGAGCCACCGCGTCGAGCGGACGTGCCGCCTCCGCCAGGCCCAGCCACGCACAGCTCTCAAGCGGCTGATCGGAGCCGGCGAACGGGGTCGCGCCGCCGCGCGGCTGCAGCACGAGTTTGCGCATGAACGCCGGAGCGTGGCCTCGCTCGATTCGCGCGCTCACCTGCTCGTCGGACCGGCGCGCGGGGTCCGCACCGGCGACGTCGGGCATCGGCAGCTCTGCCACCTCCAGCGACGCACGCGCCAGCGAGAACGCGCACAGCGCCAGCGCCACGAGCTCGCCGCCCTGCTCCATGCGCGCCGACAGCGTGCTCAGCGAGCCGCCCATCCGTTGCGTGGCGGTGTAGATGCGCACGGGCCCGTGAGACGGCGGTCGCGCGTAGTGGATCGTCAGCGAGCGCGGCGCCCTGTCGGGCTCGTCTAGGGCGTGCGTCAGCGCGCGCAGCAGGATCGCGGCCATGTAGCCGCCGTGCGGACGTCCGTTGATGCACCAGTCCGGCGCGAGTTGCGCCGCAAAGCTCACACCCGACCCGGCCCGGTCCGGCCCGGGTTCGACGGTTATCGGATTCAGCGCTGTGTCGCGGTCAAACGCGCCCGGCGCATCGCCTCGCGCGACGTGCGCGTCAGGCGCGTCGGCCGCCCGCGGGCCATGGCGCGCCGGCGCGGCGGCCGCGCCTCGGTCGTGCTCAGCCACGGACCAGGCGCTTGTAGGTGATGCGGTGCGGGCGGTCGGCGTCAGTCCCCAGCGCCGCGCGGCGGTGCTCCTCGTAGGCCTCGAAGTTGCCCTCAAACCAGCGCACCTGTGACTCGCCCTCGAAGGCCAGCACGTGCGTGGCGACGCGGTCGAGGAACCAGCGGTCGTGCGAGATGATCATCGCGCAGCCCGGGAAGGCGAGCAACGCGTGCTCGAGCGCGCGCAGGGTGTCCACGTCGAGGTCGTTGGTGGGCTCGTCGAGCAGCAGCAGGTTGCCGCCGGTGCGCAGAAGCTTGGCCAGGTGCAAGCGGTTGCGCTCGCCGCCGGAGAGCGTGTCGATGCGCGCCTGCTGGTCTGTGCCCTTGAAGTTGAAGCCCGCGGTGTACTGGCGCGAGTTGACCGTGCGGTCGCCCAGCTTGACCTGCTCGTCGCCGCCGGAGATCTCCTCCCACACGGTCTTTGCGGGGTTCAGCGCGTCGCGCGACTGGTCCACGTAGGCGAGCTGCACTGTGTCTCCGAGCTCGAGCGTGCCGGCATCGGGCTCTTCGCCGCCGGTGATCATGCGAAACAGCGTGGTCTTGCCCGCGCCGTTTGCGCCGATCACGCCCACGATCCCCGCGCGCGGCAGATCGAAGCTCAGGTCCTCGATCAGCAGCCGCTCGCCGAACGCCTTGCGCAGGCCGCTTGCCTGCAGCACCTTCTCGCCAAGGCGCGGGCCGGGCGGGATGTGGATCTGCACCTCGTCGAGCTTGACGTTGCGCTCCTCGGCCACGAGCTGCTCGTAGCGCGCCAGACGCGCCTTGGATCTCGTGCGCCGGCCCTTGGGGTTGGTGCGCACCCAGTCGAGCTCTGCTGCGATCGTGCGCGCGCGTCCCTTCTCCTCGCGCTCTTCGGAGGCCAGGCGAGACTGCTTTTGCTCGAGCCAGCTCGAGTAGTTGCCCTCGTAGGGGATGCCACGCCCGCGGTCGAGCTCGAGGATCCAGCCCGCGACGTTGTCCAGGAAGTAACGGTCGTGCGTCACCGCCACCACCGTGCCGCGGTATTCGGCCAGGTGGCGCTCGAGCCACGCGACCGACTCCGCGTCGAGGTGGTTGGTGGGCTCGTCCAGCAGCAGCAGGTCCGGCGCGCGCAGCAAAAGGCGGCACAGCGCCACGCGCCGGCGCTCGCCGCCGGACAGCGTCGTGACGTCGGCGTCGGCGGGCGGCAGGCGCAGCGCGTCCATCGCGTACTGCAGCTGCGTGTCAAGGTTCCACGCGTCGGCCGCTTCGATCTGCGCCTGCAGGCGCGCGAACTCGTCGGCGTTCTCGTCTGAGTAGCTGGCGGCGAGCTCGTTGAAGCGGTCAAGCAGCGCGCGCGTCTCGGCCACGCCCGCTTCGACGTTGGCCAGCACGCTGGCGCTCTCGTCCAGCCGCGGCTCCTGCTCGAGCATGCCCGCGCTCGCGCCCGCCGCCAGGGCGGCATCGCCGCGAAACTCCTCGTCGACGCCGGCCATGATGCGCAACAGCGAGGACTTGCCGGCGCCGTTGTATCCGAGCACGCCGATCTTCGCGCCCGGGAAGAACGCCAGCGTGATGTTGTCCAGCACCTTCTTTTCAGGGGCGTGCACCTTGGACAGCCGGTGCATCGTGAAGATGTACTGCGAGGACACTCGCAGGCAGAATAGGCGCTGGCCGCGGGCGCTAACGTTTTAGGGTCATGTCCGCAGCCATCCTCGACGTCGAGCAGCACCTGCTCCTGCTGGAGCTCGAGGCGCCCTTTGACCAGCGCGACGTGCAACTCGCACGCCGGCGCATGGCCAAGCGCTGGCACCCCGATCTCGCGCCGGCGGGGCGCCAGTTCGAGCACGAGCGCCACCTGAAGGCGATCAACCAGGCCGCCGATCAGCTCGAGCGCCTGGCCGAAGGCTCGCGCGGCGGGCGCGTGTCCAGCGGCGCGGTTCGCGCCAGCGCAGCTGCCGCGCGCAAGCAGCGCGAGGAGGAGGGCAGGCGCGCGTACGAAGCCGAGCAGCGCGCGCGCGAGCAGGCGCGCGACCGTGCGCGGCACGACCCGTTCGCCAGCCGCGTGCCCGACCACTCGGTGGTGCACCGCTATGCGCGCTGCCTGTCCTACCCGGAGTGGGGCGTGGGCAGCGTCGCGGGGATCTACTTCACCCCCGACCCCGACGGCGGCGACGAGGTGCAGCAGTGGGCGCGGGTGCGCTTCAGCCACGGCGTGCGCACGGTGCCCGCCGGGAGCATGCGCTTCGTGGACTTCTCAAAGCCCGACCCCGCCGGCGAGCGCGTGGAGCGCTTCATGACCGCGGCCCAGCATGCGATGGCCGAAGGCGAGTACCGCCTCGCCGCGCAGCGGCTGATCTACGCCCGCGACGCCGAACCGCGCAACGTCGCTGTGCTGCGCCAGCTGACGTTTGCGTTCTGGCACGCCGGCGACCTCGACGCCGCCGCGCGTTCCGTTCGCGACTGGGCGCGGGTCGAGGGTTCGCGCCCCGCCCCGCATCGCTTCGCCGCGCGCATCTACGAGGAGATCGGCGCGATCGACCTCGCCGAGGAGGCCGCCGAGCGCGCGGCCGTCCGCGGACCGGCCGACGCGAGCGCGTGGGAGCGCCTCGGGCGCCTGCGCCTGGCGCTGGCCGACCGCGAGGGCGCGCTGAAGGCGCTGGAGCGCGCGCTGAAACTGTCGGTCACCGAGGAGCTGCGCGACCTGGTCGCGCAGGCGCTCGCGATGGAGCCCCAGAGCGCGTCGGCGGCGTAGTGCGTCCAGGGAAGGCGTCGCGCCGGGTGGCTACGCGCGATCCGTCAGGACAGGATGTTCACGGCGCGAGAGATGATCAGCCCGAGCGTCACCAGCGACACCAGCGACTGGACTCCCATGATCGACTTGGCCATGCCCGACAGCGGCATCGTGTCGGTGGGCGAGAACGCGGTGGCGTTGGTGAGCGACACGTACAGGTAGTCGATGAACTTCGGCCGCCAGTCGCGCGGCTCGATGCGGTCGTCTGACATCTGCGGAAACAGAAAATCGGGGGCACCGTCCTCGCCGGCCGCGCGCGTCCCGGGTCCACCCCGATCGAGCTCCCAATACCACAGCGCAAAGATCAAGAAGTTGGTCAGCCAGATCAGCAGGCCGGAAAAGATCAGCTCGCGGCCGTTGGTCGGCACCTTGGAGTGCAGTAGGTGATGCGACAACTGCTCCAGCGAGAAGATGTTGGCGGCGCTGACGAAAGCGATGAGCGAGAGCGCCAGAGCGCGCCGTCGCGGGTGATGGCCCTCGAGCTCGCGCGGGGTGGCTAGGAACAGCCCTACCAGCAGCGCGCCCTCGAGCGCGGGGATGAGCCAGCGCGGACCGGCGGTCAGACGTTCGGGCAGGAGCAACTGCAAACCGATCGCGCCCAGCACCGTGCCCAGCGCAGGCAGCACCGATTCCGGCGAAGGGGGCGGCGGGTAGGGCCGGCTCCCCTGCGCGATCGGCTGCGTTGACACGGGGCAGAGCCTAGGAGGGGCGCCGGAGGTGAAACGAAACCTCCGGCGCGCACGCGCAGTAGCCTGAAGGTGTCGTGGGCATCGAGAACCCCGTCCACCTGCTCTTCATCGCCGCAGTTGCGCTGGTTGTGCTGGGGCCCAAGCGGCTGCCGGCGCTGGCGAAGGCGCTCGGTCAGGCGATGCGCGAGTTCCGCGCGTCGCTGGAGGCGGGCGCCTCGCAGCACGCGGGCGAGATCGAGCCGGCACCAGCGCCGCCGCAGCAAACGAGCGCCGAGTCAGGTCCGCCCGCCGACGCCGCGTAGGTTAGGCTTCGGCGCTCGATGAGCGCAGAGCAAGCCGCCGTCGCCTCGCAGCCCGTCCTCGCGGAGCGCCGCGGTGACGTGCTGCTGATCACGCTCAACCGGCCCGAGGTCAGAAACTCGGTCAACGCCGCGCTCGCGGAGGGGGTAGGTAAGGCGCTCGACGAGCTCGACTCAGACGACGAGCTCGCCGTTGGCGTGCTCACGGGCGCCGGAGGTTACTTCAGCGCCGGCATGGACCTCGGAGCGTTTGTAAAGGGCGAGTCGCCGTGGTACGGCGACCGCGGCTTCGCGGGCATCGCGCAGCGCGCCTCGCACAAGCCGCTGATCGCCGCGATCGAGGGCTTCGCGGTCGCCGGTGGCTTTGAGATCGCGCTTTCGTGCGACCTGATCGTCGCCGCCAAGGGCGCGAAACTCGGCATCCCCGAGGCCAAGCGCTCGCTCGTGGCGGCCGGCGGAGC
>DASZFR010000217.1:0-3610 GCA_035939635.1 Solirubrobacteraceae bacterium
CTCTCGCGCCGCCTACGCGCGTGCGGCTAGGTGAGCAACGTCGCGATCAGGCCGGCGCCAACGCCGGCTCCAGCTCCTGCTCGAGGCGCTTCTTCGGATAGGCGCCAATCACCGTCTTGACGGGCTCGCCGGCCTTGAAGAGGATCATCGTGGGGATCGACAGCACCTGGAACTGGGCGGCCGTCTGTTGGTTGTCGTCGATGTTGAGCTTCACGACGCGAAGCTCCGGCCGCTCGGCCGCGATCTCCTCGAGAACCGGCGCCACCACGCGGCAGGGTCCGCACCACGGAGCCCAGAAGTCGACTAGGACCGGCCCCTCGGCCTCGATCACCTCGGCCTGGAAGTTCGCGTCTGTTACTTCACTGAGAGTGCCTGCCATCGGATCTCCTTACTCGTTTTCTAGCACTATACAAAATGAAGCGGTGGCTGCGCGGATAGAGGTCGGCGAGCGTCGTGCGCGGGCGCGCGACGTTGTGCAGCCCGTCAGCGCGGCGCGGGCGCCGTGACGTGGACGAGCGCCGAGAACACGTGCGGCGACACGTACACCTCCACGGCCGCCGCCGCGACCAGCACCGGCAGCGCGAGCGCGACGGTTACCAACGTGGCGGCGAGCAGCTGCTCCCACTGGCCGCGGCGGCTGGCGATGATCCACGCCGCCAGCGGGAGGAACAGCGCGACGAGCTCCGGCAGCGCGTGCGGCAGCAGCGACAACAGCACCAGGCCCGGCGCGACGCCGAGGTAGCCCGACACCGCCCCGAGCGCGCGTCCGATCAAGTAGGCCTGCGCGCTGAGCGAGAAAGTGGTGGCTCCCACCACGAACGCGATCGCAAGACGGCCGCCGTGCTCGTGCACCCACGACGACATTCCCTTGCGCCCGCGCGCCTGCAGCGGCAGCGAGCTGCCGGCGATGAAGCCCGCGACGCACGCCATCGCGTGCAGCGCCAGCACCAGCAGGTTGCGCGTGAGCACTCCCGCAACGTCGGCCTCGTCGCCGACCTCGAAGGGAGGGCGCAGCGTCACGACGGCGTGGCTCGTGTCCAGCGACGCGATCACCCACACGGCGACCAGCAAGGTGCACGCCGCCAGCGCCGAGCCGGCGGTCCAGCGTACGATCACGCCCCTCGGGTTGCGCTGCCACCCGGCGAGCGTGGCGCGGGTATGGCGCACGCCGTGCGCGAACGCGTACGCGGAGACGTCCACGTCGCTTGCATCGGCCCACCCAGCCGGCAGCTAAAGGGCGCCGAACGCGCGCGGCGAGCGGCGGAGCGTCCAGCGTCGCTACCCGAGCCGGCGGGTCTACCTGCAGCGCAGGCGGGGCACGAGCACCATCGCCTCGGCGACGATGCGCCAAGACATCTTGCTCTGTCCCACGCGGCGGTCGCGAAAGATGATCGGCACCTCCACAACGCGAAAACCCGCGTTAACGGCGCGGTAGGTGAGCTCGACCTGGAACGCATACCCGCGCGAGCGAACGCTGTCGAAGTGGACCGCTTCGAGCACCTCGCGGCGAAAGCACTTAAAGCCACCGGTGAGATCGCGTACGGGCAGGCCGAGCACCCAGCGCGCGTATGTGGAGCCGCCCTCGCTGACCAAGCGGCGCAGTGGTCCCCAGTCGCCCACGCCGCCGCCCGGCACATACCGCGATCCGAGCGCGAGGTCGGCGCCGGCCCGCACGGCCGCCAGCAGACGCGCCAGATCGGCCGGGTCGTGCGAGAAATCGCTGTCCATCTCAAACACGAAGCCCGCGCCACGGTCCAGCGCGTGGCGGAAGCCCGCGAGGTACGCGGGGCCGATGCCGGCCTTGTGGGTGCGGTGGAGCACTTCAAGCCAGCCGTGTTCGCGCGCCAGCGCGTCGGCGAGCGCGCCAGTGCCGTCGGGCGAGCCATCGTCTACTACCAGCACGCGAAAACCCTCGGGCGCCGCGCGCGCGAGCACCTCGCTGGAGGCCGCCACGATCGGCTCGAGGTTCTCGGCCTCGTTGTATGTGGGAAGTATCAGCCAGGGCTCGCCGGACACGGGTCGGCGTACCCTACCGGCGCCGCTGCGCCATACCCTGCAGTGCCGTGGCGCGCAACCTGTCAAACGCTGTCATCGCAGACGCGCTGCAAGAACTGGGCGACCTGTACGAGCTCGACGGGGCGATCGTGCACCGCGTGGTTGCGTATCGCACTGCAGCCAAAACCGTGCGCGAGTCCTCGACGTCGGTCGCGGCGCTGGCGCGCGCCGGGCGCGCGAGCGAGCTGCCGGGCATCGGCGCCACCCTGCAGGAGAAGATCGTCAGCCTGCTGGACACGGGCGCCATCCCGGCCGCGGAGCGCCTGCGCGCGAAATTTCCTCCCGGCCTGGTCGAGATCACCCGGCTGCCGGGATTGGGGCCCAAGCGCGCGCGCTTGCTGCATCAAGAGCTCGGCGTCGACTCGTTGCAGTCGCTGCGCGAGGCGGCGCTGGCCCAGCGCCTGCGCACTGTGCGCGGCCTGGGGCCGAAGTTCGAGCAGAGCGTGCTCGAGGCGCTGGCGGCCGGCGCGGGTGAGCGACCGGCGCGGCGGATTCTGCTGTCGAAGGCGAGCGCGCTTGCCGAGCAGGTGGTTGCGGGGCTGCGCGAGCGCGCCGGCGACGACGTCACCGTGCTCGCGGCCGGCTCGCTGCGCCGTCAGGCCGACACCGTGAAGGACGTAGATCTCGTCGCCACCAGCCGCGACCCGGCCGCGCTTGCACGCAAGGTGGCCGAGCTGGACGTGATCGAGGCCGTCAGCTCGGCGGGCACGGCGGGAGCTCGCGCGCGCACGCACTCGGGCGTTTCGGTGGAGCTGCGCATCGTCGCGCCCGAGCAGCTCGGCAACCTCCTGCAGCACTTCACGGGCTCGGGCAGGCACAACGCGGCGCTGCGCGAGTCGGCAGTGCGCGCCGGGCTGCACGTATCCGAGTACGGGCTCTCTGACGATGCAACGGGCAGGACGGAGACGTTCGCGCACGAGCCGGCGCTGTACGAGCGGCTGGGGCTGGCCTACATCGAGCCAGAGCTGCGCGAGGACCGCGGAGAGCTCGAGGCCGCGCTCCTCGAGGGCGGCACGGGCCTGCCGGCGCTCGTGGAGCTCGGCGACATCCGCGGCGATCTGCATTGCCACACGGTGGCGTCCGATGGCCACAACACGATCGATGAGATGGCACAGGCCGCGCGCGAGCGCGGCTATGAGTACCTGGCGATCACGGATCACTCGGCCAGCCACGGCTTCGGCAACGAGGTCTCGCCGTCGCAGCTGCGCCGCCAAATCGAGCTGATAAGAGAGGCAAACGCGCGGATCGACGGGGTCGAGCTGCTCGCGGGCAGCGAGGTCAACATCCTGCCGGACGGATCGCTCGACTACGACGACGATCTGCTCGGCGCGCTCGACTGGGTGGTGGCGAGCATGCACACGTCGTTCTCGATGAGCGAGCAGAAGATGACCGAGCGCATGATCGTGGCGATCGAGCATCCGCTGGTGCGCGCGATCGGGCACCCCACCGGGCGGCTGATCGAGCGTCGCGCCCCGTACGCGATCGACCTCGAAGCCGTCTTCGATGCCGCCGCGCGAACTCGCACGCTGCTGGAGATAAACGGCAACCCCGACAG
>DASZFR010000218.1:0-3388 GCA_035939635.1 Solirubrobacteraceae bacterium
TCGCGACCGCGACCGCCTGCGCCACCTGCGACCCCGACCGCCGTGCCTCATCGGGCCCCTGGGCGGACGCTCGTTGGACCGCGCGCGAGCCGGGCGGACATCACTTCGCGGTCGTGCCATGATTGGGCGATGCGGCGCGCCAGGCAGCCACGCTCGCCGAGGGTGCCCGGGTCCCACCGGGCGGCGGAGGACCGCGGCCACGCCCGCCGGATAGGCCTGGCGGCGCTGGTGGCGCTGTCGCTGGGGCTCGTGGTGGTCGTGGTGGGACAGGGCTTCAGCACGATCGGCGCGGTGCGCGCGGTCGAGGACATCGCGCTGGGCGTGGTGGCGGCGGCCGCGCTGATGGGCGTGGCGGCGTTCGTCGCCGTGCGTCTCGCCGGCTGGCGCGACCCCGAGTCAGAGAGCGAGTTCGACGCGATCGTGCGCCACGCAGAGCAGCTGGCGCGCGAAGGGCTCGCGGCGACGCCTGAGGAAGCGGAATTCGAGGAGCTCGATCCGCTCGACGACGCGGACTTCGAAGAGCTCGTGCGCGACGCGCTGGACGATCTGCCGGATCTGCTGCACAACGCGCTCGCGCACGTCGCGGTGGTGATCTCCGACGGCGGGCGGCGGCGCGGCGCTTACGGGCTGTATGAGGGTGACGGAGCGGTTCGCGACAACTACCACGACCGCATCGTGATCTTCCGCGACACGCTGCGCCGCGACTTCGCGCACGATCCGCGGCTGTTGCGCGACCAGGTCGTGCGCACGGTCCGCCACGAGCTCGCGCATCACGTGGGTTTCGACGAGCTCGGCGTGAGCCGCCTGGACCTCTGACCGCGCCGCCGGGCCGGCTCAGGGGTCTCGCCTAAGCTCGTCGCATGGACGCATCGGTGCCACCGGTGCCGCAGCGCCAGGCGTCACGCCAGGCGGGCTCGCAGGCCGCCGCGGGCCAGCCCACGGCTGAGCCAGACGGCAGCGACGCAGCGCGCGGGCGCCTTCCGGACTTCTTTCTCGTGGGGCACCAGAAGAGCGGCACCACTGCCATGTGGGAGATGCTGCGGCGCCACCCGCAGATCTTTTTGCCACGCGTGAAGGAGCCGCGCTACTTCGCGTTTGACCTGCGCTCGCAGATCCAGGCGCCGTCGGTGCTTTACCGCGAGACGTTGGAGGGCTACCAGCGGCTGTTCGCGGGCGCGCGGGCGGCGCAGCTCGCGGGCGACGGCTCGCCGCAGTACCTGCGTTCGCGCGTGGCGGCGCGCGAGATCGCGCGAGTGCAGCCGGGGGCGCGGATCGTTGCGATCCTGCGCGAGCCGACGAGCTTCTTGCGCTCGTTTCACATGCAGTCGGTGCAGAACCACGTCGAGAGCGAGCACCAGCTGCAAAAGGCGCTCGCGCTGGAAGCGCAGCGGCGCGAGGGCAGGCGCCTGCCGCGCCGGTGCCATCACCCGCAGGACCTGCTGTACCTCGACCACGTGCGCTACGTGGAGCAGCTGCGCCGCTACCACGAGGCGTTCGACGCCGAGCAGGTGCTCGTGTTGATCTACGACGACTTTCAGCGCGACAACGTGGAGACGGTGCGCGGGGTGCTTCGCTTTCTGAAGCTCGACGACGCGGTGGGGGTCGAGGCGCTGCAGACCAAACCGCTCAAGCAGGTGCGCTCGCCGCGCATGCACCGGCTCACGGGAGCGCTGGCGAGCGCGGTGCGCAACCCGGCGGCGTCGCGTCCGCTGGCGAGGACCGTCGTGGCGCTCACGCCCAAGGCGCTGCGCCGCGGTAGATCGGCGGCGCTGTTGCGCCGCGCCACCTACACCGCTCCTGCGCCGCCCGACGAGCAGCTCATGCTCGAGCTGCGCAGCCGCGTCAAGCCCGAGGTGGTGGCGCTGAGCGAGTACCTGGGGCGAGACCTGGTCTCGCTGTGGGGCTACGATCGCATAGGCTGAACGCCCACCGGCCGACCACCGATCAGGAGGCTTGCAAGTGCCAGAGGCAGTGATAGTCGACGCGATCCGCACGCCCATCGGGCGCGCCGTGAAGGGATCGCTGCGGTCGCTGCGCGCCGACAACCTCGCCGCGATCCCGCTGCGCGCGCTGATCGAGCGCAACCCCCAGCTGGACCAGGCCTCGATCGTCGACGTGATGATGGGCTGCGGCTACGGCGAGGGCGAGCAGGGCTACAACGTGGGGCGCCTCGCGGTGCTGCTCGCCGGCATCGACCACCACGTGCCGGGCACCACGGTGAACCGCTTCTGCGCGTCGTCGCTGCAGACCACGCGCATGGCCTTCCACGCGATCAAGGCAGGAGAGGGCGACACCTACATCGCGTCGGGCGTGGAGGCCGTGTCGCGCACGGGCCGCGGCAGCTCGAGTTTCGAGCTCAACCCGATTCTCGACGGCTCCGCGGGCTCGCTGTACGACGCGTACATCTCTATGGGGATGACCGCCGAGAACGTGGCCGAACGCTGCAAGGTCAGCCGCGAGAGCCAGGACGAATGGGCGCTGATCTCCCAGACGCGCGCGGTCGCCGCGCAGGCCGACGGCCACTTCGACTCCGAGATCGTGCCGGTCACTGTGCCGGCGCACACCGAGACCGACAAGGAGGGCAACGAGATCGAGCTGCCCGAGACGGTCGTGAGCAAGGACGACGGACCGCGCCCGGGCACCACGCTGGAGAAGCTGGCGGCGCTGGCGCCGGTGTTCAAAGAGGGCGGCACCGTCACGGCCGGCAACGCGTGCCCGCTCAACGACGGAGCAGCGGCGCTGCTGGTGATGAGCGACGAGAAGGCGCGCGAGCTCGGCATGCGCCCGCGCGCGCGCATCATCGCCTCCTCGGTGGCCGCGATCCGGCCCGAGATCATGGGCCTGGGGCCGATCCCGGCGGTGCAGAAGGTGCTCGCCGCGACCGGGATGACGATCGGCGACATCGACGTGGTCGAGATCAACGAGGCGTTCGCCGCACAGATCGTGCCGTGCAAGGAAGAGCTCGGCATCGACGACGAGAAGCTCAACCCGTTTGGCGGCGCGATCGCGCTCGGGCACCCGTTCGGCATGACCGGGGCGCGCATCATGACCACCCTGCTCAACGACCTCGACACGCTCGACGGCACCTACGGCCTCGAGTCGATGTGCGTCGCCGGCGGCATGGGCATGGCGATGCTCGTCGAACGCCTCGCCTAGCTGCACGGCTCGCCTGGGCTCGTCGTTCGGGCCGCACATGTGCGGCCCGCGAGCCGGTGCATGCACCGGCTCAACCACCTGGCACATGTGCCAGGTGGCTCGGCGGCACATGTGCCGCCGAGGGCCGTGTTGATAGGCCCGTTTAGCCGCTCAGCGCGGCGGCATGCGCAGGGCGCCGTCGAGCCGGATCGTCTCGCCGTTGAGCATCCGGTTCTCGACGATCTGGCACGCG
>DASZFR010000219.1:0-13153 GCA_035939635.1 Solirubrobacteraceae bacterium
ATCGGCGGCGTCACCTATCAGCCCGGCGCCGTGCTGTTCGCCAGCGCCTATCTCGTGCACCACGACCCCGACATCTATCCCGACCCCTACGCCTTCCGGCCCGAGCGCTTCCTCGACGCACAGCCCGGCACCTACACATGGATCCCGTTCGGCGGCGGGCGGCGCCGCTGCATCGGCGCGAGCTTCGCGCTGCTGGAGATGCGAATCGTTCTGCGCGCGCTGCTCGAGCGCTGCTCGCTTCACTCGGCGGGGCTTCCGGCACGCACCACGCGCAGGCGCGGCATCACGATCCGCCCGCCGCGCGAGAGCATGGTCGTGCTGAGCGCGCGCAAACGCACCGACCCCACCCCGGACGCGCACGACGCGGGCATCGCGCCCGCGCTTGCTTGACCGGCCCGACCGGTTTGACCGGCCCGACCGACACGCGCCGCGCGACCTCCGGCGAGGTGCCGGCGCTGTCGCGCATGCTCGCGCGCGCGTTCTCTGACGACCCGGTCCTGTGCTGGGCGTGCCGGCCGCAGCGGCTGCGCGAAACGATGCTCGAGCGCTTTCAGGCCACGCGCCTGCGCCAGCTGCTCGCATACGAACAGATCTGGACCAGCGACGAGCTCACGTGCGCGGCGCTGTGGGCGCCACCGGGCCACTTTCACACCACGCCGCGCCAGGACCTCGAGCTGGCGGCGACGATGCGTCACCCGCGACTCGCATGGCGCCTTCCGTTGGTCGTCTCCGGGCTGTTGAACATTCAGCGCCACCATCCCGCCGCACCGCAGCACTGGTACCTGGCCGTGCTCGGCACCGAGCCGAGCGAGCAGGGCAAGGGCCTCGGCTCGGCGACGTTGCGCCCCGTGCTCGAACGCTGCGACGCCGACGGAGTCGCCGCATACCTCGAGTCCTCCAAGGAGCAAAACATCGCCTTCTACGCGCGCCACGGCTTTCGCGTCACCACCGAGCTGCGCTTACCCCGCGGACCAAAGGTGTGGCCGATGTGGCGCGACCCGCGGCCTTAGAAGCCTCCCACCCATGTCCGACGCAGCGACAGCCGCGACGTAGCGCCCCACGCGGGAGCGAACCCGGTGCGCGACCCGCCACCCGTCAACGCCCCCCGGCAGAGCACAAAAAAGGCCGGCGCACACGCCGGCCGTTTGAAGCGGGCTCGGCGCCGGGAGGTTTGCACCCACCGGCGCCCCAATGGGCCGAGCGCGCTGTTCACGGGCCCGGCTCGCCCGCTGAGTCAAGTGGTGAACAAGGATCGTACACCCGCGAGCGCGTGTGTGCGTGACTGTACGTCTCGCAAACTGCGGGCTCGCCCCCCAAACGCGCTCAAGGCCGCGCGATCGCACGGCCGCGGTGGGGCAAACCGCGTTCAGCCCCCGCCACTCGCGGCGCGCACCGGCGCCTCGCCCCACAGCTCCTCGAGGCGGTAGTAGGCGCGCACGTCGGGGGTGAAGATGTGGACCACGACGTCGAGGTAGTCCATGAGGATCCATTCGGCGCGCGCGAGGCCCTCTACGCGCCGGGGCAGCGTGCCGTGCTCGTGCTTGAGCCCTTCGAGGATCGAGTCGTGGATCGCCTTGGTCTGCCTGTTGGTGTTGCCCGAGCAGATCAGGAAGTAGTCGGTGTAGTCGAGCACCCCGCGCAGATCGAGTTGCACCAACTCGGCGGCCTTCTTGTCGGCGGCAAGCCGCTCGATCTCCGCGACGAGCGCTTCCGGTCGCATCAGGTCGCGCCGCTGTTGTGAGCGAGCACCTGGCGCCTCACCTGCCACGGGCGACATCCTCTACGCGGTAGAAGCGCTGCTCCTCGATGTAGCTCGCAAGGCGCTCGCCCACGAGCTCCTCGATCGGTTCCCCGCGCGACGCGCGCAGCCGCACCTCAGACGACGATACGTGCACGACCGGCATGGGAAGAAAGCTGACGCGATTGCCGGCGTGTAGCGAGCGCAGGCTGTCGAGCACCGCCGCGCGGTCGGTGCCGTCGCGTTCTGCGACCGCCACTTTGGCCAGCTGCAGCAGCCGGCCCGGCTCGTGCCACGCCGGCAGCGTCCTGGCCGTGTCGGCTCCCACGATGAACGTCAGCTCAGCGTCCGGATGGCTGGCATGTATCGCCGACAGGGTATCGACCGTGTACGAGATGCCGCCGCGGGCGACCTCCAGCGAGGACACCGATACTCCCGGCTCGCCGTCCACCAGCACGCCGCACATGTGCAGCCGCTGCTCGGGTCCCGGGTCGGGCGCGGCCGGCTTGAACGGCGAGGTGTACGCCGGCATCAGCGCGACGTGGTCGAGCCCCAGCGTGGCCAGCGCGTGGCGCGCGAGCGCAAGGTGTCCGAGATGCGGCGGGTTGAACGTGCCGCCGACGATGCCTACCGATTTGGCCCCCTCCAGCGCGAGCTCCGCTCAGCGACGCACCTGCCCGTCGCCTTCGACGAGGTACTTGAAGGTGCACAGCTCGCGCAGGCCGATCGGACCGCGCGCGTGAAGCTTCTGCGTGGAGTTGCCGATCTCCGCGCCCATCCCGAACTCGCCTCCGTCGGTGAAGCGGGTGGAAGCGTTGACGTACACGCACGCGGCGTCTACGCCGCGCTGAAATGCGCGCGCGCTCCAGACATCGCCGGTCACGATCGCCTCGGAGTGGCCGCTGCCGTAGCGGCCGATGTGCTCGATCGCCTCGTCGAGCGAGTCCACCACCCGCACCGCGAGCGTGAGCGCGAGGTACTCGGTCTCCCAGTCCTCCTCCTGCGCCTCCTGCACGTCGGCCGCGTCAAGGGCGATCGCGCGCACCCGCCCGTCGCCGCGCAGCACAACGCCCGCGGAGGTCAGCGACCCGAGCAACCGCGGCAGCAGCGCCACCGCGACGTCGGAATGCACCAGAAGCGTCTCTGCGGCATTGCACACGCCCGGCCGCTGGGTCTTTGCGTTGATCGCGATCGCTTCGGCCATCTGCAGGTCCGCGGACGCGTCCACGTACACGTGGCAGTTGCCCGAAGCGGCGTAGATGACGGGCACCGTGGCCACCGCCTGCAGCGCGTGCTTGAGCCCCTCGCCGCCGCGCGGGATGATCAGATCGACCGTGTGCTGCTGCGTGGCGAGCTCGGCGAGCTCCTCGCGCCCGCCGCCGGCGAGTAGGCTGATGGCCCCCGCGGGCAGCCCCGCCTCCTGCGCGGCCTCGGCGGCGACCTGCGCGAGCGCCGCGTTCGAGTGGCTGGCCGAGGAGGAGCCGCGCAAGACGATCGCGTTGCCCGACTTCAGGCACAGCGCCGCAGCGTCGATCGTGACGTTGGGGCGCGCCTCATATACCACCGCTATCACGCCCAGCGGCACGCGCACCTTGCGCAGGTCAAGGCCGTTGGGCAACCGCTTGCCGTCGATCACCTCGCCGACCGGGTCCGGCAGCGCGGCAATGTCGCGCACCGCCTTTGCGATGCCCGCCACGCGCGAGTCGTCCAGGCGCAGGCGATCGAGTAGCGCGTCGCCGATGTCGGCCTGCACCCCCGCGTGCATGTCGCGCTCGTTGGCCTCGAGGATCTCCTCGACGCGCGCCTCGAGCGCCACCGCGATCGCGTCGAGCGCGCGGTCCTTCACCGCGGTGTCGAGCCGGGCGAGCTGCGCGGCGGCGCGCTTTGCGCCGCGGCACACCTCGGCGACGGAGGAGATCACGGTTGCCATCTGCATAAGGGTACGCGGGTCAGTCCACCACGAGGTAGTCGCGGTGCACCGCCTCCTCGCTCGCGCGCGGCAGCACCGCGCGCACCGCGGATGACTTCAGCCCGATCACCTGGCGCAGCTCCTGCGCGGAGTAGTTTGAGATGCCCTTGGCGAGCGGGCGCACCGGCCCGTCGCCTGGCGGGCTCGGTGGCGCGATGTCAACCGCGTCGCCCGCGTCGAACTCGCCGACCACCTCGACCACCCCGACGGGCAAAAGGCTCGCGCTCCCGTCCTTCACCGCGCGCACCGCGCCTTCGTCGATCAGCAGGGTGCCGCGCGAGGGCTTGGCGTACTTCAGCCACAGCTTGAAGGAGCTGTAGCGTGCCTCGCGGCGCGCAAAGCGCGTGCCCTCGGGCTCGCCGGCGAGCACGGCTTGGAGCGCGCCCTCGCGCAGGCCGTTGCAGATCACCGTGGAGATGCCAGCGGCGGTGGCCATGTCGGCGGCGACGACCTTGGAGCGCATGCCCCCCGAGCCCAGCGGCGAGGTGGTGTGCCCGATCTCGAGCTGCTCGAGGTCTGAGAAGTCGCTCACCTCGCTGACGATGTGCGCCTGCGGGTAGCGCCGCGGGTCGGCGGTGTAGAGGCCGTCGATGTCGGTGAGCAGGATCAGCTCCTCGGCCCCCACCAGCACCGCCACCTGCGCCGCGAGAAAGTCGTTGTCGCCGAAGGAGATCTCGTCGGTGGCGGTGGTGTCGTTCTCGTTGATCACCGGCAGCACGCGCCACTCGAGCAGCTTGGTGAGCGTCTGGCGGGCGTTGAGGTAGTGCGTGCGCGCGCTCATGTCAAAGAACGTCAAAAGCACCTGCGCGGTGGTGACGCCGTGCGCGCGCAGCAGCTCGTCATAGACCCAGTACAGCCTGCCCTGTCCCACCGCGCTCGCGGCTTGCAGCTCGCCGACCGACGTGGGGCGCTGGCCCAGCCCCATCACGCGCATGCCGCGCGCGATCGCGCCGCTTGTCACGATGATCACCTCGCCGCCGTCGGCGTGTGCCGCCGCGAGCGTCTCGCAGACGCGCGAGAGCACGTCCATGCGCGGCTCGCCGTCGGCGTCCGCGACCACGCTCGAGCCCAGCTTCACCACCACACGGCGCATCGGATTGAGCTTATTTGCCCGCGCGCGTGGTGCCCGGGTCAAGCTCGAGCGTCAACTTCCCCACGCGCACCTCATCGCCCGGCTGGAACCCCGCATCCCGTAGCGCGCGCAGCACGCCGATGCGCTGCAAGCGCTCGTGCAGGTAGGCGAGCGCGTCGCCGTTGTCGACGTCGAAGCGCCCCACCAGGCGCTCGATTCCACGACCGGTAACCGCAAAGCTGCCGGGCCCGAGGCGCTGCACGTCGAAGCCTGAGTGCTGGGCGGGGCGCAGCAGCACGTGCTCGGCCAGCTCTTCCTCGTCAAGATCGCCGCGCAGCGCTGCCGCGCCGGCGACTCCCCGCTGGGCATCCTCGCGCTCGAGCTCGCGCGGACCCACCCGCCGCAGCAGCTCGGCGGCGAGCGCGCGCATGCCCTCGCCGGTGGCGCTTGATGTGGCGAGGACCGGCACCTCGGGCCCGAGGCGCCGCTCCCACTCGGCTACCGCGGCGCGCACGCGCTCGGGTGCGAGCAGGTCGGCCTTGCTCAGCGCGAGCACGCGAGGCAGCGTCGCGAGACGCGCGTCATAGGCGGCCAGCTCGCGCTCGATCGTGTCGTAGTTGACCACCGGGTCTGCACCCTCGGCGGCCGACAGCGCCGGCGCGATGTCGAGCACGTGCACAAGCAGGCGCGTGCGCTGCACGTGGGCGAGAAAGTCGTCGCCCAGCCCGGCGCCCTCGCTCGCGCCGTCAATGAGGCCGGGGATGTCGGCGACGACGAGCTGGCGTTCGTCGGATTCGAGCACGCCGAGAACGGGCGACAACGTGGTGAACGGGTAGTCGGCGACCTTGGGCGCGGCGCGCGTGAGACGTGACAACAGCGAGGACTTGCCCGCGTTGGGCAGGCCCACAAGTCCGACGTCGGCAAGCAGCTTCAGGCGCAATGCGAGCCACCCCGAGCGTCCCGGCACACCTCGCTCGGCGAAGCGCGGAGCCTGCCGCGTGGCGGTGGCAAAACGCTTGTTGCCGCGCCCGCCCGCGCCGCCACGCGCGACAGTGGCGCGCTGTCCGTCGCGCAAAAGGTCCCAGCGCGTGCCGGGAAGATCGCCGTCTTCGTCCTCCACCACGGCCTCGGTGCCCGGCGGCACGCGCAGCTCGAGGTCGTGACCGGCGGCGCCGTGGCGCAGCGACCCCGCGCCGCGACCGCCGCTCGAGGCGGTGTAGTGGGTCTTTCGGGCAAGCGCCTGCAGGTCGCGCAGCGACTCGTCGCACACCAGCGCCACGTCGCCTCCGCGGCCGCCGTCGCCTCCGTCGGGGCCTCCGCGCGGCACGTGCGCTTCGCGGCGAAAGCTCACGCAGCCGTCCCCGCCGGCGCCCGCCTGCACGTGGATTCTGGCGCGATCTCGCAGCACCGCACCATCCTGACAGCCGCCCCCCGGCGGCCCGCGCCGGACACGAACGCTCGCGTCGGATATGCATACGCGCCAACCCCCGAACGCAAAGGAGCGCCGCGATGGACGACCAACACCTCCAGCCACACGACCGCGTGATGCTGATCACGGGAGCGTCCTCGGGCATCGGCGCCGCCACCGCGCGCGCCGCGGCGCAAGCGGGCTGGCGCGTCGTGCTGGCGGCGCGCTCGCGCGAGCGACTGGACCAGCTGGCGCAGGAGCTTGGCGGGGACCAGCGCGCGCTGGCTGTGCAGTGCGACGTGACCGAGTGGGAGCAGCAGCAGCACATGGCCAAGGCGGCGCTGGACGCGTTCGGCGCGATCGACGCGGTGTTCGCCAACGCGGGCTTCGGCGGCCAGCGGGGCCTGCTGGCGGACACGCCAGAGCACTGGCGGGCGATGATTCTCACAAACATCTACGGCGCTGCGCTGACGCTCCGCGCCACCATTCCCGCGCTGAAGGACTCGCGCGGCCACCTGCTGATCACCTCGAGCGTCGCCGGCCGGCGCGTGCTGCCGGGCTCGATCTACTCGTGCACCAAGCACGCCGTGACCGCGCTCGGCGAGGCCACGCGCCAGGACCTGCACGGCAGCGGCATCCGCGTGACGTTGATCGAGCCCGGCATGGTCGACACGCCGTTCTTCGACAACCGCCCCCGCGAAGCGCTGCAGGATTCAGACATCGCGCGCGCGGTGATGTACGCGGTCGCGCAGCCGCCGGAGGTGGACGTCAACGAGATCCTCATCCGCCCGACCGCTCAGGCGGGCTAGCGACAGCCGCCCTCACAACGGCAGGCTGGCCCCGGCGAACGCGAAGAACCAGGTTGCAAACGCGACCAGGCTCAGCAGCACCGATGCGCCCATCATCTTCTCCAGCACGCTGGCCGGACGCACGACGCCCAGTTCGCTCAGGCTGCGCCTCCAGCCGTGCACCAGTCGAGTACGAGCGTCTGCACCGGTCACGCGCACGTAGACGCTCTCCAGGCGCACAAGCGCCTGTGCTCCCAGCACCATCGCGGCCGGCACGCCCAGCGCAACCGCGAGCACGACGCCGGCCGTGAGCGAGTGCGAGGACTGCGTAGTACGGGAGACCAGCCACAGCACGCCCGCCGGCACCACGGTCCACAACGCGAGGCAACCGAGCGCCATCGCCGCCAGCAGCCCGGCGGTCGTCGCCCTCCGCGTCTCGATGCCGCGCGCGGCCCCCGCCGCGCGAGCTCGTGTCGCCAGACCCGCGTGCGCAATCCCTCTCCCTGCGCTGCTGATCGCTGATGCCGCCAGGAGAATCACCTCGCTGGGTTGCGGTGTTGCTGAAGGTGACGCACTATACCAACTTTTCCAAGTATCAGAACCTAAAAATTATCTAGATAGACGATATATCCGTCTAGCTGATAGGATCTTTGGTATGCCACCATCGATCAAGTCGCCGGGTCGACCAACGAAGAGCTACGACCAGTACTGCCCCGTGGCCCGCTCGCTCGACGTGCTCGGCGAGCGCTGGACGCTTTTGATCGTCCGCGACCTGATGACCGGGCCCAAGCGCTACACCGACCTGCGCGAGGGGCTCCCCGGCATCGCCACGGACCTCCTCACCGCTCGCCTGCGCACGCTCGAAGCCGCCGGACTCGTCGCGCGGCGCGAGCTACCGCGCCCCGCGCCCGCGACCGTGTATGAGCTCACGGATGCCGGCCGCGACCTGAGGCCGGTGATGCTCGCGCTCGCGCGTGTCGGATACCCGATGCTCGGCGCTCCCAGGCCGACCGACGACGTCAGCGCCGAGCGCGTCGTGCTGCTCGGCTTGAGGCAGGGCTTCCAACCCAACGCGTTTCCGCACCTGACCGAGTCCTACCAGCTGCGCATCGACGAGCAGCTCTTCAGCATCGCTGTGGCCGATGGAACCGCGAAGGTCGAGCCGGGGGTCGCATCCGCTCCGGCGATGACTTTCACCACCGACGCGCGCACGCTCGTCGCGCTGGGGCGCGGAGAAACGACGCTAGAGCTTGCGCTCGCCGCCGGTCGCGCGCAACTCGAGGGGGACCAGACGGCCTTCGCTCGCTTTGCCGCAGCATTCGCGGCGCCCGGCGGCGCCTCCGAACAGCAGCCAAATGCCGGCGTAGCGCCGGCGCAGGACCCGGCCGTACTCGCCGCCGAGGCGTGAACCTGTCGCTCGCGCTCTACGGCTCGAGCAGCAGCGTCGCCACGCGCGGCACGTGTCCGAATGACGCAAGCTGCGCCAGCGCTGCCGCGCTGTGATTGAGGTACTTGTCGAGAAACGCGACCGTCACGCCCAGCACGACGCCGAGCTGCGGCTGCTCGTGGGTATAGGGCGGCAGGTGACCCGCGCCGAGCAGGCGCAAGAGATACTTGGGCCTGCGCGCGCTCTTGAAGAACGCATAGGTGAAGCGCGGCTCATTGGTGGTGTCGGCTGTCCCTTGACTGGCCAGCAGCGGCGGACCTCCCGTGAAGTTGAATCCGCCGGCGCCCGACATCTCCGCGCCGGAGAGGATCACCGCCGCGTCCACGCGGCGGTCTCGGAACCTGCGGCTGTAGGCGACGGCGAGCGCCGTCTCGCCGCCGTCTGACTGGCCGCTCACGGCTATGCGCGCGGGGTCGATCAGACCCGACAGCGGACTCGGGCCGTGTCCGCTCAGCGCGAGCAGGCGCGAGATCACAAAGCTCGTGTCCGTCGGCTCGTTGATCAGATCGGACTCGTCGGGACCGCCGGGCGCGTTGGCGTTCTCGAGCGGAAACACCGGCGCGGCAACGACGTAGCCGGCCTGAGCCCAGCCACGCAGCAGGCGTGCGTACGTGGCGGGTGTGCTCGCGAAGCCATGGCCGAACACGATGAGCGGAAACGGCCCGGCAGCACGCGCGGGCGCCGCACCGGCGACGTCGCCGCCTGCCCTGCCCAACGCGGGGTAGCGCACGTACGTCTCGAGCGTGCGCGGCTCTGACATGCCGCCGGGCAGCCGGATGGAGCGGCTGGTGTCGACAAGCCGCAGCACCCGCAGCCCAACGGCGAACGGAGGCGTGGCGACGCTCGGCGCGGGCGTTGCGGGCGCGCCACTCCCCGCGGGCGAGCCGCCGGTTTCCTGCGCGACCACGGTCGGGGCGGCCAGCACTGCGCAGGCGCCCGTGAAGAGGAGGCAGGCGACGCCGAGCATGCACCGCGCGCCCGGGACGGGAACGCGAATGGCTATCCGGAAGCGTCGCCGGCCGACAGCACGCTCACCGTGCGGCCGCGCCGGCCGGTGTGGAACTGCACCACGCCGGCCGAGCGCGCGTAGAGCGTGTCGTCCTTGCCGATGCCCACGCCCTCGCCGGGTTTGAAGCGCGTGCCGCGCTGGCGCACGATGATCTCGCCGCCCGTCACGGTCTGGCCGGCGAAGGTCTTCACGCCCAGCCGCTGCGCGTTTGAGTCGCGCCCGTTGCGGCTCGAGCCGAGCCCCTTCTTATGAGCCATCGTCGTCCTCTTTCGGTTTGGTGCGGGCTTTGGCCGGGGTCTTGCGCTCGCCGGCGGCGCCCTCGCTCGCTTTCGCCGCCGCGGGTTTTTTCTCGGCGGTGCCCGCTTTTGCTTTCGCAGCCGCGGGTTTTTTCGCGGGCGCGGGCGCTTTGGCTTTCGCGGTTGCCGGCTGCGCTTTTTTCGCCGCCGGGCGTTTGGCGGCGACCGGCGTCGCGCGCTCCGCGGCCGCCTCCGCCGGCTGGTCGGCAGCCGCGGCGTCCGCGCCGCGCGCGGCGGCTTTGCGTTTGCCGGCCGCGATCTGGGTGACCTCGATGCGCGTGAGCTGCTGGCGGTGGCCGGTGCGGCGGCGATAGCCGCGCTTGGGCTTGAACTTGAACACGCGCAGCTTCTCGCCGCGCACGTGCTCGATCACCTTCGCGGTGACCTGCACCTGCTGCAGGCCGGCCGCGTCGAGCACGGCCTCCTCGGAGCGATACAGCAGCGGCTGCAGCGTGATCTGCGCGCCCTCGGCGTCGGGCAGGCGCTCGACCAGCAGGCGCTGGCCGCGCTCCACGCGGTACTGCTTGCCGCCTGTCTTCACGATCGCGTACATGTGGTGTTCAAATCTCAGCTTCGGCGCGGCGCGCCTTGACGGCGCGGACCGCCCTAGTCTGAGCCGGCCTTCGCCCTGGCAGCCGAACGGCGCCGTCCGCCCCTGCGGCCGCGGCGCCGAGGTTTGGATTGTATGCCATTGTCGCTGTCCGCCTCCGACGCGCCGGCCGGCTCCTCGACGGCGGCTAGCTCCTGCTCTGGCTCTGCGTCGATCGCGGTCGGCTCCTCTGAGAGGCCCGCTTCGCTTCGCGCCTGCGCGTCCTCGCTGTCACCCGGCGTGCGCCGCGCGCGCGCGCGCGAGCGGCTGCGTTTCTCGGTGCGCCCGTCGCCCGCCGCGGCCGCGCTGCCCTTGCGCGCGCGCTCGCCGCGCTCGTCGCCGCTTGCAGGCGCGCCGTCGGGCTCGTCCAGCAGCCGCGCGCTGGCCGCGGTGCGGCCGACCTGCTCGATGCGCACCATGCGCTTCTCCCCCACCTGCGCGGCGGCGCCAGCGATCGAGATGATGTAGCCGTCGATTTTCGCCACCGCGTCGTCGACGTCGTACATGTGCGGCTCGACGATCTCCACCAGCACCTCGTCGCCGGGCCGGAACGGCAGCGCGCGCTCCTCGACCTGCAGGCGCGTGCCTTCGAAGGTCACCGCGAAGTGGTCAAGCGCCAGCCCTTCGGATCCCTCGAACAAGAACGACTTGCCGGTTTCCTCCTCCAGCGCGTGCAGGGTGCGCGAGCCGTTCTTGGTGAACTCCGCGGTCACGCGCGGGTTGATCTGCAGCAGAAACGCTTCGGTGCCGGAGTGTTCGGCGGCGATCTCGCGCAGGCGGCGTTCGAACTCGATCGCGACCGTCTCCTCGGAGAGAATCACGCCCTCCCCCTCACAGGTGGGGCACGGGCGCGTGAGGATCTCGCGCACGCCCTCGGTGACGTTCTGGCGCGTCATCTCAACCAGGCCGAGCTTTGAGATCTCGGCGGTGAAGGTCTTGGTGCGGTCCTCGTCGAGCGTCTCGCGCAGCACCTTCATGACCGCGTCGCGGTTGCGCGCGCGGGCCATGTCGATGAAGTCGATAACGATGATCCCGCCGATGTCTCGCAGGCGCAGTTGGTTGACGACCTCGGCGGCCGCCTCGAGGTTGGTCCTGGTGATCGTTTCCTCGAGGCCCGCGCCCTTGCCGCGGCCGATGAAGCTGCCGGAGTTCACGTCGATCACCGTGAGCGCCTCGGCGTAGTCGATGATCAGATAGCCGCCGCTGGGCAAGTCGACGCGGCGCGAGAGGAGCCCGTCGATCGCCTTGTCGACGCCGTAGGCCTCAAACAGTGGCTTCTCTGACTCCCATAGCTCCACGCGCTCCACGAGCTCCGGCGCGGTGCGCGTGAAGAACGACACCAGACGGTGGTATTGCTTGGCGTCGTCCACGATCGCGCGCTCGAAGTGCGCGGAGAAGATGTCGCGCACCACGCGCACGGACAGGTCGGCCTCCTGGAAGACGAGCGCCGGCGCGGCGGTCTCCTCGACGCGTTTGACCAGCACCTGGTGCAGCTTGTGCAGGTACTTCAGCTCGCGCTCGAAGTCTTCGCGCTTTGCGCCGTGCGCGGCGGTGCGCACGATCACGCCGCCGCCGCCGAGCTCGAGGCCTTTGGTCTCGCGGCGCAGGCGCTCGCGCTCGCGGTCATCCAGGCGGCGCGACACGCCCACGCCCTCGCCCGTGGGGGCATACACCATGTAGCGCCCCGCGATCGTGAGCTCCATCGACAGCCGCGCGCCCTTCGTCTTCAACGGATCCTTGACGACCTGCACGACGATTTCCTGCCCAGGCGAGAGCAGGTCTGAGATACGCCGCCCGCCGCCGGAGCCGCGCCCGCGTTTGGGCGCCTCGACGCCAGGCAGCACGATCTCATCGACGTGCAGGAAGCCGTTCTTCTCGAGGCCGATGTCCACGAACGCGGCCTCCAGACCGGGCAGGACGTTGTCGACCTTGCCCTTGTAGATGTTGCCGACGATCGAGCGCTGTCCGCGGCGCTCCAGGTAGAGCTCAGCGATGCGGTAGTCGTCGGCGCGCGCGCCTTTTTTGCGCGCGGACTTCTGTGTGGTGGCCGCGGACGAGCGGCCGGATGCGGTAGAGCACGAGGCGCCGGCGCTGCCGTTCGCCTCCAGTTGCGCCACGCGCGTCTCCGCGCGATCGACGCTCACAAGAACTTGCTTTTTCAATTTGGTCCAGTCTTTCTGTATGCGGAGGTGCCGCAGCGCGAGGCGGCGCGGATGCGGCCGCGCAAGCGGCGATCGCGTCGCTGAGCACGCGTGGGTGAGAGCTCACGCCTTTTGCGTGAGCGCGCCGCGCGGCGGGCACGTCCAAGGTCTTTTCAGTGGCACCGCTCGCCGCCACACGCCGCGCAGGCGGCGCCCCGCTGCAAGCGGGATCTGTAGGCGGTAGAGGGTGCTCGAAGTACATCGGTGTCAATAGCGCAGCGCGCGGCCCTTTGTGGCGTTGGCAGCGAGCGCCTGCCTATAGATCGACTGCAAGAGGCCAATCGTCAAGAGAGTCGCGATGACGGATGAGCCTCCATAGCTCATCAGCGGAAGAGTCACACCGGTAATGGGCATGATCCCAACCGTCATCCCTACGTTGACAAACACCTGAAACATGAGCATAGCCGCTGCGCCCGCTGCCACCAGCGACCCGAACAGGTCCTTGGCGAACACGATCATGCGCAGCGTTCTCGAGATCAAGAGGCCATATAAGGCCAGCACCAGCGCCGCGCCGACAAAGCCCCATTGCTCGCCGACGGCGGCGAAGATGAAGTCGGTGTGGCTCTCTGGCACAAAACCATTGGGGATCTGGCTTGAAGCGGCCCCGCGGCCGGTCTTCTGCCCGGAGCCGATCGC
>DASZFR010000220.1:0-23688 GCA_035939635.1 Solirubrobacteraceae bacterium
CGCCGCGGGATCGCAGGCGAGCACCCGTACCTCCGGCCGCGCGGCGCGGCGGGCGACTGAAGCCGCGGCGTGACCTAGACTTTCCCGGCTTTGGCGCCGTCCCCAAACTCACGACAACCTTGGAGCGTGCCCACGCGAACATGAGCCAGCAGCTTTCTGACAACGAATATCTGTTCACATCGGAGTCCGTCACGGAGGGGCACCCGGACAAGATCGCCGACCAGATCTCAGACGGCGTGCTCGACGCGGTGCTCGCCGACGACCCGTACGGGCGCGTGGCGTGCGAGACGCTGGTGAACACGGGGCTGATCGTCGTGTCGGGCGAGATCTCCACATCAACCTACGTCGACATCCAGGACATCGCGCGCGAAACGGTGCGCAGGATCGGCTACAACGACGCCAACTACGGCTTCGATTGCCACACCTGCGCGGTGATCAACGCGATCGACAAGCAGTCCCCCGACATCGCACAGGGCGTGGACGCGGCGTACGAGACCCGCCACGACCCCTCCGACGAAGACGAGCTTGACGTGGCGGGGGCGGGCGACCAGGGAATGATGTTCGGCTACGCCTCAAACGAGACCGAGGAGCTGATGCCGCTGCCGATCGCGCTCGCGCACAAGCTCGCGAAGCGTTTGGCGGAGGTGCGCAAGGGCGACGTGCTGCCCTATCTGCGGCCCGACGGCAAGACGCAGGTAACCGTGCGCTACCGCAACGGGCGCCCTGCGGAGATCGAAAAGATCCTCATCTCCACCCAGCACTCCGACGGCATCGACGCGGAGTCGCTGATCAAGCCCGACCTGTTCGAGCACGTGCTGCACCCGGTGCTCCCCGCAGACCTCTACGAAGAGAAGAAGCTGCTGCGGAACTTCCTCGTGAACCCCACCGGGCGCTTCGTGATCGGCGGGCCGATGGGCGACTGCGGGCTCACCGGGCGCAAGATCATCGTCGACACCTACGGCGGCATGGCGCGCCACGGCGGCGGCGCGTTCTCGGGCAAGGATCCCTCAAAGGTCGACCGTTCGGCCGCGTACGCGGCGCGATGGGTGGCCAAGAACATCGTCGCGGCGGGCTTGGCCGACCGCGCGGAGGTGCAGGTGGCCTACGCGATCGGCGTGGCGCACCCGGTTTCGGTGATGGTGGAGACGTTCGGCACCGAGCACGACGGCATCACGCGCAGCCAGATCGCGCGCCTCGTGGACGAGCACTTCGATCTGCGCCCGGGGTCGTTTCGCGAGGAGCTCAAACTGCACCGGCCGATCTACCAGAAGACGGCGGCGTACGGCCACTTCGGCCGCGACGACCACGACTTCACGTGGGAGCGGCTGGACAAGGCCAAGGCGCTGCGCGCCGCGGCCGGCCTGTAGCCGAGTCCTCGATTTCCTGTGATGGGGACGGGCCGGCCTGGACTGACCGCGCCATGACCTGACCGCCGGCCGTGACCTGACCGCCGGGTCCGACCGCCTGGCTAGGGTCCGGCGCGTGCCCGAGATCGCCCAGGTAGAGCCGATGACCACGGCGCGCGCGCTGCGCGGCCCGTTTGACTACCGCCTGCCCGAGCCGCTGCAGGACGGCGCGATCGACGTGGGCTCGATGCTGGTGGTGCCATTCGGGCGCCGCGATGTGCTCGGCGTGGTGGTTGGGCTGTCCGACCGCAGCGAGGTCTCAGAGCAGCGCTTGCTCGAGCCGCGCCGCGCGCTCGAGCTCGGTGTTCCGCGCGAGCTGGTGGAGCTGGCGCGCTGGCTGGCGCGTGAGTACTGCACGACGCCCGCGCGCGCGCTGGCGTTGGTGGTTCCGCCCGACGCCACGCGCCGCCTGGGCGGGCGCAAACGACGCGCTCTGGAGGCGCCGCGGCACGTCGCGCCGAACACGGACGCGCCGGCGCCGTCGCGGCTCACGCCCGAACAGCGGGCCGCGCTTGACGCCGTCGGCGAGGCGCTGGCGAGCGAGCGCTTCGCGCAGCACCTGCTGCACGGCGTGACCGGCTCGGGCAAGACCGAGGTCTACATGCAGGCCGCGCAGCGCGCGCTTCAGCGCGGGCGCGGCGTGATCGTGCTGGTGCCCGAGATCGCGCTCACGCCACAGATCGTGCAGCGTTTCGTGGAGCGCTTCGGCGAGACGGTGGCGGTGCTGCATTCTCAGCTGCGCCCCGCGCAACGCTACGCGGAGTGGCGCCGGCTGCGCTGTGGCGAGGCGCGGGTGTGCGTGGGCCCGCGCTCGGCGGTGTTCGCGCCGGTGGCACGGCTGGGGCTGATCGTGGTCGACGAGGAGCACGACTCCTCCTACAAGCACGAGGGAGACCCGCGCTATGACGCGCGCCGCGTGGCGGTGCAGCGCGCGCGCGACGCGGCGGCGCTGCTGCTGGCGGGCAGCGCCACGCCGCGGCCCGAGAGCGTGCACGAGCTGCCTCGTTCGCGGCTGGCAACGCGCGTCGACGGACGGCCGCTGCCGGCGGTCACGGTGCTCGACATGTGCGAACAGCCCGGGCCGCTGCATCCGGCCACCGCGCAGGCGCTGGCGGACCTGCGCGGCGCGCGCGGCAAGGGCGTGGTGCTGCTCAACCGCCGCGGCTGGTCGAACTTCGTGTCGTGTCGCAGCTGCGGGCGGGTGTGGAGCTGTCCGCAGTGCGACGTGTCGCTGGTGCTGCACCGCGCCGGCGGCTACATGGCGTGCCATCACTGCGGCCACCGCGAGACGGTGCCCGCGCGCTGTGGCGACTGTGCCTCGACCTCCGTCGCGCGCCATGGAGCGGGTACCGAGCGAATGGCGCACGAGCTCTCGCAGATCCTCGACGACGGCGACTTCCCGGTGCTGCGCCTGGATGCCGACGCGGTCGCGCGAGCGGACGCCGGTGCGCGCGGAGCCGCCCAGCCAGGGCGCGGAACGGGCGTGTTCGACGGCGGCGCCGGCGCGCTTCTGGCGCGGTTTGCCGCGTCGGAGTGCGGCGTGCTGATCGGCACCCAGATGGTGGCCAAGGGGCACGACTTCCCCGACCTCTCGTTGGGCGTTGTGCTCGACGCCGACTGCACGCTGCGCTTCCCGGACTTTCGCTGCGAGGAGCGCACCTTCGCGCTGGTCACGCAGCTCGCGGGGCGCGTGGGCCGCGGCAGCGACGGCCACGTACTGGTGCAGACAATGGCGCCGCACGCGCGCTCGATCGAGCATGCCGCGCGCCACGACAGCGAGGGCTTTCTCGCCTCCGAGCTCGAGCACCGCCGCGCGCTCTCCTACCCGCCGTTCTCACAACTGGTCCGCATCACCTGCTCGGCCGCCGAAGTGGCGCCGGCGCGAGCTGTAGCGCTGCACCTGCGCGAGCTGCTCGCCGCCGCGACCGCCGAGCCGGGCGTGCGCGTGCTGGGCCCGGCGTCTCTGTTTCGGTTGCGCGGGCGCGAGCGCCAGGTGCTCGTGGTGAAGGCAGCCGAGCGCACAGCGGCGCTCGCGGCGGTCGACGCCGCGGTGCGCGACGCGGCGGCGGAGGCAGGCCGGCAGTCCGTCAGCCTCGGCGTGGACGTCGACCCTCAGTAGGGCCGGCGCGCGCACATTTCAGTCGTCTTTTCGGGGCAAAGCTGCGCAGACCACGTCGCGAGCGCGGTTGCAACCGTCGTGGCGGCGAAATTGCGCTGGTAGCATCGTTTTCGGCCGGGGGCCCCGAGGGATGGGACCGGCCTTCGTCGCAATCGAACACGGAAGTCGGTAACAGCTGGAACCCCATCGGTGGAGGCCTTCAGGGATGGCCCGGAGAAAACACCTATCGGCATTGCCGCTGCTTATTGCGGTCGGATTGGCGTGGGCGCCGGCGAGCGCGCTCGCGGCCGGGAAACCGCAGACGATCTCCTTTACCTCGACCGCGCCGAGCAGCGCCAAAGTCGAAGGGCCGACGTACACCGTCAGCGCCACGGCCACGTCCGGCATGGCGGTGGAATTCAGCTCCGCCAAACCCGAACATTGCGAAGTGTCGGGCGCGACGGTCAAATTCATCGGTGCGGGGCCATGCGAAATCAACGCGAACCAAAAAGGCGGCGGCGAATGGGAAAAAGCCAAACAGGTGACCCAGACGTTCGAAGTTGCCAAGGGCACGCAGACGGTCAAATTCACTTCCACGCCGCCGGCCCAGCCGACGGTCGGCGGGGAATACAAAGCCACCGCGCAGGGTGGCTTCGGCGAAGCAGCCGTCGAAGTCACGGTCGATGCCGCGAGCAGCGCGGTGTGCGAACGGACGGCCTCCGCGAGCGGCTCGGCGACGATCAGATTCATCGCCGCCGGCACTTGCACGCTCGACGGCAAACAGGCGGGCAGCCCCAACTACGAACCCGCGCCGCAGGTGCAGCAGGCGTTCATCGTCAAGAAGACGCAGTCGATCAGCGTCCAGCTTCCGAAATCCACGTTCGCCGGTACGAGCTACGCGGCCGAAGCCGAAGCCACCTCGCACCTGCCCGTGACGATCTCGAGCGCGACGGAATCGATCTGCACCGTGTCGTCGGAAACAACGATCACGCTGGTCAAACAAGGCACGTGCAACTTGAACTTCAACCAAGCGGGCAACGGCGAATATGAACCCGCGCCGCAATTCACGCAGACCTTCGCGGTGAGCAAAGGCACGCTGGCCCAGACGATCACGTTCACGTCGCTGCCGCCGGAACCGACGCTGGTGGGCTTCAACTACAAAGTGGAAGCGACGGGCGGAGGGTCGGGCAAGCCGGTCACCTTCAGCATCGACGCGTCGAGCGCCTCGCTGTGCACGATCTCGGGCGCGACGGTCACCTTCCTCGCCGGCGGCACGTGCACGATCGACGCAAACCAGGAAGGCACCGAAAGCTACCAACCCGGGTTCGCCCAGCAGCAGGTGCTGGTGACCAAGAACGCGCAGGCGGTCCAGTTCACCTCGGCCTCGCCCGCGCCGGCGCTCGTCGGCGGCACCTACGCCGTCTCGGCGACGGCGTCCCCGTCGGGGCTTCCGGTGAGATTCTCCTCGGCGACCCCGTCCGCGTGTACCGTGTCGGGCGCGACCGTCACGCTCGTCGGCGGCGGGACGTGCACGATCAATGCCGAACAGCCGGGCAACGGGCAGTGGGCGCCGGCGACACCGGCGCAGCAGTCGTTCGCGGTGATGCTCGTCGTCACGATTGGGCCGAAAGAAACCGGCTCGACGTCCAACAACAAAACGGTGGTGACGCCCGACAGCAACTTCAAAGTGGTGGCGGCCTCGCTCAGCCTTGCGAATTACTCGATCACGTTCGTCGAGGCGGTCAGCGATCCCGGCACCTTCAACTGGGTGCTGACGTTCGAAAACGGCAAGTTCGGCGTATACGGCGCGAGCACCAAAGCAAAGAAATGCAAATCTGGCTCGTTGAAGCTCGGCGGCGGCTGCCGCCCGGCGCACGTGCTGTTCGGTCGGGGCCACGAGGTCGTAACCGCGGCCGGCAGCGTGACCTTCACGGTGCGCCCCACCAAAGCCGGCGTCGCCGCGCTGCGCAAGGCCTTCAAGCTGGCCAAGGGGCTGCCGGTGACGGCGCACGTGACCTACCAGTCGATTCACGGCGGCTCGCCGGTCGCGCGCGTGCAGTCGCTGATCGTCAAAGGCAAACGCTAGTCACAGCGATCCCGGCGCCCGGCTCATAAACTCCGTTGGGCATGCCCGACGAGCAGACAGTGCGCAGCGCAGTCGAGGAGCGCATCCCCGGCGCGCCACCCGAGCCGCATCACTCCCACGATCTCCACGCCGACGTGGAGGTCGAGCCTGAGGAGGGTGCACCGCCGGTCGCCGAGCTTGACCCCGAGGCGCGCGAACGGCGAGATGCCGCGCTGCGCCAGGTGCGCAAGTTCGGCGATCCGGTGCTGCGCGCGACCGCGGTCCCGGTCGAACGTTTCGACGGGGCGCTCAAGCGCGAGGCGGAGCGCATGACCGAGCTCATGCACGACGCGATCGGCGTGGGGCTCGCCGCAACGCAGCTGGGGATCATGCACCGCGTGCTCGTGTACCGCGCCTACGCCGACGACGCCGACACGGTGCTCGTCAACCCGGTGCTCGAGTGGCGCAGCGAGGAGACGGAGCTGGGGGAGGAGGGCTGTCTCAGCCTGCCGGGCGTACACGTCGAGGTCGAGCGCGCGCTGCGGGTGCGCGTGCGCGCGCGAGACGAGAGCGGCAAGGAGCACGAGGTCGAGGCGGAGGGCCTGACCGCGCGCGTGATCCAGCACGAGATCGACCACCTGGACGGCGTGCTGATCCTCGACCACATCTCGCGCGAGCAGCGCAAGGAGGCCATGCGCGAGATGCGCGAGGCGGTCCAAGCAGAACGCCGCGGCGAAGATCCGGATGCTCCGCCGCGAACGGCCGACGAGCCGTCGCCGGACGGCGAGGCCTCGCCCGATGGCGAGCTCGAGGCGGCCACGGCGGGCGCCGACGCAAGCGCCCCGTGACGGCCGCCGCGCCCGCGCCGGCGCCTTGAGCGTCGTCTACCTCGGCACCACGGAGTTCGCCGCCGCGGTGCTCGAAAAGCTCGCCGCCAGCGCCGCGCACCGGCCGTCGCTCGTTCTCACGCGCCCGGACCGTCCGCGCGGGCGTGGCCGGAAGCTCGCCTCGCCGCCAGTGGCGGACGCGGCCCGCCGGCTCGGCATCGAGCTGCGCCAGCCCGAGCGCATCAACGACCCCGACGCGCGCGCGCTGATCGGCGACGGTCGCCAAACGGTGGTGGTGTGCGCGTTCGGCGCGCTCATCAAGGAGCCACTGCTCTCAGAACACGAGATGCTCAACGTCCATCCGTCGCCGCTGCCGCGCTGGCGCGGCGCGGCGCCGGTGGAGCGGGCGATCATGGCCGGGGACGCGCAGACCGGCGTGTCGATCATGCGCCTCACCGCCGGGCTCGACAGCGGCCCGGTATGCATGTCCGCGAGCGAGCCGATCGACGCGCAGGACACCTACGGCACGCTGGCTGCGCGCCTGCAGGCGCTGGCGGGAGAGCTGCTGGTGCGCACGCTGGACCTCAAAGCCCGGGGCACCCCGCCGCCGTTCGTCGAGCAAGACGACGCGGCGGCGACCTACGCGGAGAAGATCGACCCGCAGGACCGCCTGCTGGACCCGCAGCTCGACGCGGCCGCGCTGGAGCGTCGCGTGCGTGCGCTGGAGCCGCATATCGGCGCGCGCGTGCGGCTGCGCGACGGGACCCTGATCGGGGTCCACCGCGCCGCGCTCGTGAGCGACTCCGGCGCCGCGGCGCCTGGCGACCACTCGCCCGGCGTGCTGGGCGTGACCGCGGCGGGCGAGCGCCTGCTGCTGCGCTGCCGCGACGGCGAGCTCGAGCTGCTGGTCGTGCAGCCGCCCGGCGGGCGGGCGATGGACGCCGCATCCTTCATGCGCGGTCACCGCGCGGCGACTCTCTAGCGGCGGCCCTGCGCGGCCGCGCCGGCCCGGAGCGCTTACGGCCGCGCGTACTCGCGCACGTAGCGCGGGGGTTCGACGGCGCGCGACATCCTCGAGTCGGCCACCGCCGTCGCGGCGCGGGTCACCAGCGGGATGACGCCGGCCCACGCATCCAGCGCGTAGTCCTCCTCGTCGTCCACCGGTCCCCCGCTGCGAACCTTCGCCGATGCCTCCTCGATCGCCATCGCGGCCACCGCGGTCGCCTTCAGCTCGTTGGCGGTCGGCGGGCGCACGTCTTCCCAGCGCCCCGGGACGATGTGTTCGACGATCGCACGGAACGCCTCGAGCTTCTCCGCCGGATCCTCCACGGCGCGGGCGCTGCCGAGCAGGATCGCCGAGCGGTAGTTGGCGGAGTGGTGCATGGCCGAGCGCGCGAGCACGAGCCCGTCGATCAGCGACACCGTCACGCACGCGGGCGCGCCGCTGCACAGCGCGCGCATCGTGCGCCCTGCCGCCGATCCGTGCAGGTACAGCAGATCGCCGCAACGCGCGTGCAGCGTGGGGATCACCAGCGGCTGACCGTCGGGGTCTGCGATGCCGACGTGGGCCACGAGCGCCTCGTCGAGGATCGCGTCGATCACCGCGCGCTCGTGGCTGCCGCGCTCGCGCCTGCGGCGAAGCCGGACGCGCTGCGATGGAGCCACCACGGTGGGCCCGGGCGCCGCGCTCGCGGCTGCGTCTGCAGACGGCTGCTGTGCGGATGACATGGCGGGCTCTCGACGACCTGTTCTAGTACAGTGGCTACTCTGCGATGACACAGTACACGATCAGCGCGGCGAACGCGCGCGAGCTCGTGGAGGGAATCGAGACCGGCATCGCAACCGGTGCGCTGGCGGCGGGACAGCGGCTTCCGTCGGTGCGGCAGTGGGCGCGCGACACCGGCCTCAGCCCGGCAACCGTGGCGAGCGCGATGGCCGAGCTGCGCCGCCGCGGCGTGGTGCTCGCCGAGCCGAGGCGCGGTACGAGTGTCTCGCCCGCCCCGCCGCTTTCCGGCGCGCGGGCGTTGATGCCGGTGCCGAGCGGCGCGCGCGACCTCTCAGACGGCAACCCGGACCCGGCGCTGCTGCCGAAGCTCACGCGCGCGCTGCGCCGCGCCGGGTCGGTGACCGACCTCTACGGCACGGCGCCGGCGCTGCGCGAGCTGGTCGATCTCGCGGGCGAGGCGTTTCGCGTCGACGGCATCGCGGCCCGCTCGGTGTGTGTGGTCAGCGGCGCGCTGGACGGCATCGAGCGTGTGATCGGGGCGCATCTGCGCCCCGGCGACGCGGTGGCGGTGGAGAACCCTGGCTACGCCGCGCTTTTTCACCTGCTGCGCGCGCAGGGGCTCGTGCTCGACCCGGTCGCGGTCGACGATCGCGGCCTGCTGCCGTCCGAGCTCGCGTTGGCGATGGCGCGCGGCGTGCGCGCGGTGGTGGTCACGCCGCGCGGCCAGAACCCGACTGGCGCGGCTTTCGACGGCGAGCGCGCCCATGCGCTGCGCGAGGTGCTGGCGGGCGCGCCGCAGGTGCTCGTGATCGAGGATGACCATCTCGGAGCGGCCGAGCGCGCGACGCTGCACACGTTGGTCGCCGGCCGCGCGCAGTGGGCCGCGACGCGCTCGGTGGCCAAGGGTTTCGGGCCGGATCTGCGCCTGTCGCTGCTCGCGGCTGACGAGCTCACAGTCGCGCGCGTGCAGGGGCGCCAGCAGTGCGGACCCGGGTGGGTCAGCCACATCCTGCAGCGCGTGGTGCTCGACCTGTGGCGCGATCCGGCGACCGCGGCCGCGCTGGCGCGCGCGCGCGAGACCTACGCCCGGCGCAGGGAGCACCTGCTGGCGGCGCTGCGACGGCACGGCGTAGCCGCGAGCGGGCGCTCCGGCTTCAACGTGTGGGTGCCGGTGGCAGACGAAGCGGCGACGGCGGGCGCGCTGCTGCAGCGCGGATGGGTCGTGGCCCCTGGCGGGGCCTACCGCCTGGCGGGCTCCGCGCCGGCGATCCGCGTGACCACGGCGGCGTTGCGCGAGCGCGACGCAGACCGCTTCGCCGCGGACTTCGGGCAGATCGCCACGGGCGCCCCGGCTCGCCGCGTGGCGTAGCCATCATTGAAGGGTGCCGATGGCAACCACAACGATCGCGCCGGCGCGGCGCTGTGCCTACGCGGTGCTGCGCCGCACCTTCGAGCAGGGCGCCTACACCGACCGCGCCCTCAGATCAGAGGCGCAGGCGTACGAGCTCGACGGCCGCGATCGCGCGCTGGCGATGCGCCTGGCAAGCGGCGCGGTGCAGCGCCGCGCGACGCTTGACCACTTCATCGAGCAGCTCGCCGAACGCCCCCCAGCGCGCCTGGACGCGGCGGTGCTCGCGGCGTTGCGCCTCGGCGTCTACGAGCTGCTGTACCTGGGCGGCGCGCCGGATCGCGCGGTGGTTGCCGACGCGGTCGAGCTCGCGAAGAGCGCGGGCAGCGGCGGACACGGGCTGGTCAACGCGGTGCTGCGGCGCGCGGCGCGCGAGGGCGCGCAGACGCTGCTGGCAACGCTGTCCGACGTCACGCCCGAGCAGGCAACGATCAAGCACTCGCACCCGCTGTGGGTGGCCCGCATGTGGTGGGAGTACCTCGGCCCAGTTCAGACCCGCACGCTGATGGCCTACGACAACGAGCCCGGCGAGGTGGCGCCGCGCGCGAACACGCTCGCGATCGACCCCGACCAGGCGGTCGACCAGCTCGGCGTGGCCACGCACCGCGACGCGGCGCTCCCAGAGGCGATCGTGCTCGACGCGGCGCTTGACCTGCACGGCTCGCCGCTGTGGCAGCGCGGAGCGCTCGTGGCGCAGTCGCGCGCCGCGATGCTCGTGTCGCGAGCGCTCGCCCCGCTACCCGGCGAGCGGGTGCTCGACCTGTGCGCGGCGCCCGGCGGCAAGGCCACGCATCTGGCGGCGTTGATGGGAGGCGCCGGCGAGGTCGTCGCGGTCGAGCGCGACCCGCGCCGCGCGAGCGTCCTGCGGCGGGCCGCCGCGCGGCTGGGCGCGGACAACGTGCGCGTGGTGGTCGCCGACGCGCGCGAGCGCCGCCCCGACCCGGAGACCTATGACCGCGTCCTCGTGGACCCGCCGTGTTCGGGACTGGGAACGCTGCAGGCGCGACCGGACCTGCGCTGGCGCGTTGACGCCCGCGCGGCCGGCGAAATGGCGCGCGCCGGCGAAGAGATTCTGAAGAACGCCGCGACTGCCCTCCGTCCGGGGGGCGTGCTTGTCTACTCTACCTGCACGATCTCCCCGATGGAGAACGAGCAGGTGATCGGCGCGTTTTTGGATTCTCACCCCGGCTTCGGCTTCGATGATCTGGGCGCCACGTTGGGGCCGGACCCTGCGCGGCTACGCACGCCTGGCTGGCCGGACGAGGGCGGCGCCGCGCTGACGCTGCCACACCGCGACCGCACGGCCGGGTTCTTTTTCGCCAGGCTGCGCCGGGCTTGAGCTTGGACGGCGAGCGCGCCATGTCCGCGCGTGCGGCGATCGATCTCGGGCCGCGCTGCCCCGACTGCGGCGAGCCGTGGCTGCGGCCGACCAACCTGCCCGGCCGCTACCGCTGCGTGTACTGCCTGCACCGCTTCGAGCTGGCCTCGGTATGCCCCAACTGCGGTGAGCACTCCACGATCGTGCGGATGTCCTCGACGGCGATCATGCGCTGCAACAACTGCGGCGAGTCGATGCTGCAGCCGATATGAGCGCCTCCCCCCGCGAGCTGTTGCGGGGCGTGCGCGTGGCACCGTCGATCCTCTCGGCCGACTTCGGACGGCTGCGCGAGCAGGTGGGCGAGGTGCTCTCGGCTGGCGCCCGCGTGATCCACGTTGACGTCATGGACGGCCATTTCGTTCCGCCGATCACCGTTGGCCCGCTGGTGGTCGAAGGCCTCGCAGAGCAGGTTCGCGAGGCCGGCGCGATGCTCGACGTGCACCTCATGATCGAGCGCCCGGAGCGCCACGTGGCGGACTTCGTGAGCGCCGGCGCGCACTCGCTCACCTTCCACGCCGAGGCGACGCCGCACCTGGCCTACGCTGCCGAAACGATCAGGGCGGGCGGCGCCTGCGTCGGCGTCGCAATCAACCCCGGCACGCCTGTGCAGGCGCTGTCGGAGATGGCGGGCGACCTCGACATGGCGCTCTGCATGACGGTCAACCCCGGCTGGGGCGGTCAGGCGTTCATAGAGCGCTCGGTTGGCAAGGTGGCGCAGCTGCGGGAGCTGATCGGCGCGGCTGCGGCGCTCGAGGTGGACGGCGGCATCGAGCCCGACACGGGCGAGCGCTGCCGGACCGCGGGGGCGAACGTGTTCGTAGCGGGCTCGGCGATCTTCGGAGCCGACGACCCCGTCGGCTCCTACCGCGCGATCGCAGAGGCGGTCGGAGCGCTGTGAGCTATCGCGCGCCCAGCCGCGCGGCGGTGCCGCGGCGGTAGACGAGCGCGAGCGCCAGCGCGAGCGCCGCTGTGGCGACCGCGTAGCCCACCTCGGCGCGCAGCACCTCGCTGGCGATCGCGTCGGCGAACATCCAGCCGACGAAGGCGCCGGCCACAGCCAGCCAGCACATCGCCGCGGTGCGCGCGCGGCCGCGCGCGAGCGCCGACTGGTTGAGCGCGCCCGCGCACAGATGGAAGCCCATCCCCAGCCCGATCGCCGCCAGCCCGAAGCGGTTGTAGGAGTAGTGCTGCCCGAACAGGTGGCTCATCGCAAACGGCCCCACCGCCAGCAGCGCGAGTGCGACCGTGAGGCTGAAGGCGCCGATCGCCGCAACCGTGATCCGGATCGCGCGCGCGAAGGCGGCGTGGCCGGCGGTCGCCTCCAGGCCGGTCAGATGTGGTAGCAGCGAGGTCTGAATTGCCTGGAAGAGCTGCAGCGGCGCGCGCGCGATCAGAAACACGTTGAACACGGCACCGGCGAGCGCGCGTCTCACCGATGTCGCGTCCACGGTCAGCACCGCGGCGTTGAGCAGCGTCTGCTCGGCGAGCATGATGCCCGAGACGACCAGCGCGAAGTTCCAGCCTCCGCGCGTGTGCACCTCGAGCGCCTCGACCGCCTCCTGCACGCCCTCGGCGCCCGGCCCGGCGAGCGCGGCGTCGACATCCTCGAGCGCCGCCGGCCCGCGCCGCTCGCGGCTGCGCCGCGCGAACGCCGCCGGCACCACGACCAGCGAGACCAGTGGCGCGGCTGCGATCCCCAGGGCGACCGCGGTCTGTCCGTGCGTGAGGCCGATGGCGACGGCCAGTACGAAGCACAGGCGTGAAAGCGCCTCCATCAGCACCAGCCCGCCGTAGAGCGCGAAGTACTCGTGGCCCGCGAGCCACCCGCGCGCGAAGTAGCTGCCCGCATACGCGAGCGTGCCGGTCAGCAGCACGTAGTACAGCGCGCTGTAGCCATCGAACACCTGCGTGATCAGCGTGTCGCGCAGGGCCAGCGCCGCGATCAGGAAGGCCAGCGCAAAGCCCGCCTGGATCGCGATCGCGCCCCGCGGCGACTGCACGGCGCGGCCGCGCGCGCGACGGTCGGCGATCGTGCGCGAGAGCAGCTGTTCGACTGGGCGGTAGATCACCGAGATGACCACGAACATCACCGTCCAGAGCACGTCGATGCGCTTGGCTTCGACGCTGCCGAGCACGTGGCTTGCCAGCGCGAAGTAGGCGAACGTGAGCACGCCCGTCGAGGCGATTCCGATCGACAGGATCCGCGCCCCGCTGGCGTAGGAGCGGGGCGGCTTGGCGACGGCGCCCTTCACCGACAGCCGGCTACAGGCGGACGAGCAGCATCGTCCACGGGAACGGCGAGCGTAGCTCCACGACCTCGCCGTGTGCGCGCATCATCTGCGCGAACGCGCGCCTGGACCAGTGGTTGAGGTGCCCGGGGGTGTTGCCGAGGTGCGACACGTAGGCCCCCCGCGCGACGTTGAGCGCGCGCCACAGCGGCTCGCGCGGGACCGAGGTGAGCAGGTGGCGCCGCGCGCAGCGCGACATCTCCGCCAGCATCGCGGCGGGGTCGGGCACGTGCTCCAAAAGCTCGATCGCGCTCACCGTGTCGAACTCGCCGTCGGCGAACGGCAGCGTGCGCCCGTCCATCGTGCGGTACTCGAGGTTGGGCGCCTCATGACGCGCCCACCCGGCCTGGATGGAGTGCTCTTGCAAATCGACTCCCACCACGCGCGCGGCCGGAAGGCGCCTGGCCACACGCTCGACGACCAGGCCCTCGCCGCAGCCGACGTCCAAAAGGGAGTCCGGCGCGGCGCGCTCCACGAGCTCGTCCAGCGAGCGCTCGAACCCCGCCATCAGGCGGCGCACGACCGGGTTGTGCGATCCGTACTTGTCGTAGGTGTTGCCGGTGACGACCCCGTCTGCAGAGACGGTGAGCTCGCTCACAGGCGCGCGGTCTCCTGCCGGCGCTCGCGTGCCGGCTGACCGCCCGCGTCGGGTGCGCTGCCCGCGACGCGCGCGCGTTGCAGCGGGCGCCCGTGATCGTCGTGGCCGGCACGCTCGTCCAGCTGCGCCGGCTCGTCCGCGGGCGGCTCGCGCGCTTCGTAGTGCGACGGAGCGACGCCGAGCTGCAGCTCGATGCGGCGCACGCGCTCAAACGTCTTGTGCGAGATCACCCGCTGCGCGGCGAGCAGGTCGCCGATCACACCCAGCGCCCACAGCACTACGGCGGCGATGAAAAGCACCGCGCCGAGGATCAGCGACTGAACGTGGCCCTTGCCGTTGCCTTCGGCGTAGGCGACCGTGAAGCGGATCCACACTCCCAGCGAGGCGAGCCCGATCAGAAGCGCGAGGCTCCAGAACACGCGCAGCGGCTCGTACTGCGCGTAGATGCGAAAGATCGATACGGCGTTGCGACGCACGTACGCGCCCATCGACGGAAACAGGCGCGACTCGCGTGTGGTGGGGTTGGTCCGGATCGGGACGTGGTCGGTGGCGACGAGCAGCTTGCCCGCCTGGATGATCGTCTCGAGCGTGTAGGTGAACGTGGACACCACCAGCATCTGCAGCGCGGCCTCGCGGTTGTACGCGCGAAAGCCGGAGGTGGTGTCGGGCACCGAGGTCGCAGACGCGCGGCGCACAACCCACGAGCCCACGCGCTGCAGCGCCTTCTTCAGCGGCGAGAAGTGCTCGATCGTGGTGACCTCGCGGTCGCCGATGACCATGTCTGCGCGGCCCTCGACGATCGGGCGCACCAGCCGCTCGATGTCGCCGCCGTAGTACTGGTTGTCGGCGTCGGTGTTGACGATCACGTCGGCGCCGAGCTTGAGCGCGGTGTCGATGCCCGCTTGAAAGCCGGTGGCCAACCCCTTGTGGTTGGTCAGGCGCACCAGGTGGTCGACGCCGTTCGCGCGCGCGACCTCGACCGTGTCGTCGGTGGAGCCGTCGTCGATGATCAGCCACTCCACCGCGTCGAAGCCGTCGACGTGGCGCGGCAAATCCGCGAGCGTCTGCGGCAGCTGCTGCGCCTCGTTGAAGCAGGGGATCTGGATGATGAGCTTCATGGGTATGGATTGCCTAGACTTGGCGTTCGGCAGTATCCCAGAGCGCGGGGTCCCGGCGAGGAGCACCCGGGTGGCGCCGCTCGCGGTGCAGCACGGCCTAGGGTAGATGGAAAGCGCGACGCTCACCCGGGTTTCACCGGGCCAGATCAGGCTGGCGCGCCTTCGCGCAGTGCGTTGGCGCAGCTGGGCTCGGATCGCGTTTGTCGTGATGTGCGCGCTCGCGCTGGTGGGCTATTTCGCGTTCCCCACCTACCCGACGTATGACTCGTTCTACGCGCTCTTGTGGGGGCGCGACCTGCTGCACCTGCACCTGCCCGACTTCAGGGTGTACCGCGGACCCACCGAGCACCCGCTCGCGATCGCGTTCGGCCTGCTGTGCTCGATCTTCGGCCAGGGCGGCGCGCGCCTGATGGTGCTCGGCTCAATCGCCTCCTTCGTCGCGCTGGTGGCGGGCGTGTACCGGCTCGGGCGCGTGTGCTTTGGCCCGTTGGTGGGCGTGCTTGGCGGCTTGCTCGTGCTCAGCCGCTTCTTCGTGGAGAACCTGGCCGCGCAGGGCTACCTGGACATCTCCTACGTGGCGCTGATCGTGTGGGCGATCGTGCTCGAGGTACAGCGCCCGCGCCGCGGCGCGGCGGTGCTGGTGCTGCTGGCAGCGGCGGGCCTCCTGCGCCCGGACGCGTGGCTGCTGAGCGGCGTGTACTGGCTGTGGTGGCTGAGCGGCCAGCGCCGCTCGCCGGACAATCCGCGCGGCATCGACGCGGGCGTTGCCGCGGCCTACCTCGCGCTCGCCCTCAGCGCACCGCTGGTCTGGGTGGGGCTGGACGCGATCGTCACCGGCGAACCGCTGTACTCGCTGAGCTCGACCTCCGGCCTTGCGCGCGAACTCGGCCGCACGCAGGGCGTGGGAAGCGTGCTGGGGTCGCTCGGCACTTTTGCGGTGCGCATCGACAAGCTGCCGGTGGTCGTCGGCGGCCTCGCCGGCATCGCGCTCGCGCTTTGGCTGACCCCGCGCAAGACGCTGCTGCCCCTCGCGGCGTTTTTGCTGCTGGCCATGGTGTTTGTGCTGGAGGGGATCGGCGGTGCGTCGGTGATCGACCGCTACCTGCTCGGCGCCTCGACGGTGCTGTTGCTCTTTTGCGCGGTGTCACTGGGCGGCTGGGCGATGCTGCGCCCGGGCACCGCGATGCGCCGCGTGTGGATGCTCGGCGCCGCCGCGCTGCTGGCCTACGGCGTGGTCTCCGCCGCGCGCACGCTGAGCCTCACGAGTCTGCGCACCACGCTTGCCTACCACGAGGAATTCCACAGGGGACTGGCCACCGCGCTGGCGGACCGCACTGTCAAGGACGAACTGCGCCGCTGCCCGCTGCTGTCGCTGCCGAACAACAAGCTGATACCCGACGCGCGCTGGATCCTCGACAGCGTGGGCCAGCGCAACATCGTCGCCCGCAGCCAGGCGCGCGCCGACGTGGCCAAGCGCGCACACGGCCTGGAGGACCGCATCCGCGCCGGCAGCGTGGCGGTCTACCCGCTCGGCAGCGCGGTGTTCTACGAGGCGATTGTCGACGTGGGCGACGACCCACGCGACCAGGTGCCGCTGAACGGCTTTCGCCCGATCTACGCGAGCCGCTACTACGCGGTGTATGCCAACTGCTGAGGCGCCGCGGCGCCTGGCGTGGCCGCTGCTCGGCGTGGTGCTCGCGGGCGGGCTCGCGCTGCGCCTGTGGGGCATCCGCCAGGGCCTGCCCTACGCGTACAACAGCGACGAGGCCGACCACTTCGTGCCGCGCGCGGTGGCGATGTTCTCGCACGGGCTGAACCCGCATTACTTCGCCAACCCGCCGGGCTTCACCTATCTGCTGCACTTCTTGTTCGCGATCGCCTACGGCGGCAAAAACGGCGCGCTGCGCACGTTCGCGCTGCACCCGGCCAGCGTGTACACGCTCTCGCGCGTGACCGCCGCGGTGCTCGGCGTGCTCGCGCTTTGGCTGACCTACGTCGCCGGCGCGCGTCTGATCGGGCGCGGCGCGGGCCTGCTCGCGGCGGCGATCGAGGCGGTGGCGTTCCTGCCTGTGTACTACTCGCACGTCGCGCTCAACGATGTCCCCACGCTGGCGCCGCTGACGCTCTCGCTGGTGGGCAGCGCGGGCGTGTTGCGCAAAGGGCGCGTGCGCGACTGCGTGCTGGCGGCGGTCGGCCTGGGCCTGGCGTGCGCGACCAAGTACACGGGTGGGATCGCGGTCGTGCCGCTGGCCGCGGCGATCGGCGCGCGCTACCTGGCAAGCGCGCATCCGGCGGGCCGGCGTGCGCTGCGCGACCTGGCGCTGGCGGGCGGCGTGGCGCTGCTGTGCTTTGTGATCGCCAACCCCTACGCGGTCCTGGACTACTCGAGCTTTCACTCCGGGCTGATCCACCAGTCGACGCTCGCCTCAGAAGCGCAGGGCAAGCTCGGCGCGCCGCGCCACGGAGGCGTCGCGTATTACCTGTGGTCGCTGACGTGGGGACTCGGCTGGGTGCCGGCGCTGGCCGCGCTCGGGGGCGCCGTGACGGTGTGGCGGCGCGACGCCGCGGTGGGCTGGATGCTCGTCCCCGCGGTTGCGCTGTTCCTCGCGTTCATGGGGCTGCAGGGGCGCTACTTCGGGCGCTGGCTGATGCCGATCTTGCCGATGCTGTGCCTGCTCGCGGCGCTGTTTGCGCTGCAGCTGATGCGCCGGCTTGCCGGCAGCGGCGGACGCGCGCGCAGCGGCTCGCGCGCGGGCGCAGTTGCGCCGCCGGCGCGGCGCTCGCGCGGCTGGACGGCGGCGCGCGTGCTGCTCGCGGCGGCGCTGAGCGCGGCGCTGCTTGCGCAGAGCATCGTGCACAGCGTGCACGGGGGGATCGTGCTCTCGCGCGCCGACACGCGCAACCTCACGCGCGCCTGGCTGGTGGCCCACGTCCCCGCCCGTGCCTCGATCGTCGTCGAGCCCGTGTCGCCCGACGAATGGGCGCGCGAAGTCAAGCCCGGCACCTCGACGGCGCAAAACGCGTATCGCTGGAACAAGTACCGCTCGCTTGAATCGCACATCGACGCCGCCGGCCGGCTGACGTCCGGCTCGCTGCAGCTGGTGAGCATCGAGGACTACGTGCGCACGCTCAGCCCGGCGCTCATCGGCTACTACTCCAGGCGCGGCTACTGCTGGGTGGTCAGCGGATCGACGCAGTCCGGTCGCGCCTTTGCGGACCCGGGCGCGGTGCCCCACGCGGTGGCCTATTACCACGCGCTGGCGACGCAGGGCGAAGTGGTGTATCGCAGCTCGCCTTATCACCGCGACGCGAGTCCGGTGCCGTTCGGCTTTGACTGGAGCTTCAACTACTACCCGCTCGGCTACTACCGGCCGGGCCCGTACATGACGGTCTACCGGCTGCGCGGGGGCCGTTGCGCGCATTGAGCGGGGTTATCCTCAGTGCACATGTCGATTTCCACCGAGACCGACAACCTCCATCTCGCGCGCGCCATCGAGCTCGCTGCGCGCGGCGCCGGCGCGACCCGGCCCAACCCGGTGGTCGGCGCCGTGGTGGCCCGCGACGGTGAGGTGCTCGGCGAGGGCTGGCACGAGGTCTACGGCGCCGCACACGCCGAGGTCAACGCGATCGAGGCGTGCGGCCTGGCCGAGCTGGAAGGCGCCACGCTGTACGTGTCGCTGGAGCCGTGCTGCCACGAGGGCAAGACGCCGCCCTGCACCGACGCGATCCTGCAGGCCGGGCTGCGGCGCGTGGTGGTCGGGTCCGACGACCCTTCCGAGAAGGCGTCGGGGCGCGGCCTTGGCATCCTGCGCGACGAAGGCGTCGAGGTGGTGCTCGCCGACGGCGAGCTCGCCACGCGGGCGCGCCTGCTCAACCAGGCCTTTCGCAAGCACGCGCGCGCGGGACGCCCGTGGGTGCTGTTCAAGTCGGCGGTGACGCTGGACGGCAAGGTTGCGACGCCGACCGGGGACTCGAAGTGGATCAGCGGCGAGGACAGCCGCACGCTCGCGCACCGCTGGCGCGCGTCGGTGGACGCCGTGATCGTCGGCATCGGCACGGCGCTGGCCGACGATCCGCAGCTCACCGCGCGCCTGCCCGAGCCGGTCGAGGAGCACGCGCGCCAGCCGCGGCGCGTGGTGTTCGACGCGCTCGCGCGCCTGCCCACGAGCTCACAGCTCGTGGCCGCGGCGCGCAAGGTGCCGCTGACGGTCGTCGTGTCGCGGGCGGCCGCGCACGCCGACACCGACGCGCTGGAAGCGGCGGGCGTTCACGTGCTGTTGGCCACCGGCGAGAACGAGCCGGCGCGCGTGCGCTCGGCGCTCGACCAGCTCGGCGCGATGGGGATCGCAGCGGCGCTGCTGGAGGGTGGCCCGCATCTGGCGGGGGCCTTTCTGGACGCCGGCGAGATCGATGAAATACGGCTGTTTTTGGCGCCGCTGGTGCTCGGCGGGCGCTCGGCGCGCGACCCGCTCGAGGGCGAGGGCGTGGAGCGGATCTCCGAGGCGCTGCGCGCGCTGACGCTCGACAGCGAGCGCGTCGGCGACGACTTGTTGATCTCCGCGCGGCTGCGCGAGTGGTGAGGCGCGAGGCGCACTTGTTCACAGGGCTGATCGGCGACCTTGGCGAGGTGAGTGCGCTGCGCCGCGACTCCGCGGGGGCGACGCTTGAGGTGCGCACGCGCCTGGCGGGCGAGCTTGTGCCGGGCGACTCGGTCGCGGTCAACGGCGTCTGCCTGACCGCGGCCGGTGTGCGCGGCGACTCCTTCAGCGCGCAGGCGATGGGCGAGACGCTCGAGCGCTCGACGCTCGGCTCGCTGCAGGCGGGGTCACGGGTGAACCTCGAGCTCCCGCTGCGCGCCGGCGACCGCCTCGGTGGGCACATCGTGCAGGGGCACGTGGACGGCACGGCCGTCGTCACCGAGGCGCGCCCCGACGGCTTTGCGCGCGTGCTTTCGCTGCGGGTCGACCCCGCCCTCGCGCGCTATCTGGTGCTGAAGGGGTCAGTCGCGCTGGACGGCGTGAGCCTCACCGTTAGCGCGCTGGCCGGCGACGGTTTCGAGGTGTCGCTGATACCCGAGACGCTCGCGCGCACCAACCTCTCGCAGCTCGGCCCGGGCGCGGCCGTGAACGTCGAGGTGGACGTCCTGGCCAAGCACGTGGAGCGCCTGATCTCCGCGCGCGCGCCGCAGCTGAGCGAGGCCGGCGCGTGAGCGTGTCGCGTACCGCCAGCCCGTTCGCCACGATCGAGCGCGCGATCGACGAGATCCGCCAGGGCAAGTTGGTCGTGGTGTGCGACGACGAGGATCGCGAGAACGAGGGCGACCTTACGATGGCCGCGCAGTTCGTGACCTCGGAGGCGATCAACTTCATGGCCAAGGAGGGGCGCGGCCTGATCTGTTTGTCGCTCACGCCCGAGCGCTGCGACGAACTCGGGCTCGACCTGATGGCGGCAAAGAACGAATCCTCGTTTGAGACGCCGTTCACGGTCTCGGTCGAGGCGCGCGAAGGCGTCACCACGGGGATCTCCGCGCACGACCGCGCGCACACGATCCAGGTCGCGATCGACCCCGAGTCAAGGCCGCACGACCTCGTGCAGCCCGGCCACGTGTTCCCGCTGAAGAGCCGCGCGGGCGGCGTGCTCGAGCGCGCAGGGCAGACGGAGGCCGCGGTCGACCTCGCGCGCCTGGCGGGGCTGAACCCGGCCGGCGTGATCTGCGAGGTGATGAACGACGACGGCACGATGGCGCGGGTGCCCGAATTGGTCGACTATTGCGCGCGCCACGACCTGGTGATGGTGACGGTCGCCGACCTGATCGCCTACAGGCGCCAGCACGACAAGCTCATCGAGCGCGTGGTCGCAACCAACCTGCCGACCGCCTTTGGCGAGTTCCGCGCGGTCGGCTACCGCTCGCTCGTCGACGACAAGCACCACGTCGCGCTCGTGAAGGGCGATGTCGCGGGACGCCCCGACGTGCTCGTGCGCGTGCACTCGGAGTGCCTCACGGGCGACGTGTTTCACTCGCTGCGATGCGACTGTGGCGAGCAACTGGAATCGGCGCTGTCGATGATCGAGCGCGAGGGCGAGGGGGTGCTGCTGTACCTCTCCCAGGAGGGGCGCGGCATCGGCCTGCTCAACAAGCTGCGCGCGTACCGCCTGCAGGAGGACGGGCTGGACACCGTCGAAGCCAATGAGCGGCTGGGGCTTCCGGCCGACCTGCGCGACTATGGGATCGGCGCCCAGATACTCGCCGACCTCGGTCTGAGCTCGATTCGCATCCTGACCAACAACCCCAAGAAGATCAGGGGCCTCGAGGGGTACGGTCTGTCGGTGAGCGCGCAGATCCCGATCGAGCACGCCCCCAACTCCCACAACGAGGCGTACCTGCGCACGAAGGCCAAGCGCATGGGCCATACGCTGCACCACCAGGGCCTGAACCTCGACGAGGAGATGCTGCGCGCCGAGCGCGACTCCGACCGCGCCGCCGCCGACGAGGACACCGCGCCCCGCGGCGCGCGCCGCCGCGGCCCGCGCCAGGAGCGGTGAGCGGTCGCTTCGCGATCGCGATCGCGCGCTTCTACGAGGAGCTCGCGGCGCGTCTTGAGCTCGGCGCGCGGTCGGCGTTTGCGCAGGCGGGTATCGAGCCGCAGGTGCTGTACGTGCCAGGCGCGTTCGAGCTGCCGCTCGCCGCCAGCTACGCCGCGCGCAGCGGGCGCTTCGACGGCATCGCCTGCCTGGGCGCGGTGATCCGCGGCGAGACCGACCACTACGACTTCGTGTGCGCCGAGACCGCGCGTGGGCTGATGCAGGTGCAGCTGCAGACGGGTGTCCCGTGCGCCTTTGGCGTGCTCACTTGCGAGACGTTCGAGCAGGCGCTGGAGCGCAGCGGCGGCGGCAAGCGCGACCAGGGACGCAATGCCGCCGAGGCTGTGATGCGGATGGCCGCGCTGCGCAGCGAGCTCGCGGCTGGCTAGACTCAGCGAGCCATGGCCAAGGTCTGCCACAGCTGCGGCAAGCGAGCCGCGTTCGGGAACAACCGCAGCCACTCGATGGTCGCTACCAGGCGGCGCTTCGATCCCAACCTGCAGAAGGTCAAGATCCTCGTGCACGGCGCGCCGCGCCGCGTGTACGTGTGCACCCGCTGCCTGAAAGCCGGCAAGGTCGAGAAGGCGCTCTGAGCCGCCGCGTCGCGGGCGCCACGCGCGCCGCACCGGTGTCTGGCGGCCGGCGCGGCGGCGGAGGTGATAGTGGTGTCGGCGTGACCGACGCCAATTTGGTCCGTTTCAGGGCCGCCGTGGCGGGAGCGCTTGCGCAGCTGGAGGCGCGCCGCCAGGAGGTCAACGACCTCAACGTGTTCCCCGTCGCCGACGGCGACACGGGCGACAACATGGTGCTGACGCTGCAGGCCGTGCTCGCGGAGCTCGACCGCCTGCAGGGCGACGGAGGGGCGCGCACGATCGACGAGATCGGGCGCGACGAGATCGTGCAGTCGGTCGCGCGCGCGGCGCTGCTCGGCGCGCGCGGCAACTCCGGCGTGATCCTCTCGCAGCTGATCCGCGGCGCTGCCGAGGAGCTCGTGTCGCGTCCCGGCTCGCTGATCGACGCGACGCTGATCGGTGCCGCGCTTGCCAATGGCGCCGATCGCGCGTACGCGTCGGTGCGCGAGCCGGCCGAGGGCACGATCCTCACCGTCGTGCGAGAGATGGCGCACAAGATCATGACCGACGTAGCGCACAGCCAGCAGAGCCCCCGCTTCGGGCCGGCCACCTCCGCCGGCGAGCAAGACGCGGCGATCGCCGAGACGCTCGAGCGCGCCGTGGTCGCGGGAGAGGAGGCGGTAAAGCGCGGGCCCGAGCTGCTGGCGGCGCTGCGCGACGCCGGTGTGGTGGACGCGGGCGGCTACGGGTTGACGCTGATGATCGCCGGCGTGGTCGCGGCGCTGCGCGGCGACGAGCCGCCGCAGCTCGACCACCACGCGCCGGCGCGGATCAGCCACCCCGAGCACAGCTCGGGCACGTACCGGTTCTGCGTCAACTTCGCGGTCACCGGCTCAGCGCTTGTCGCGTCGCGCTACATCGCGCCGCTGGAGCGGCTCGGCGACTCCGTGCTCGTGGTTGGCGACTCGCGCACGCTGAAGGTGCACGTGCACACCGACGACCCCGAAGAGGCGACGGCGGTGTTCGCCGACAGCGGCGAGGTCTCACGCCTGGACGTCGCCGACATGCGCGTGCAGGTGGCGCAGCGCGACGACCGGCTCACCGCGCCCGTCGTGGCCCGTGGGCGCACGCGCGGCCGCGCGGCCAACGGCGTCGCGCGCGCCCGCTGCGGCGCGGTGGCCGTGGTCAACGGACCCGGCCTGGCACAGATGTTCGCCGAGCTCGGCGTGCATACGATCGACGGAGGACCAACGCTCAACCCGTCGACGTTCGACGTGCTGGCTGGAATCCACGAGGTGCCGACGGAGGAGGTTGTGGTGCTTCCCAACAGCCCCAACGTCGTGCTCAGCGCCGAACACGCCGCGCGGATGTCAGACAAGCAGGTGCTGGTGGCGCCCACGACCAGCCAGCAGGCCGGCCTCGTGGCGGCAATCGCGCTGGCGCCGGAGCGCAGCGTCGAGGAGAACGCGCGTGCCCTCGGCCAGGCGCTTGCGCACGTGCGCACGGGAGCCGTCGCGCCCGCTTCGCGCGACGACGCCCAGGGTCGCTTCCAGCGCGGCGACGCCGTCGGCTTCTTCGAGCAGGAGGTCCTTGCCTGGGGCGACCCCGCCGAGACGCTGCGC
>DASZFR010000221.1:0-6920 GCA_035939635.1 Solirubrobacteraceae bacterium
CGGCGCGAGCATCGTCGAGGTGCCCGGCGCGCGTGAGGCCAACCGCGCCCTGCACGAGCGCCTGTGGCGCCAAGCCCAGGAGCTCAGCCCGCCAGCAGCGGAAGCAGCGCGGCGAGCTTGATCTCGGTCTCCGCCAGCTCCGCGGCGGGCTGCGCGTCGCGCACGATTCCGTTGCCCGCGTAGCAGCGCGCGGTCGCCCCCTGCAGCAGAGCGCAACGCAGCGCAACGCAGAACTCGCCGTCGCCGGTGGCGTCCACCCAGCCGATCGGGCCCGCGTACCAGCCGCGGTCCAGGCCCTCGAGCGCGGGAATCAGCGGCGCGGCCTCGGCCAGCGGCTCGCCGCCCACCGCCGGAGTGGGGTGCATCGCGCCCACGAGCTCCAGCGCATCCATCGGCGCCGCCAGCTGCGCGCGGATCGGGGTGGCCAGGTGCTGGATGTTTGCGATCCGCACCAGCGTGGGCTCTGGCGCGGCGGCCACCCACACCGCGTGCGCGCCGAGCGTGCGCTCGATGCGTCGCGCGACGATCGCGTGCTCCTCGCGGCGCAAGGCGTCGCGCAGCATCTGCTCGCCGAGGTGCGCGTCGACTGCCGGGTCGGCGCTGCGTCTCGTGGAGCCGGCGAGCGCCAGCGTGCTTACGCGCTGCCCCTCGCGGCGCACGAGCAGCTCGGGGCTCGCGCCGAGCAGCACCGAGTCGCCGCGGCCCACAGCGAACACAAAGCAGGCGGGGAACTCCTCGCGCAGCACGCCCAGCACCGCCGCCGCATCGTAGGCGCGCGGGGCGTGCACCTGCACTTCGCGCGCGAGCACGATCTTTTCGAGCCTGCCGGCCGCGATCAGCTCCGTGGCGCGCGCCACGGCCGCTTCGTAGTGCTCCGGCGGCATCCCGCCTGCCAGCACGAAGCGACCGGCCGGCGCGGGGTCCAGCAGCGGCAACTCGGCGCTGCGCAGACGCGCGAGGCCGTGCTGCAGCCGCGCCAGCAACTGCTCGGCGGTGTCGTCGGGGCACGCGAGCGCGGCGAGCGACAGGCACCCACGCTCACGGCCCGCGCGCACGCGCCGGGTGAGCGCGATCTCGGGCACGACGAGCGACGCGGGCGCAAAGCCAGACCAGTGGGGCGAGCTGCCTCCCCGCTCGGCGAACGCAAAGCCCCCCAACGCCAGAAGCCCGCCGCCGTCGGGCGCTTGCGGGTCGGCGATCGCGCGGCTTGAAAGCTCGCGCCAGCGGCGCGCGGTGTCCGCGAAGCGCCGTTCGCCCGCAGCCTCGATGCGAACCGCCTCGCCTAGGCCCGCGATCGCCAGGCGATCGCGCTCGGGCTGCTCGAGCGCAAACCAGCTCTCGCCCGGGCGCCGCGAAGCGCAGACCGCGGCGATGGGGTCAAAGCGCCCGCCCACGTCCAGCGTCAGCGTCGCGAGAGTGGGCTCGCCGTCCTTGCGCGCGCGGCGAACGGCCCGCTCGAGCTGCACGGCCAGGCGCTCGATGTCCTGCGCCGGCAGGACATCAGCAGCCGCGAGGTTCGCGCTAGGTCTCGCCGCGCCCACGCGAGATCGCGATCTCACCCGTGCGCATCATCTCGATCAGCCCGAACGGCCGCACCATCGACTCAAACGCAGCGATCTTGTCGGTGGTGCCGGTGATCTCGATGATCACCGCGCGCTTGGTGACGTCCACGACCTTGCCGCGAAAGATCTCGGCGATCTGCATCAGCTCGCCGCGCTGCACGCCGTCGGCGGAAACCTTGAACAGGGCGAGCTCGCGCGCCACGGTGTCGGTCGGCTCGAGGTCGCGGATCTTGAGCACGTTGACGAGCTTGTGCAGCTGCTTTGTCACCTGGTCGATGGGGTGCAGCGCGCCGTCGACGGTCAGCGTCACCCGCGACACCTGGTCGTCCTCGGTAGGGCCGACCGTGAGCGTGTCGATGTTGAAGCCCCTCCTCGCGAACAGCCCGGCGATCCGGGTCAACACGCCGGACTTGTTTTCGACGAGGATCGACAGCACGTGCTTGCGCCCGGTGCGCAGGTTCGCAGCCGCCTCGAGCTCCTCGAGGCTGAGCGTGTCCTTGGTGCCGGGCTCGCCCATCAACGCACCGGCCTCGCCGTCGCTCGCGGCGCGTGCATCAGCCGACCATCTCGCGGGCCGCCTGGCCTGCGGGAATCATCGGATAGGTGTTCTCCTCGCGTGTCACCCGCACGTCGACAACCACCGGACCGTCAGTGGCGATCGCACGCTTCATGTCGTCCACGAGCGTGCGCTTGTCCTGGAAGCGCATGCCGGTGGCGCCGTAGGCCTCGGCGAGCTTGACGAAGTCTGGGAAGCTCCCCATGTCAACCTGGCTGTATTTGCCGTCCCAGAACAGCTCCTGCCACTGGCGAACCATGCCGAGGTAGCCGTTGTTCATGATGAAGACCTTGATCGGGATGTCGTTCTCCGCGCAGGTGGCGAGCTCCTGCGCGTTCATCTGCACGGACCCGTCGCCGGCGATGCAGCACACGAGCTGATCGGGGCAGCCCACCGCGGCGCCCATCGCCGCCGGCAGGCCGAAGCCCATGGTGCCGAGGCCGCCCGAGTTGATCCAGCGGCGGGGCTTTGAGAAGTCGTAGTACTGCGCGGTCCACATCTGATGCTGGCCGACGTCGCTGGTGACGATCGCCTCGCCGCCGGTCGCCTCGTACAGCGCCTGGACCATGTACTGGGGCTTGATCTCGGCGTCGGTGCTGTCCTCGTAGGCGAGCGGGTACTTCGCGCGCCAGCCTTCGATGCGGTTCCACCACGACTCCAGCCGCGCCGGGTCGGCGCCGATGGCGCGGTACTCGATCAGAAGCTTCGCGAGCACGTGCTTTGCGTCGCCCACGATCGGGATGTGGGCCGGAACGTTCTTTGAGATCTCCGCGGGGTCCACGTCGATGTGGATGAACTTCGCGCGCGGCGCGAACTCAGACAGCTTGCCGGTGATGCGGTCGTCAAAGCGCGCGCCCACCGCGCAGATGAGGTCGGCCTCGTCCATCGCGTAGTTCGCCTGGCGCGTGCCGTGCATGCCGAGCATCCCCAGCCACTGCGGGTGCGGCGCCGCGAACGCCCCCAGCCCCATCACCGTGCACGTGATCGGGAAACGGTCGCTGAGCACGAACTCCGTCAGCTGTAGCGATGCGTTCGCGTTGATCACGCCCCCGCCCGCGTAGACCACGGGACGCTGCGCGGACGCCAGCGCCTTGGCGGCCTGGCGGATCTGCTTCTGGTTGCCCTCCACACGCGGCTGGTAGCCGGGCAGCCGCACGTCGGTGACCGGCTCGTACTCGATCTCGGCGCGCGAGAGGTCCTGCGGAATGTCCACCAGCACCGGACCCGGGCGCCCGCTGCGCGCCACGTGGAAGGCCTCGTGAATCGCGCGCGGTATCTCCTGCGGGCTCTGGATCATGAAGGAGTGCTTGACGACCGGCATCGTGATGCCGATCGTGTCCGCCTCCTGAAAGCCGTCGGTGCCGAGCAGTTCGGTGCGCACCTGGCCGGTGAGAAACACGACGGGAACCGAGTCCATCATCGCGTCGCAGATCGGCGTCACCAGGTTGGTCGCCCCCGGGCCGCTGGTCGCAAACGCCACGCCCACCTTGCCGGTGGCCTTTGCGTACCCCTCGGCAGCGTGGCCCCCGCCGGCCTCGTGGCGCACGAGGATGTGGCGAATTCCGCCGTTGACGATCGCGTCGTAGGTCGGCAGGTTGGCGCCGCCGGGCAGGCCGAAGACGACCTCGACTCCCTCGGCCTTGAGACATTCCATGACGGCGTCGACCGCGCGCATCGCGCAGGTCCTCCTTTGCTCAGACGGGCAAAAAGCCAGTGTACCAGCGGCTTTTTGGGCCTATCCGGAGGCTCCGAGGCCGACGCCGATGGCGAGGCTGATCACCCCGCCGACGGCCACAAACAGCAGCGACGAGCGAAACGGGATGCCGAGGAAGCGTTTGCGGATCCAGGCGATTGTGATCAGCTCAGCTGCCACGACGCCTCCGGCGACGATCAACGCGGTGCGCACGTCGGAGATCAAAAACGGCAGCGTGTGAAAAATGCTCCCGAGCACCGTCATCGCCCCGGTGATCGTCCCGCGCACGGCCGCCGACCCGCGGCCGGTCTCCTCGCCCGTGTCCGAGCCGGCCTCGGACCACCCCATGCTCACACCCGCGCCCAGCGCGACGCCGAGCCCGACGATGAAGGCGGTGTGCGAGCTCGACGTGATCGCCGCGGCGAAAATCGGCGCCAGCGAAGAGATCGTTCCGTCGATCAAGCCGACGAGGCCCGGCTGCACGACGCGCAGCAGGAAGTCGCGTTCGTCGCGAAAGCCCCAGCGGTTGATCAACCGCCGGATGGCCGATTCGCGTGGCGCGGCTGTCTTTGCGTGCGTGCTCACGTGCTCACAGTAGGCCAAGAGTCGGCTTAGGGCCGCCAAACTTGGCTTAGGTAAGCCAAACTCGGCTGCCACGTCGCGCTCCGGGGCAGCGCCGCATGATCACGTCGTACGCGGACAGGATCGACCCGCTGCGGACCGCCACTCCAAGTGGCCGCGAGGCGTCAGCGCCGCGCGACCCGCGCCGGAACTTCGGGCGCGATTGCGACCTCGGGAAAGTCAAGCTCTGCGCCGCAGCGCATGCACACCGCGTCGTAGATCTTGGTCACCCGCCCGCACTCGGGGCAGCCGCGGCGCAGCTCGCGTCCCTCGGAGCGATACGCCAGCGCGGCGATCAGTCCGCCCACGGGTACGACGGCCGAGATCAAGAACCACAGAAAGAACGAGCTGCCCTTGAAGCGACCGACGAGACCGCCCCATATGCCGAAGCACACGGCGATGATCACGTAGGCCATCGCGCTGCGGGGGCTAAAAGATGGTGCGGTAGGCCCAGATCAGGGCGACCACCGCGAGGATCGCGACGATCGGGATGAACAGCGCGGCGACGATGCCGATCACGACTTTCAGCAATATCCACGCCGCGACCACCAGGATCAGCGCCGCCAGCGCGGTGCGGCCGAAAGATCTGTGCGAGCGCTCTTGCTCATGCATGGCGCTTCACAGCTTAGCCGCAAACGGGCCCGGGCAGGGGGAGTTCACCCCTGCCCGGGCGCCTTATTGGCCGCCGGCCGAGGGTTGGCCGCTCTCGCAAGCCGCCGACGGCGCGCGGTGCCGATCTGAGGCTCGCGTTCAGTGCGCGCTCAGATGCGCCCCGCCGCGTCGTCGCCTCGCACGTGCGCGGCCGCCGCACGTCCGGGCGGACGCCCGCCGCGTGGGCTGACCGCGGCGAGCTGGTAGCGGCGGATGCGCGGCCGCCGCGAGCCCGCCTCCAGCGAGTCTTCGGGGAGCAGCAGAAAACGGCGGGCCGACGATGCGCTCGGGGTGATACGCGAAGATTGCATGCACCGATGGTGGCGCGCGAGCGTCGCGCCATCATTGGCCCCGCGTCCAAAATTCGCCCCGCGGCGCGCTCCAGGCGTCAGATGCCCAGCTGCTCGTGTACCAGGCGGCGCACCTCGCCGCCGTCCGCGCGCCCCTGCGTCTGGCGCATCACCGCGCCGACGATCGGCCCGATCGCCTTCTCGTTGCCGGCGCGCACTCGCTCGGCGGCATCGGCGTTGTCGCGCAGCGCCGCGGCGACGACCTGCGCCAGCTCGTCGCCACCGTCGAGCGCCGAGAGCCCCTTGCGCTCGACGATCTCGACCGGGTCGCCCCCGTCGGCAACGAGCTCGTCTAGCACCTGGCGCGCCGCGCCCACGCTCACGCGTTTGGCCGCCACGAGCGCGACCAGCGCCGCGAGCGCGCGCGGCTGCACGAGCGACTCGGCGGGGTCGGCGCCCTCGGGCACGCGTCGCACCAACTCGACCGTGATCCAGTTGGCGAGCGCCTGCGGCGGCGGCGCGGGCTCGGCCCCGGCGTCGAGCGCGGCCTGGAAGTAGTCGCCGAGCTCGGAGCGGAACGCGAGCAGCTGCGCGCTTTCGTGCGTGAGCCCGAGGTCGCGCTGCAGGCGCTGCTCGCGCTGGGCCGGCAGCTCCGGCAGCGCCGCGCGCGCCGCCGTCACCATCTCCTCGTCGATCGCAATCGGGATCAGGTCCGGCTCGGGGAAATAACGGTAGTCGTGCACCTGCTCCTTGGAGCGCAGCGAGGTGAGCGTGTCGCGAGCGGGGTCGTAATGCAGCGTCTCCTGCACCACCTCACCCCCGTCCGCCACCAGCTTGGCCTGGCGCGCGATCTCCTTGCGGATGCCGCGTTCGAGAAAGCGAAACGAGTTCATGTTCTTGAGCTCGGTCTTGGTCGCAAGCTCGCTTGAGCCCGCCGGGCGCACCGACACGTTGGCGTCGCACCGCAGCGACCCCTCCTCCATGTTGACGTCGCTGACGCCCAGCTGGCGCAGCGTGCTGCGCAGCAGCTTCAGCCACTCGCCGCACTGCTCGGGCGAGCGCAGGTCGGGCTCGGTCACGATCTCCGCCAGCGGCGTGCCGCTGCGGTTGAAGTCGACCACGCTGGCGTCCGAGCCGTGGATGCGGCCGCTCGCGCCGATGTGCGTGAGCTTGGCCGCGTCCTCCTCGAGGTGCACGCGATGGATGCGCACCTCGCGCAGCCGACCGCCGCGGCACAGCGGTTCTGAGTACTGCGAGATCTGATAGCCCTTGGGCAGGTCGGGATAGAAGTAGTTCTTGCGGTGAAAGATCGAGCGCGGCGCTAGCTCGGATTCGAGCGCCAGCCCGATCATCAGGCCGAAATGCACCGCGCGCGCGTTTGCGGTCGGCAGCGACCCGGGCAGCCCCAGGCAAACCGGGCAGGTGAGCGTGTTGGGGGGTGCGCCGAACGACAGGGCACAGCCGCAGAACATCTTTGTCCGCGTCGCCAGCTGCACGTGGATCTCCAGCCCGATCACGGGCTCGAGCCCCGCCGCCGCGGCGGCGCC
>DASZFR010000222.1:0-22308 GCA_035939635.1 Solirubrobacteraceae bacterium
GCCGTTGCTCGAAGGGCCCGCCGTGATGGCGGACGTGGCGACAACCTGCGAATCCGCTGAAGTAAAGATCACCGTCACCATATTTTCGAACACAGGAACGCGGACACAGAACGGGTTCTCGCTCATCAGCCTGAAAGCTGCGTAGTAAGGTTTGATTGGCCTCCGGGGTTCGCCGTGAACGCGAGCTTCGGCGCCCTTCGCGCGGCGCGCTACTCGTGCGCTGCGCGCGAGTACACATGCACGGCCGCCGCATCTCGCCCGTTCTAAGGATCACGTGCCGTCTCATGAGCAGCACCAGAACGAGCGACAGGGGCAAATGTGGCTCTGTTGAACTGTTGGCGTCATCCGCCGGTTCGATTCCGGTCGTCGCCTCTCCGTGGGGCGAGCCCTCCCGCAGGTGCACACTCCTGTGCCGCGCAGGTCGTTAGCCGTGCGCGACTGCCGAGCTGGCGAGCACTTCGCCGCGGCCGCCGATCGCGCGCACGGTGAGGTACCGGTGTGCGCGTGCGAGCGCGATGACGGTCTCGAATCCGCGCCGGGGCGCAGTGGCAACCGGACGCAGGGCGCGCTTACTGGATCCCGCGAGCACGCGCCACGCCGTCACGCCGGTAGCGCCGTTCCAGCTCGCGTAGATCAGCCGGCGTCCGTGAGCAGCGGCGCGCACTGCGATTTGTGGCGGCTGCGCCGGCTGGCCCGACCAGGGGGACTTCAGCACCGTGTAGGACTGATAGGGCGAGGGCAGGTGCGCGTCGAAAAGCACCTGGCCGCTCGGCGCGAGCTCCGTGAAGTAGGGCTGCTGGCCCCAGCCGATGAACCAGTCGCCATCGGCGAGCGGCTGGAAGTCGCCCTGGCTTTCGGCGAGCAGCGGCGCGGTGTGGACGAAGCTCGCCACGAGCGCGGCGGTCATGGTCTGCAGGTTGAGCGCCAGGACCACGCCGCGCGATTGCAAGTGCACCTTGGGAGCGTCGCCGTTGTCGAAGAACGTCACAGAGCCATCCGCCTGCACGCGCGCGTCGTGTTGCCAGGCGGTGGCCGCGCCTGCACCGAGCGTGAAGTTCGAGCGCTTGCCGCCGAGCCGCCACACCACCTGTCCGGTGTGCGCGTTGACGTAATACGCAGCCCAGGTGTTGCGCGCGTCGATCACAAGGTCGCCGTTGGGCTGCCGGTGCGCGACGTTGATGTGAAAGTAATCCCAGGGCTGTATCTCGGTGCCCGCGGACCCCATTGGCAGATAGGACTCAGACAGCGCGACGTGATCGAGGCTGTGCCACTCGTAGCGCACCAGTCCCGTCCGCAGGTCGATTTCCTGCGCCAGCGTGTCGGCTACCGCGCCGTTGGCGGGCCCGCCGTACGCTTTCAGGTTGCAGCGAATGGCGTCATAGACGGTGAAGAGCGCGGTGCCTTGGGGGGTGATCTGAAAGGAGTGCAGGTCGGGCTCGTAGCCGTTGCCGGCGCGCACGAAGGCGATGTCGCGGTAGGAGCTGTCGGCGATCACCACCCCCGCTCCGCTGTGCCCGCCGGCGACCAGTGGGTCCTGCCACCACGTGAGCACGGGCTGGCCTTCGTATTCCTGCACGCGCAGGTTCGCGGCCCTCGTGCCGGCGGGCAGGGAGCGGAACCACACCAAGCCGCCGCCGGCGTCGAGGATCATGGGCCCGTACCTGCCTGGGCCGGCGTAGGGCGCGAGCAGCATCGCACCGGGTTCCTGATGGCCGGAGTTGGTGGTAACCGTGACGGCTGGCGGCAGCAGTCGAGGCAGCGTGACGAAATGCTGGAACTCCCGAGACTGCGGCGGAGGCGGCGGAGGTGGCGGCGTCTCCAACGAGCGACTCGCGGTGTCGCGCTCGGCGACTGTGAAGTTCCATTCAAGCGGCGTGCTCGCCTGTCCCTGATGCAACAGGGCGTGGACGGTCACGAGCTCGCCCTGCGCAAACGGAACGGAAGGGACAAAGCTCGCGCCGTCGCCCTGTGAATAGGACAACACCTGGCCGGAGTGCGGACCGCTGCGCGACCCGATCGCCACGACACCGCTGATGTCGTTCGCGGCCGCGCCGAGAAAGCTGATCTGGGTCAGGTATGACGCGTCCACGCTGCCCGGCGTGGGAGAGACCGTCACGGCTCCGCCCGCCAGCGCCGCCGACTGTTCCGGCGCAGACGAAGCGCATGCGGGTGCCGCGGCTACGGCCGCGCGAGCTTCGCCGCCCCATGCGAGCGTCGCGACGCAGAGCGCGCCGGCAGCCAGCAGCGCCGCCACGGTCGTGCGAGATCCGGGGCGCGGGAGCATGTGGCGATTGTGAAGGCGCCGCCAGTCGACAGCGGCGATCACTGTTCTCGTGTAACCCTGGCAAGCCACCGCTATGAAGCTCTTGTTTCGATCCGTGCCCTTTGAAGACCAACCTGCCGCCTCGCTCGTCGACGCGATGCGTAGCGAGATATCAGCGCTCTATGACCAGCTCGACCTCGACGCGCCGGACATGCCGAAGGCGGGAGCGAACGAGCTCGGTCCTCCCCGCGGCACCTTCCTCGTGGGATTTGACGCGAGCGGCCGGCCCGTCTGCTGCGGGGGCCTCAAGGACCTTTCCGACGGCGCCTGCGAGATCAAGCGCATGTACGTGATCCCGCAGGCGCGCGAGCGGGGCTTGGGTCGGCAGCTGCTCGAGGCGCTCGAGCGCGCGGCGGTGGAGCTCGGCTACGGGATCATCCGACTGGACACGGGCCCGCGCCAGCCAAGCGCCGAGCGAATGTACCGTCGTGCCGGCTACAACCCGATCGGCAACTTCAACGCCAATCCCGTGGCGAGCTTCTTCGGGGAGAAGATTCTGACCTAGCGCGTCGCCAACCAGCCGCGCGCTTGCTGTACGGTCTGTTTCGCCGTCGCCTGCGCACGCGCTCGACGCTCGCGGCCGGGGCGACCTCGGCAGGCGCCGGCAACGAACGTGCTGTAGCAGCCGGGAAAGGAGACCAGGTCGATGGGGCCGACGCGGCGCAGCGAATTCCCGCTTCGAGCCCAGCGCGCCGACGCGGACGCCGCGCCCGCGCCGCGCGTCTCCGCTGCCGACGCTTCTGGCTGGCGCCCGCCTCCCGTGCGACGCGACGAACTCGCGCACCCCACGGCGGGCGCACGCGAATCGCGCGGGCGCCTCGCGCGGAAGGCAGTGCCGCGCTCGCGGCACGGCGAGTGGGAGCCCGCAGCCGACCGGCTCGACCCGATCGAGCTGCTGCAAGAGCAGGCTCGCGAACGCGTGCCCGAACTGAACCCCATCCGCTACGGCCGCATGCTGGTCTCACCGTTCGCGTTCTTCCGCGGGGCGGCCTACGTGATGGCGTCCGACCTCGCCCCGGAGCCGCGCACCGGCCTTGACACCCAGCTGTGCGGTGACGCGCACCTTTCCAACTTCGGCACCTTCGCGGGTCCCGACCGCGAGCTTGTGTTCGGCCTCAACGACTTCGACGAGACGTTGCCGGGACCGTTCGAGTGGGATGTCAAGCGCCTCGTCGCGAGCCTCGAGGTGGCGGGGCGCGATCGAGGGTTCCCGGCCAAGCGTCGCGCCTCGATCGACCTTGCCGCCGCACGGGCGTACCGCGAAGCGATGCGCCATTTCGCGGGCTTGCGCACGCTGGACCTGTGGTACATCCACATCGACCGCAGCGTGGGCGAGCTCGTCAACGAGTGGGCTGCCGGTGTGCGACGCGGGGAGCTCAAGCGCTTCGAACGCGACGTCGCCAAGGCCCGGACCAAGGACAACCTGCAGGCTTTCGCCAAGCTGACGCGAATCGTCGACGGCACCCCGCAAATCATCAGTACGCCGCCGTTAATCGTGCCGATCCAGGAACTCGCCGGCCCCGAGGCCGGAGAGGCCCTGGGCCAGGCGATCCGCGAGATCACGCACTACTACCGGCGCACCCTGCCGCACGACCGCAGGCAGCTGCTCGAACGCTACCGCTACGTGGATTCCGCGCGCAAGGTCGTGGGCGTCGGCAGTGTCGGAACACGTGACTGGATCGTGCTGCTGCTCGGGCGCGATGAGCACGACCCGCTCTTCCTGCAAATGAAGGAGGCTCAGACTTCGGTGCTCGAGCCGTTCCTCAAAAAGAGCGCGTATGCAAACCACGGCCAACGCGTTGTCGAGGGCCAGCGGCTGCTGCAGGGAGCCAGCGACATCTTGCTCGGCTGGATCCGCAGCACCTCCTGGATCGACGGCGAGAACCGCGATTTCTACATGCGCCAGCTGTGGGATGGCAAGGGCTCGGCGCCGGTCGAGGCGATGGACGACGAAGCACTGCGCAGCTACGGAGAGCTGTGCGGGTGGGCGCTCGCCAGGGCACACGCGCGCGGCGGCGACGCGATTGCCATCGGGGCATATCTGGGCTCCGGCGAAGCCTTTGACCGCACGACGGCCTCATTCGCGGCGCGCTACGCCGACCAGAGCGAACGCGACTACGAAGCCCTCAAGCGCGCCGCGGATTCAGGGCGAATCCAGGTCCAGACGGGTCTCTGACCGCGGCTCGCGACGGGCGCCCGCCTGGAACGCGGCACACCGGCAGCTGCAACGCGTACAGCTACGCAGTTGCAACGCGGATGGATATGCTGAGGGGTGCTGCGGGTTTCGTGCTTTCCCCCCGATGGACGAAACCCCTTGGCCGAGGAGCCCGCTCGCGCGGGCTCCTCGTTTTCTGCGCCGGTGCTTGGCGCGCGAGCGCGCGCCGCCGTCAGCAGCCCTTGGGGTGCTTGCGCTTGCCGCGCTCCTGCCTTGGCATCGACTGCGGCGCCGCCGGCAGCGGATACGGTTCCACGCCGGGTGCGTTTTCGTTGCCCGTGTCCGCCGCCTGTGTCGCGCAATTGCTTTTGGCGATCCGTTCGTCGGAGCGCGAGGCGCTCGGCAGCGACGGCACCGAGGCATTGGCAGCGGTGTCGAGGCTGAGTGCGGAGGTCAGATCACCGGTGTTTTCACGGCGCCATTTGCTCAGATTGGGCACCGTGGCGCCGAATCGCGTCTCGCAGAAGCGCAGCAGCGAGGTGTGATCGAAGGTGTTTTTGCACACCAGGCCGCCTCGGGTGAAGGGCGAGATCACGAGCAGTGGCACGCGGAAGCCGAGCCCGACCGGCCCCAGGAACCCGCCCGCGAGCGCAGAGTTGTTCTTCAGGTACTCGCCTGCGGTGCCCGGCGGCGGCGTCGGCGGCGGAACGTGGTCGAAAAATCCGCCGTTCTCGTCGTAGGTGTAGAACAGCACCGATTTTTCCCACACGGCTTTGTTCGAGGTCAGCGCACTCAGACATTCTGCGAGCACGGCCTCGCCGCTGGTCACGGGCGCGGGCGGGTGCTCGCTGTCCACTAGCGACGCCAGGACCCACGACACCTGCGGCAGCGTCCCCGCTTCGCAGTCGGCCTTGAATTCCGCGGGGAATGTCGGGGTGAACGCGTTTTTTTTCAGTTCCGCGTTTTCTTCATACGCTTTGAAGTAGTGAAGCACGCCGTCGCCTTCGTCGCCGTCAGGCGTCGAGTACACCTTCCAGCTGATGCCCTTTTCCTGTAGCGCCTCGGGATACGTCTTCCACGTGAACTTCCCGTACCACTTCGGGCGTTCGGTGACCTGAGTCTGCAGCGACGGTCCTTCGGTCGCGTTGAGGTCGATCGTCGCGGACATCGAGTACAGCCGGTTGGGGTCGGTGGGCCCGATCACCGAGCAGTGGTAGCCGTCGCACAGCGTGAAGTTGTCGGCGAGCGCGTGGAAAAAAGGCAGGTCTTTGCGCGTGTAGTAACCCATCGTGTTGTGACCCGAGATGGGGTTCGTGTTGAGGTGCGTCGCGAGAAACTGATCCAGCGCACCCCCGTTCCAGCATTCGTGCAGCGCCTTCCACTCGTGGGAGATGTCCATCACGCACTCGCCGTTTTTTTCGGTGTCGAAGTGGATCGGTAGCAGATGGCCGCCGTAGGGCTTGCCCGCTTCGCCGGGGAACGGCTGGGCGAAGATCGTTTTCCCGCTGCCGTCGCTGAGCCGCGGGGCGTGACGGTCGCCGAACCCGCGCACGCCGCTGTAGGTGCCGAAGTAGCTGTCAAACGAGCGGTTCTCGTTGATGAAGATGATGACGTGCTCGATCTGGTCGAGCTCGCCGCACTTGTTGCGGATTTTGCGCGCGGGCGTGGCCAGGGCGCGCTCGAGGATGTCGGCCGGCGTCGACAGCGAGCCGACGCCCGCGAGCACGCCCGCGGCGGCTCCGGCGCGCAGCAGCTCTCTGCGTGTCAGTCCCCGTGCCCCCAAGTTGGCGTACAGGCTATCACGGACCTACACTAAGTAACCAGGGTTTCTCCAAAGAATCCTAGGTTTATTTTTTCGGCGCCGATGCGCTGTGGTATAAGCGCGATTCCAGCGCCCGCCACAGCGGGCGCGGCGCTGGTTTCGGGGGTCGAGCGCGATGCGTCGCACGAACGCCCGCACGAGCCACAGGAGCAGGCACGAAAAGGGGGCACGCGGGTGTTCGCAGCGTCAGTCAAATGCACGACCCATCGCCTGGTGGTTGCCGTCGCGCTGACGGTCGGGTGCCTCGCAACCCCGGCGCTGAGCCACGCCGCCGCCCCGGTCCAGCCATACGGGACCAACGACGCGGGTGCTCCAACTGCCGAAGACCCCAACATCGGCTTTCGCAACGTCCTTCCGCCCGGCGAGAACGGTCTCGACAACGCCGCGCAGCTCGGCGAATTCCAGGCCAAAGGCACCTACCCGGCGCACTTCAAAGACCAGCTGCCGCTCTACGCGAACCTGATCTACGCCTCCCCCACGCTCACGCACGAACAGCTCGGCAACTACTTCAAGGACGCCACGTTCGGGGTCAAGGAAGGCGACCTGGAATCGAGTGAAAACCCGGCCGGCCGCACTGATGTCGTGATCGAGCGCGACAAGTCCTACGGGATTCCTCACATCTACGGCAGCACGCGCGCCGGGCTGATGTTCGGCACGGGCTACGCCGCGGCCGAGGATCGCCTCTTCTTCATCGACGTTCTGCGCCACACCGCGCGGGCGAAACTGTCGGAATTCGTCGGCGGCGCGGAAGGCAACCGCGCGATGGACCGCACGCAATGGTCGCTGGCGCCCTACACCGAAGCCGATCTGGAAGCGCAGATCAAAAACGCCACGAAGCTGTACGGGCCAGAAGGCGAAAAGTTCGTGAAAGACGGCGAAGAATTCGTGGCGGGGATCAACGCCTACATCAAAGAAGCGGACATCAACCCCAACAAGATGCCAGCCGAGTACGCGGCGCTGGGCGCGAAACTGCCAGAAGAATGGAAACTCACCGACGTGATCGCCGAGGCCTCGCTGATCGGCGGCATCTTCGGCAAGGGCGGCGGCGCGGAGGTCAGCTCGGCGCTGGCGCTGGAGGCGTTTGAAAAGAAGTTCGGCCAATCCGCCGGCCGGGCCGCCTGGAGCGATTTCCGCGAGCACAACGACCCGGAAGCCCCGACGACTGTCTCAAAGCCGTTCAAGTACGAGACCACCTCGCCGTTTGCCAAGAAGGGGCTGGCCATGCCCGCCCCTGGGTCGGTCAGCTTCGGCGCCTCGAGCGTGCGCGGCGCCTCCGCTGGTCAGGTTACGCATACGCCGGCTCCCGAAGCGATCCCCAACGACGGCTCGATCGGCTCGCAACTGCTGCGCCAGACCCTGTCCGGACCGCCCCACGCCTCCAACTGGGAGCTCGTGAACGCGAGCCACTCCACCAACGGCCACGCGATCGCGGTCATGGGACCGCAGGTCGGCTACTTCGTGCCCGAGGTGCTCATGGAGGAGGACCTGCACGGGCCGGAAATCGACGCCCGCGGGGCGGCCTTCCCGGGCGTCAACCTGTACGTGGAGCTCGGTCACGGCCGCGACTACGCGTGGAGCGCCACAACCGCCACGTCAGACAACGTCGACACGTTCGCCGAGGTGCTCTGCGGCGACGAATTCCACTACCTATACAAGGGCCAGTGCGTGGCGATGGAAAAGCTCGAACACACCAACAAATGGGTTCCCAACGCGTCTGACAAAACGCCTCCGGGCGAAGAAACGCTGGTCGCCTACCGCACGGTTCACGGCATCGTGTACGCCCACGGCAGCGTCTCGATCGGGAAGGGCAGGAAGGCAAAGAAGGTACGCGTGGCGTTCGTCACGGCGCGCACCACCTACTTCCATGAGGCCGACTCGGCGCTGGGCTTCTCACGGCTCAACGAACCCGGGTTCATCACCGGGCCAAAGCGCTTCCAGGAAGCGGCATCGAAGATCAACTTCGGCTTCAACTGGGCGTACGTGGACGCGAACAACATCGCCTACTACCTGTCGGGCTGGTACCCCGAACGAGCCAAAGGCACGTCTCCGGACTTTCCGATCCTCGGCACCGGCCAGTACGACTGGCAGGGGTTCAACCCCACTCTGCACACGATGAAGGTGGTGCCCTTCAAGAAGCACCCCAACGCGATCAACCCCGACTTCCTGGTCTCCTGGAACAACAAGCAGGCGCCGATGTGGTCCGCCGCCGACGACAAGTACTCCTTCGGCTCGGTCTACCGCATGCAGCTGATCCGCAACTTCGTCGAAGCGGACATCGCGGGCGGCAAGAAGATGGGCGTCGAACAACTCGCGTCGGCGATGGACGAAGCCGCCACGCAGGACATCCGCATGCTGCAGCTGTGGCCGCTCATCAAGCAGGTGCTCGGCTCGCCGTCATCGCCGGCGCTCAAAGCGGCCATCGCCAAACTCGAAGCATGGTCCGCGGCGGGCGGGCACCGGCGCGACCTCACCAACACCAACATCGCTGCGCCGGGCACCTACCAGTTCAACGAAGCGATCACGATCATGGACGCGTGGTGGCCGAAGCTGCTCGAAGCCGAGTTCAAGCCCATGCTCGGCAGCGAAGTCTTCGGCGCCGTGCAGAGCATGCTCGGGTTCGGCGGTCCCTACCCAGGATCAGAACCGGCGGCGCCCGACTTCGCCGACGGCTGGTATGGCTACGTCAGCAAGGACCTACGCGACCTGCTCGCCGCCAACGGGATGGGAGCACACCCGATCGCGCCGTACTCGCTCGTCTACTGCGGCGTGGGCTCGCTCGAAGCCTGCCGCACGGCGCTTCAAAGCTCGCTGCAAGAAGCGCTGTCGGCCACACCGGCGCAGATCTACGGGCACGGGGAATGCAAAGAAAACCCCCAGGCCAGCTGTTTTGACATGAACCGTTGGACGAGCGCGAGCGGCGTGTCGGTTCCGCCGTTCCCGTTCCAGAACCGCCCGACGTTCCAGCAGGTCGTCGAGCTAACCAAGACGCTGCCGCATGGCGCGAGCGCCGGGCGCGGCGGTCGCGCCCGCCGCGCGCACGCGCGTGCGCCTCGTGCGCCTAGGACTCGCGTCCGCGCGCGGCGGCAGCGCGCCTGAACAGCGCGGTCGCGCCGATGCGCGGCATCAGCCACTCGGGCGCGCGCGGCGCGAGCTGAGCCAGGGCGAGCAGCGGCCGAAGCGGCCCGCCGCTCTCGATCGCTTCAGGGCGGTCGCGGCGGATCGCTTCGATCACCGCGTTGGCAACCTTGTCGATCGTCGTTGCACCCATGAGCCGGTTCGAGGACATCCCCTCTTCGAGCATCCGCTGATACATGCCGTCGCCCGCGACGAAGCCGGGGCACACGACCGAGAAGCCGACCGGCGAGTCGCGGTATTGGGCGCGCAGCGACTGCGTGACGCCGATGAGGCCTGCCTTGGTGGCGGCGTAGGGCACCTGATAGGCCTGTCCCTGCTTGCCGGCCACAGAGGAGATGAACACCACGTGGCCGCGCCCGCGCTCGAGCATGCCCGGCAGAACGCTGTGCGTCAGCAGCACCGGTGCGGTCAGGTTGACGTCGATCATCGACGTGAGCTCGTCGGGTGTGTAGCGCGTGAACGACGAGGCCTCCTCGACGCCCGCGTTGTTGATGAGCAGGTCAAGCGGGCCAAGCGCGGTCTCGCTGCGCGCGATCAGGCCGTCGACCTGCGAGCGCTCGTACAGATCGGCGGCGACCGCCTCGGCGCGCACTCCGGCGTCGCGCAGTTCGTCCACCACGCCGGCCAGCGCCTGCTCGCGCCGCCCCGACACCACGACGTTGACGCCCGCGCGCGCGAGCGCGCGCGCGATGTGCGCACCGATCCCGCCCGAGCCGCCCGTTACGAGCGCGTTTGCCCCTGAGAGGTCCTGCATCGTGCTTGCTCGCCTACGGCGAGCTCCGCATGCTACCGGCTCGCTCGAGCGCACCGCCGTGTGCCGGCCGCCGTCATCCCACCTGCGCCAGCGCGCGACTCAGTGAGCTCGCTTCCTGGGGCCCGCGCAGCTCCGCGCGAATATGCCCCGCCGAGTCGAGCACGTAGCTCGTGGGGAGCGTCGCGACGCGGTATTCGCTTCCCGCGTCGCCGTTTGCGTCGCGCAGGTTGGCGAACGTCCACGCGTAGCGGCGGACGAAGCGGCGCGCACCTGCAAGCGTGTCGCTGGCGTTCACCCCGACGACGCGACCGTGCCCCTCACTGCTTTGCGAGAAGCGCTCCAGCGCAGGGGCCTCTTGGGCGCAGGGACCGCACCAGCTCGCCCAGAACACCACGAGCTCGGGGTGGCCCGCCGCCGGCGCCGGTGGACCGGACAGACGTTCGCGCGGAAGCGGTGGAGCGGCTCTTCCCACGGGCCCGGAGCTCGTGGCGAGCCCGAAGCCGGCGAGCGCGGCGGCGGCGAGGGCGGCGAGCGTCCAGAGCAGCAGCTTGGGGCGCCGGCGCATCGCGGGCGGCGGCCCCGGTCAGCTCGACGCCAGCAGCGGGACGTCGTGGGCTATGTCGGACGGGCGGAAGTTCGCGGCGTAGATCGTGGCCTGCTTGCCCGACGCCGTGATCCCGTACACAAGCCCGGAGTGGTTGACCAGCCCCGGCTGCTGCGCGTCCTGTTCAGAGCCCACCCCCCACGCGCTCCACGCGCGCGCGAGCTCGCCGGCCGAGCCGACCAGATACTGCATGCGCCCGGTCATCTGGTGCTGGGCAAGAAACGCCGCGACCGCCTTCGGCGTGTCGCCCCGGGGATCCACAGACACGGCGATGATCTGCGCTTTGGACGCCACCGCCGGCCCCATCTCTTCGAGCGCCACGCGCAGGTTTGACGTGATCAGCGGGCACACGTCGGGGCAGTGGGTGTAGAGGAACGTCACGAGCACGGCCTTGCCGCGGTAGGCGCTGATGTCCACCGGCTGTCCCAGGTAGCTGTTCAGCTGCAGCGGGGGCGCCGCGCGCGGCGGCGACAGCACGCCAGCCGCGCGGTATGGACCGGTCTCGGAGCTCGCCCCGGCGGGTCGCGGAGCTGCCGACGAGCCGCCGATCGTCAGAGCGGCCACCAGGCCGACGATCGCAACGAGCGCAAGCAGCGCCACCAGGGCACGGCGGTCAAGCCCGAAACGGCGCATCAACGGCGAAACTAGCAGCGCCACGGCACCCGCGCGCCTGTCGTCCATTGCGCCCCGCGTCGGCAAGCGCTGTTGCATTCCTGCAGGCGGTACGCAAATTGCGAAAAAACCTGCTAGCTTGCCGCGCGTTCGTGCCGAGTCCTCAGCCCCACGGGGAGAGGAGCGGGGGAACCAAATGCGGCCGGTGGCCGCAGGGGCGAGTCGCCACACCCGTGGCGTAGCGTCATCCAAACGCGAGCCCGACAGCTAACCCCGTAGGCGCCAAGCACAGGAGAAAGGACCTTGTCGCATGCCGGGATCACAGCGTGACCTTGGGGCCACTGACCCCTGGATCGCCTCACTGGAGCGCTCGCTCGCGCGCCGCGCGCGGGCAACTCGACGGGCCCGCAGTGCGGGCAGCAGTTGTGCCCTCACCGACCAGCTCGCATCGGTGCGCTTGCCCAGCGAGGCCCGCGACCTTGCGGCCGCGGAGCTGTGGGAGCTCTCACTGGGGCGCTCGCGCGCGCGGCGTCGCGCAGCCGAGCTTCAGTTCGTTCCCGCCGCAACGCGCGCGAAACGCATCTCGCTCGGGGCGGTGGCGGCGCTCGCAGTAGGACCTTCAGCGAGCATCGCGGCCGACGGAAAGGGAGCGCCCGCCGGAGCGGGCTCCGCACCCGCCGGGCCCCCCACCACTACCGAACACGCCGTGGTGGTCAGCCCCGAAAGCGAAGGCCACCAGGTGACGCTGCTGCAACGCGCCCTCGGCGACGTGAAGGTGGACGGCGTCTACGGCCCTGAAACCGAAGGCGCGGTGCGCCACTTCCAGACAACCCGCGGCCTGGCGGTGGACGGCGTCGTGGGGCCGCAGACAACCACTGCGCTGCGTGATCGCGCGAGCGCCACGGCCACCTTCGCGAGCTTCCACCCGGCGACCCCCGGCGAAACTCAGGCCACCCCCGAATCGGCGGCCGCGGCGAGCGCGCTCGGCTCCGAAGCCGGCAACGGCGCAAGCGAAGCGGGCGCTTCCGAAGCTGCCGTGAAGCGGCTGCAGGCCGCGCTGCGCCTCCCCGTGGACGGTGAATTCGGGCCGGAAACCTTCGCGGCCATCGAGCGGCTGCAGGCTCGCCACGGGCTCAGCGTCGACGGCGTCGTGGGTCCGCAGACGTGGAAGGTGATCGGCGTGACCAAGGAGACGATGCTCAACCCCCCGGCCACCGCGATCCCGCCGGAACCCGAACCAGAACCGGCCCCCACCGAAGTCGCGGCGAGCGGTGGCGTTGCGTCCGGCGGCGAACCGGTAGCGGTCCCGGCCGACGCGGGCACCGGCTCTTCCGGCGGCGCCGAAGAGCGTCCCGCGGTGGCCACCGGTGAAGCTCCGGCGGAGAGCGCTCCCGTGCAGGAAACGTCCGCCCCGAGCAGCTCGGGCGGCGGCGAAGGCTCGTCTCAGGGGACGCCCTCGAGCTCGTCTAGCTCGAGCGCCGGCGGCGGAGAAGGCGCCGTCGGGCGCGTGATCGCGGCGGGCAACGAAATCGCGACTCGCCCCTACGTGTATGGCGGCGGCCACGGCTCGTTCCAGTCAAACGGCTACGACTGCTCGGGCTCGGTGTCCTACGCGCTGCACGGAGCCGGCCTGATCAACAGCCCGCAGGACTCGAGCGAACTCGAGCACTACGGCGAATCTGGCCCCGGCAAGCACATCACGATCTACGCCAACGCCGAACACACGTTCATGGTGGTAAACGGCAAAAGGTTCGACACGGTGGCGCAGGCCGAAACCGGCTCGCGCTGGTCTAGCTCGACGACCTCCACGTCCGGGTACGTCGTTCGCCACCCGACCGGCCAGTAGCCGACAGATCGTTCGGTCTCACAGCTAGCTCCTTCGGCCTAGCGGCTAGCTCCTGCGGCGAGACTCTCGGCCGGCACCCGCCGCCGAGAGTCCCGTCCCAGGACGGGCCTAGCCTGGCTGCCCGGCGCTCCCCCGCGCGCCTCGCAGCCAGCGATGATCGCCCGCGCCCATACCTTCACCGCAGACGGACCGCACGTCGAGCGCGTGACCGTCGAGGTGGAGCTGAGGCGTGGCCTGCCGGCGTTCGTCGTGGTCGGGCTCGCAGACGCCGCTGTGCGCGAGGCGCGCGAGCGGGTGCGCGCGGCGATCCGCAACTGCGGCTTTGACTTTCCCTCGGGCAGGATCACCGCCAACCTCGCGCCTGCCGACCTACCCAAGGCCGGCCCGGGACTGGACCTCGCGCTGGCCTGTGCAGTGCTCGCCGCGAGCGGCCAGGCGCCGCGCGACCGGCTCGGCACGTACGGGCTGTTCGGCGAGCTCGGGCTCTCAGGCGAGGTGCGCGGCTGCCCAGGCACGCTCGGCGCGGCGCAGGCCGCGCTCGACACCGGGCTGAGCGCGCTCGTCGTGTCCCGCGCGCACGCGCGCGACGCGGCGCTCGTCGAGGGGCTGCGTATCGCCCCGGTGCGCGATCTGCGCAGGGCGGTGGCGGTGTTGAGCGGCGGCGCGCCGGACTCGCCGCTGCCCGGCCGCGAGCCCCGGCGCCCCTCACCGCCGGAGCGCGCCGCGGTCGGGCGGCTGGACCTGTGCGACGTGCGCGGTCAGCATCACGGCGTACAGGCGATCGTGCTCGCGGCGGCGGGCGGGCACAACCTGCTGCTGAGCGGCGCGCCCGGGACCGGGAAGACGATGCTCGCACACCGCATCGTCTCGATCCTGCCACCGCTGAGCCCGCGCGAAGCGGTGGAGGTTGCACGCATTCACGGGCTTACGCGCGACGGCGCGGCGAGGCTGTCGCTCGAGCGCCCTTTTCGCGCGCCGCACCACTCGGCAACGGCCGCAGGACTGTTGGGCGGGGCGCGCCAGGGCTGGGTCGGCGAGGTGGTGCTCGCCAACCGCGGAGTGCTGTTCCTCGACGAGCTGTCGGAGTTCTCGCGGCCCGCGTTGGAGGCACTTCGCCAGCCGCTGGAGGAGGGACGTCTGGCGATCGTGCGGTCGCGGCGCTCGCAGGTGTACCCGGCGCGCTTCACGCTGCTGGCCGCGACCAATCCGTGCCCGTGCGGCTTCGCCGGCGAGCACGACAGGTGTGCCTGCAGCGAAGCGCAGCTGCGCCGTCATCGTCTGCGCCTGAGCGGCCCCCTGCTCGACCGCATAGACATGCTGGTGCACCTGCGCCGTGACGGCGTTGGCCACCGGGACGCTGCGCCGCTCACCAGCTCGAGCAGGGAGCGTGCGCGAGTGCTCGCTGCGCGCGAGCGCCAAGCTTCAAGACTCGCCCGCGACGGGCTCGCGCTCAACTGCGAGATGGACGCGCGGCTGACGCTGAGGCACGCGCGGCTGGATGAGCGCGGAGAGCGCATGCTCGAACGGGCGCACGCACGCGGGCTGCTGAGCGCGCGCGGCCAACACCGCGCGCTGCGGTTGGCCCGCACGATCGCCGACCTCGACGGCAACCCGCGGGTGCGCTCGCGCGACCTGGGCGCTGCGCTGGCGATGCGGCCCGAGGGCGGGCTCCACGGGGCCCGCGTCGCGTGACGACACCCACTTCGCGCGCACCGGACTCGGGGGCGTGCAACGCGTGCCTGCGACGCGGCTGGCTGCTTGCGAAGCTCGCCGGTCCGCTCGACTACCGCTGCCGGGACCGCGAGCGTCTGCTCGACGCGCTCGCGCTAAGCGACGACGAGCTGATCTGCGCGCTTGGCGGTAGCCGCCGTGGCGAGCTGGCGCGCACTTACGCCGCTCTCGCCGCGGACCAGCTGCACGACGGCGACGCAACGCAGCGGCCGCAGGCGATCTGCCGCCATCGGGCGCGATTTCCAGCCGGCCTTCGTTTCGCGTCCGGCCCGCGCTCGCTCTGGGTGACACCCGACCAAGCCCGCCTCGACGAGCTGGCCCGGCGGCCGGTCGTTGCGCTGCTCGGCAGCCGCCGTGCGTCGGACTACGGGATGGAGGTCGGCCGTGCGCTGGGGCGCGGCCTCGCTGCCGCCGGAGTGGCGGTGGCGGCGCTCGCGCGCGAGGGCATCTGCGCGGCCGCGCTGTCCGGCGCGCTGCAGGCAAACGGCGCGGTGCTTTGCGCGGTGCCGTGCGGCGTGGATGTGGCGACGCCGGGTGTGGCGGCATCGGTGCGCAACCGCATCGGCTCGCGCGGCTGTGTGCTTGCCGAGGTGCCGTGCGGCACGCCGGTGCGGCGCTGGGCGCAGGCCGCGAGCGAGCGCATGGTCGTGGGCCTCGCGCAGCTGACGATCCTCGTGGAGGCCGAGGACAGCCGTCGGGAGCTCGCGCCCGCGCGGCTGGCGCAGGCGCTGCAGCGACCGCTTGGGGCCGTGCCAGGGCGCGTCACGTCAACGCTCTCGACCGGCACAAACGCGCTGATCGACGCGGGCGCAAAACTCGTCCGCGGTCCGCACGATGCGCTCGAGCTGCTGGGACTTTGCGCGCCGCTGTCCGCCCCCTGCCACCACGCTGGCACCGCGCTCGAGCCGGAGCTGCGCCTGGTGCTCGAGGAGGTGAGCGCCGGGCGCGACACTCCCGACGTGCTCGTCCGCGACGACCGGCCGCTGTCGGCGGTGCTGCACGCGCTCAGCGTGCTCGAGCTCCGCGACCTGCTGGTGCGCGCCGACGGCGGACGCTACCTACGGCGCGCTTAGCCGATCTTGGTCAGGTGCGCGATGGTGGGCGACCCGCCCGCGGAAACCGACCCGACCGCCGAGACGGATCCCTACCTGAGCGGGACGGTGACCGGGCCGGGCAGCGGCCGGTAAACCGCAAAGAAGTCGCGGTCGTCGGGGACGAGGTAGCGTTCGGGCGAGTCGTTCGGCTGCGGCTCGACCATCTTCGGGAAGAACCCGTGGTCGTGGCTGTAGACGATCAGCGTGTGCCAATCGGCGTTGATGTCGAACTCCATAGCCCGCACAGCGCCGATGTGCTGGAGGGCCTTCGCGATGGAGATCACCGTCTGTCCTTCGGCAGCGACGAAGATCAAGTTGCCGCGTCGGTCGATGCCCACGCCGGTGCGCCACACGCGTACAACGCCGCCAAGCGTGAACCCCCACGCTTGGCTGTTGGGGTCTTCGTTCAATTCGGGGTTCAGGCGCCCGTCCCAGACGATCGGCGCGAGGCTCTGGCGCGCCCAGACCACGTCCGCCGCGCTCGGGCCGCCACTCCAATTGACGATTGCGACGCGACCGTCGCGGTAACCGACCACCGTGGCTTTGCCGTCCTTCAGCGGCTCGTTGACGTGGCCGTTGACGATCGAGCCGTTTTCGCCGTCTTCGTAGGTGAAGCCGCCGTTGAAGGTCGCGAGCAGGCGGTAGCGCTGGCTCTCGGGCACCATCTCCGGTCCGCGCACGGCCGCGTTGGGCGGCTCGTAGCGGCCCGGGTAGTAGCCGATCTGGGTACGCGTGTGGTCGAACCAGGCCACGTAGGCGAACAACTGCGGGTATTCGGTTTCGGGACGGAACGTGGCCACCAGCACCGGTGGTCCACCGTTGATCGGCGGCCCTGTGGGTTTCCAGACCCCTTCCCCGGGCAGCGGATGCGCGAACACCGGCCTGATCCGGTGCGGCCAGCGAGAACCCGTGTTTCTTCGCGCCAGGCTCAGCCCGACAGCCGGCAGGCGCTTCGGGGCCGCTCCGTTCTTCTTCGGCGCGTTCGCGGTGTAGTAGACGTGCTCGACTTCGTCGACGATCTTGTTCCCGAAGGGCACGTCGGCTCTCACCCACTCGACGCTGCGCGCGCTGAACGACTCGCTCGTCGGTTTCAGCATCCAGGCCGCGTAGGAGATGACCGCCCAGGCGGCGAAACCGAGCAGCGGGATCCCGATCAAAAGGAGCAGCCGGCGTCGGCGCCTGCGCTTGGCCGCGGCCCTGCGCCGCTGCTCGCGGCGCGCGTCGAGCCGCTCGAGCGACGGGGAGGCGGGTGGCGGGCCACTAGCCTCGGGCGGCTCGCTCACGCCCGAACCGGCGCCGCCGGGGGGACCGCTAGACATGCGCACCGACCCGGCGGCCCACGCCGGGGTCGCGTTCTCGCGCCGACACCGCCCAAACATAGGCGAGGGCGGCGTCAACGACAGGTGAGAATGCCTTCATCGGCGTCGCTCAGCACGACGAGTAGGCAGACGCGTCTCGAGCATGACGGAGGGGGACAGAGCGGATGAAGGGATTCGAACCCTCGACCTTCGCCATGGCAAGGCGACGCTCTAGCCAACTGAGCTACATCCGCGAGAGCGCCTAAGTCTAGCCCTCCGCGCAGCGCACGAATCCGGCGCGAGAGCCCGTTCAGCCCTTGAAGGTGGAGCGCCCGAAGTCGCCGAACGGCTCGTCTCGCGCGCGCACCGCCTCGCGGAAGCCCGCCTGCGCGGCGCGGCGCTGAAACTCATAGCCCTCCGTGGTATGGCGCGCGATGCCGTCGAACACCGTGCCGAGCATCTGCGAGGCGTGCAGCCCCGAGGCGAACAACGCCTGGTTGACCAGGAGCTTCATCATCATCAACTGGTTGAGCGGCATGCGCGCGATGCGCGCGACGAGGGCCTCGGTGCGGTCGTCGAGCTGCTCGGGCGGCGGCGCGTCGATCGCAAGCCCCCACTCGACCGCCTCCGCGCCCGAGAGCGAATCGCCCGTGAACAGCAGGCGCTTGGCGCGCTGTGCGCCGAGGCGGTGCGCCCACAGTGCGGTGGTCGGCGAGCCCCACACGCGCGCCGGCGGGTAGCCGATCTTGGCGTCGGCTGCGATCACCAGCAGGTCGCTACACAGCGCCATGTCGGTGCCGCCCGCCACGCAGAAGCCGTGCACCTTGCACACCACCGGCTTGCCGCAGTGCGCCAGGCTCATGAAGCCGCGAACGTTGCGCACCATCATCGCGTAGTCGACCATCGGGTCCCACGTCGCGCCGGGGTCGTGGTTTGCGGCGATCACCGCGGGGTCAAGCGGCGACCCCGCAGCCCGATCGGTGTCGGGTCGCGCGGACGCGCCCTGTCCCTCGGCGCTCTCCACCAGGTCATAGCCTGCGCAGAAGCCGGGGCCGGCCCCTGCGAGCAGCAGCACATGCACGGCCGGATCGAGGTCTGCGCGCTCCACGCACTCGGCCAGCTGCACCACCAGCGCACGTGTGATCCCGTTTCCGCGACCGGGGCGGTCGAGAGTGAGGCGCGCAACCCGGCCGTCGATCTCGTAGCGAACCGCGGCGGGCTCCCCCATCAGGCTGCGATGCTAGCGCCCGGCCTCGCGGCTCGTTCCTTGGCCGGCCTCGTCGCGCCGCGCGCGCCACGCCGCACCCGCTGCAGTCCTATCAACAGGAGGTCCGCCCGCCGCCAGCAGCGGCGCCAGATGGATGCATCGCGAACGCCCGCGACGGGTACGATCGGGCCGACCCGCGTCCCGACCCCAGGAGGCAGAACGTGAGCACCACCGAGCAGCTCGTCACCGGCGTCGACTTCGTCGGCATGCCCACCCGCGACCTCGACACCGCGGTCGAGTTCTACGGCTCGACGCTCGGTTTGCCGAGATCGGTCTACCTGCGCGAGCGCAACTACGCCGAGTTCGAGACCGGCAACCTCACCTTGAGCGTCTTCGACGCGGAGGAGATGGGCCTCGCGCACAACATCAACCCGAACGCGATGGCGCTCCACGTGGACGACGTCGCCCGGGCGCGCACTGCGCTCGAAGAGCGCGGCGTCGAGTTCGCGGGCGACACCCTCGATACCGGAGTCTGTTTCATGGCCTTCTTCTCCGACCCCGACGGCAACGCGCTCATGCTGCACCACCGCTACGCGCCGCGCGCGGCAGGCTAGGTGCCCCCACCCAGGCTGCGTCGCGAGCGGCCGTGGCAGGAGCACGCGCGCCTGTACCGCGACCTGTTCGCGGACCCGGCGGTGGCGACCGTCCTGTGGCCGCGCGAGCCGCGTGAGCGCGCAGACGAGCGGGCCCTCGAGGTGCTGCGCCGCGACATCGAACACTGGCAATCGCGCTCGTTCGGGCCGTGGGTGTTCTTCGAGCTCGACACCGGGGTGTTCGTGGGGCGCGGCGGGCTGCGTAGCTCGGTGATCGCGGGAAACGACTGCGTGGAGGTGCTCTACGCGCTGCGGCCCGACGTATGGGGTCGCGGCTACGCGACCGAGATAGCGCTGGTCTCGGTGCAGTACGCGCGCGAGCTGGGGATCCGCGAGGTGGTGGGACTCGCGGCCACGGGCAACCGCGCCTCGCGGCGCGTGCTCGAAAAGGCCGGCCTGCCGCCGCGGGAGGACGTCGAACACGCAGGTCTCCCCCACGTGCTCGGACGGCTGCGCACTATGCACTAGTCTGAACTCAGGATGCTGTTCACGCGCAAACAGACCACGCTCGTCTCACCCGAGGACGCGCTGCCGGGCCGCGATACGCCGATGCGCGTGGCCGAGCGTCACGCGGTGCTCGGCACGCCTTTGAAGGGGCCGTTCCCCGACGGCGTCGAGGTGGCGATCTTCGCAATGGGCTGCTTCTGGGGCGCGGAGAGGATCTTCTGGGAGGCACCCGGGGTGTACACGACCGCGGTGGGCTACGACGGCGGGTATACGCCGAACCCCACCTACGAGGAGGTGTGCAGCGGGCGCACCGGTCACTCCGAGGCGGTGCTCGCGGCGTTCGACCGTAACGCCGGCGCCACGTACGAGCAGATGCTCAAGCTGTTCTGGGAGGGACACGACCCCACGCAAAGCATGCGCCAGGGCAACGACGTCGGCACGCAGTACCGCTCGATGATCCTGTGGCGCGACGACGCTCAGCGCGAAGCCGCCGAACGGTCACGCGACGCCTACCAAGAGGTGCTCACGAAGGCCGGCCACGGTCAAATCGCCACGGAACTGGTGAGGGCGGGTGAGTTCTACTACGCCGAGGACTACCACCAGCAGTACCTCGCGAAGAATCCCGGCGGGTACTGCGGCCTGGGCGGCACGGGCGTGAGCTGCCCTGTCGGCCTCACGGCCGACGCGGCGTAGCCGCGAGCGGTCGCCGCCACGCGTTGCCAGGCTGCGCCGCTTCGCAACAGACGCCACGACAGTTCACGGCCGACCGGCGGCCGACGCCGCATCCAGGACCCTGTCGGTAACACACGCGAGCGGTTCCGTCGTTTCAACGACAACGTCGGCTGATCTGCGCAGCAGCGGCTCCACGTCGCGCATGTCCGCCAGGATGCGCTCGCGCTCACCTGCGCTCTTGCCAAAGCGGTTTGTGGTCCTGCTCGCCAGCCGCTCCAGGATGAGTGTGTTGGGCGCCGTGAGAAGGACCGTGACGTCCCAGTGAAACTGCGCCTGCTCCTCCGAGCAGCCGGCGAAGAAGAGCGGTTCGTCGGCCGCGCCCTCGAGGAGCTGCGAGACCTTGCCGACACGCCAGCGCCATACGCCGTCAGTGGCCGGCTCGGCGTAGCCGTCATCGTCGGCGTCGTAGGCACGAAACCCGCGGCGCCGCAGCTCGCGCACAACCGATGACTTGCCGGTCCCCGACATCCCCGTCAGCAGCACACGCATGGAGCAGCTCATGGTGGCAGTCCGCCGCGGCTCTCCCGCGAGCGCGACGCTGACAGGCGCCGGGTGCAGCGCCGCCTAAGCCGAGCGCGCGTCGAGCTCGGTGCCCGCAGTGAGCCCCGCGTAGACGGCGCGGCGGCGCCGGGCCCCCCGGCGGCGCACGGAACGAACGATCACGGGGAGACCGCCGCTCTCGCACCGGGCCTGGTGGTGCGAGAGCGGACCGCCGTGCTGCCGAGCACCAAGGAGCGTGCGCTCTGCGGCGGCCAGCCTGGGCGCGCCCGTGAGGCGGGCGCGCCCAGGCTGCGGCTTCCCTGCCCTTACGCGCCCGCGGGCGCTGGGCTCGGCTGCCACGCAGGAGGAGGCGCGTGCGGGCCGCCGAGGGTTGGAACATCGGACGGGTAGACCTCGTTGCCGTGGATCGCGTGATCGCCGATCTCGAGCTCTTCGTCGGTGAGTCGCAACGGCAGGAAGATGCCGATCACCTTGAGGATCACGAACGTGGCGATCGCGGTGTAGCCGATCACCCAGCCTGCCGTCTCCGCCTGCCAGCGCAGCAGTGTCCAGTGTCCGTGGACCACGCTGGTCAGCCCCGGCAGGTTCGGTGTTTTGCCCACGCCGAGGTACTCGACCATGTGCGGATCTGCCAGCACCCCCACGAGCAGACCGCCGCACAGGCCGGCCACGCCGTGCGTGTAGATCACCCCGAGCGTGTCGTCGACTGAGCGGAACATCGGCGCGCGGCTGAGGAAGCGGATCGCCATCCACACGAGCGTGGACGCGATCACTCCGATCGCAATCGCGCCGTAGCCGTTGACGAACCCGGCTGCGGGCGTGATCGCCACGAGCCCGGTGATCATGCCGTTGACCGAGCCGATCATCGACGGCTTGTCGCGGAATATGTAGTCCCACGCGATCCACACCATCACCGCCACCGCGGTGCAGATGTTGGTGTTGACGACCGCCGCGGATGCGTTTGCGCCCGCGTAGTAGGAGTCCCCGCCGTTGAAGCCGTTCCAGCCGAGCCACAGCAGACCCGCGCCGACCGCCACCATCAGCAGGTTGTTGGGCGCGTCGACCTCGCGGTCCCGTTGCAATCGCGGGCCGATCACCGCGGCGAACACGAACCCCGAGACCCCTGCGGCGAGGTGGATCACATAGCCGCCGGAGTAGTCCAGGGCGCCGTGCGCGGCGAAGTAGCCGCCGCCCCAGATCAGGAACGCGTTGACCGCGTACACGAACGTGATCCACAGCGCCACGTACGGGATCCACGCCTTGAAGTTGATCCGCCCGAGCACGGACCCGAGCATCAGGATCGGCGTGATCGCCGCGAACACGAACTGGAAGTAGACGAGCGACGACTGCGGGAACCTGAACGCCGGCCCGGCACTCGAGAGCAGCGGGATGTT
>DASZFR010000223.1:0-2747 GCA_035939635.1 Solirubrobacteraceae bacterium
GCGTGAGCGTCTTAGCCGTTTAACCGTGGTGCCGATAACGGTCCCAGATCGACACCGCGGCTGCTAACGGCAAACCCGTCGCGAGGCGGGGACGCAAAGCCAGAGGTCTCCACGCGAGATAGCTCGGCTGCCAAGTCTCGCCAACGAAGGCACACCGAGTGAACGCGCTACGTCATCGAAAGCACCTGGCACACGCCGCCGGACGCGCGGCGCCCGCGCGCCGAGATTCCTCGTGCGCTCTGGCGGAGCCGGTGAAACCCGCCGCGGTCCTGGACGCGGCCGCCGAGCGGCGCGCTGAGCGTCCAGGCGCAGCGTCCCTCCGGCGGCATCTGTGGAAGGTCGCGGTGGCGACGTTTCTCGTCGCCGTGTGCCCGATGTTGCTCGTGTGGCGCCTGCGCGCGGCCGGCGTGATCGCATCTGCGCCGGTCGGGATGGTGGTGGCGATGGCGGTTTCGCTCACCGCCTCTTACCTCGGTAGCGCCTTTTGGGAGACACGCGACGGTTCGGGCGACCTGCTGTTCGGCGAGCTGATGGTGTGGGGGTTCGTGCGCCGCTGGCGAGCCGAGCGGCGGCTTGCCTCGGCGTTGCGGCTGCTCGGCTCGATGACCAAGGCGCAGCGTCGCGTCAGCGGCGGGCTGTCAGCCGAATCTCAGGCAAGCGCGCTCGAGAAGCTGGGCGCGGCGCTGGAGGCCACCGACCCGCACACGCACGGTCATTCGCGCCGGGTCGCGCGTCATTCGTGGATGATCGCCAGACAGCTCGGACTCTCACGCGAGCAGGTGGCGCGGATCCGCACAGCTGCGGCGGTGCACGACGTGGGGAAGATCGAGACGCCGCCCGCCATCCTGCGCAAGCCAGGCGCGCTCACCGACGAGGAGTTCGACGTGATCAAGCGACACCCGGTCGACGGTGCGGGCATGGCAGACGTGCTCGGCGATCCCGAACTGACGGCGATCGTGCGCCACCACCACGAGCGGCTCGACGGAACGGGATATCCGTGCGGCATGTCCGGCGAGGAGATCCCGCTTGGGGCGCGGATCATCGCGGTCGCAGACACGTTCGACGCGATCACCTCTGCGCGTCCGTACAGGCCGGCGCGCCCGCACAAGCAGGCGATCGACATCCTCAAGTACGAGGCCGGAGTGAAGCTTGACCCGGTCGTCGTGCGCGCCTTTTGCGGACTGTATTCAGGCCGGCGTCCGTTCCTCGCACTGTGGGCGTCGCTGACATCGCTCCCAGGACAGGGGCTGTCCTGGCTCGGTAACGGCGTGGTGGGCGTCGCGTCGGCGGCCCAGGTGGCTGCCGTGACTGCCGCGGTGGGCGTGGCGGCGATCGCTCACCCCGTCCCCAGCCGCCATCCGATCCAAACGGCAACGCGCGGCGGTGCGATCGATACTCGTTACGCGCGATTTGCACAGACGACGCCGACAACACCGGCGCTACCAGCGCGCGCGCGACCGAGGCCGAGGTCGCACCACGCGACACGTGCTCCGGGCGCATCAGCTGTGTTGCGTTCCTCGGGCGTAGCCACTCGCGGCGGGAGCTCACCGGCCGCCAGCCCGACGTCGTCCTCCCCGCCGAGCGGGGCAGGCGAACGCAGCGTGCCGGGCCCGACCGCGGCTGCAAAAGGCAACGCGTCCGCGCCGACCGAAGGCGCCGACGGCAAAGGTTCAACTCCCGCCGAAGGCAGTCATGGTCCTACCCCGAGCGCAGGCGGGAAAGGAGAAGCGCCGAGTACCGGCGAAGGTGGGAAAGGCAAAGGCCCGACCCCCGGCGAAGGAGGTAAGGGCTCGAACCAGGAAGAAGCGGCCAAAGGCAAAGGGCCGACTCCGAGCGAAGGCGGCAAAGGCAAAGCGCCGACTCCGAGCGAAGGCGGCAAAGGCAAAGGGCCGACTCCGGCCGAAGGCGGCAAAGGCTCGAGCTCCGGCGAACATGGCAAAGGTCCCACCCCGCCTGAAGCCGGCCGCGGCGAAGGCCATTCTTCGCCCTGAGGGCGATTGGGCTCGGCTGTCCAGACGGGCCGCCGCGCGCGCCGATCAGTAGGGTCGCGCGACGCGAACCTCCGGTCGAGCTTGCGGGTCGCGACACCGCCTCGGAGCACTTGCGAGCGGGTAAGGTTGACGCGGTTCGGCGAGATAGCTCAGTTGGTAGAGCACACGACTGAAAATCGTGGTGTCCTCGGTTCGATTCCGAGTCTCGCCATTTCTTAAGATGCCTGCACGTCGGCAGGTTTTGGGGCAGCGGGCGAGGCCGCGTGAGGGGGCGCTAAAAGGGTCCTTTTGCGCGCCACGTCCTTTTCACGTCCCTTTCCTTGAGGGCGGTTGAGGGTTTGCGACGCTGCGCCCGCCGCCTGCGAGCCGGTTGCTCGGCAGGGGCCTGAGATCGCTCGCGGTTCGAGCGAGTGGGATCGACTCCGACTGAGCTGTCTCTTCGCGCGATTTGCGAGCGCCCGCTGAGCTCCGCTCCAGACGCCGAGCGGTCGCCCCGCTTGGCAAGATCCCGGTTGCTGCGGTCAGCCGCCCCCACATTGCGTACGTGGCGTCACACTGGCGGCATGACGGCGCCGTCAGGGTAGGCACGGGACTACTTCTAGGTCGACGAGTTGCCGGCGACGATCCACGAGGAAGGCGCCGAGGGAAAGAGACTACGCCTGCAGCTCGTCGCGGCCACCCCCATACGGTGCGCGACAATGACTGGCGAGCAAGAATGCTCCCTTCAGCGCGGGTGGGCGCCTCGCTGGTCGGGAT
>DASZFR010000224.1:0-20841 GCA_035939635.1 Solirubrobacteraceae bacterium
GACGGCAGGTTGCGAGGCAAGTCACGACCTGGGACCGTAGACCGCCCGTCTGCCCCACGCAGCTTCGTGTTCCAGCCACGCCCGGAACTGTGGTGTTAGTGGCGGGGTGGGCGGCGCGGCCACGAGTCAAGTCCCTGTCCGTGTTCTTGTCTCCTGGTATGCCAGCGGAGCCCGCAGGGAGACTGCTGCTCAAGTGCACGACTACAGGAGTCGCCAATCCTCAGATCATCAGTGTGTCGGCCGGCTGTCCCAGCAGTATGCGTCCCTGCGGCTCGCGCGAGGCGGCGTTGACCTGGAAGTGGGCCGTGGCTGTATAGGCATCGCGAAAGCGCCGCTGAAGCGGTGAGTCGTCATAGATCACCGGCCCGCCCGCGAGGTCATACAGGTCACGGACCACCGCCGCCGAGATGCGTGCAGCGTGGGTGGCCGCCAGGCGCAGGTCGTTGCGCAGGGGGACGGGCACCGGCTCATCCTCATGCGCCGCCGCCCACGCAGCCTCGATCGCCGCGTAGAACAGTCCCCGCGCCGCGCGCAGCGACGCCTCCGCCTGGGCAGCGACCGCGTGCGTCGCCGAGCGTTCGGCCAGCGTGCGCGTCGAGCCCTGCCCAACCTTGTGCGCCGCCAGCGCGGCGAACTCCTCGATCGCCCCGCGCGCGTTGCCCAGAGCCGCGGCTGCTATCGACAGCGCGAAGTACCCGAAGACCGGGAAGCGGTACAGCGGCCGCTCGATGAGCGGGCCGTCGAGCAGGCACAGCACGCGCGCCCCCGGAACGAACAGCTTGTCGGCAATGGCATCGTGGCTTCCCGTGCCGCGGAGGCCGAGCGTGTGCCACGTGTCGAGGATCTCGAGCTCATCGCGGAGCATGCCTACGCTGCTCGGCCGCGGCGGAGCGTCGCTGGACGTACCGTCGCCCTCGAGAAAGCAGCCCGCGAACAGCACGCCGGCGTGCATGATCCCGCTGCAGTAGGCCCACCGTCCGCTGACGATCACCCCGCCGTCGACCGCTCGCGCCTTCCCGCGCGGGGCGAAGATTCCCGCCGCGATCCCCTGCGGGTCGGCGAACAGCTCGTCGCGGCTCTCCGCCGGCAGGTAGGCCGCGAGCAGGCTGCTCGTGGCGGCGATCGACACGCACCAGCCGGCGGACGCGTCGCCGCGCGCGATCTCCTCAGCGCAGCGCAGCGCCAGGCCGGGCGCGAGCTCGAGGCCGCCGACCTCGCGCGGAGCGCCGGCCATCATCAGACCCGACGCTCGCAGGCGCGAAAGCAGCTCGCCCGGGAGCTGGCGCTGGCGCTCGGTCTCCGGCGCGAGCGAGCGCGCCAGCTCGGAGATCTCGCCGGCGAGGAGTCCCATTGCCGCGTCGTCAGCTGCTGCGTCATGGAGCTGCGAGTCGTTCACGGCACCTCGGTTGGCTGGGCGCGTGAAAGCCTATCGCCGCCCGGGAGCATCCGCCCGGCGAGGAGGCTCACTCAAAGCGGCGGGATGCCCGAACGCGCACCTGGGTGCGCACCACTCCAAATATCGTGGCATCGCGATATTCACCGCTGTTACACCGCCCCCGGGTCTCGACCACCGTGTCGCGGTTGGACGAGCTCCGGTCGCACGAGCGCACGCTCCGGCACGCTCGCTTACGCCGGGGCGAAGCAGGCGTCTCGCCGTCCTCAGCGGGGCGCGTCCCCGTCGTCCCCTCCGCTCGTCTGCTCTGGTGTCGCCCGGACGCTCGCTAAGCGCGCAAATTCAGCAGCGAGGCGGCGTTAGCCATCGGCCGAGAACGTAGCGGTCACACGCCCGGCCTATGAAGCTTTTAGGAGCGGCTATTTCCGGGGGTCGGGAGCTAATCGCCGATGACGTTGTGGCACCCGACGCCCTGCCGACCGGCGGCGTCATCAGTGGCCGCGACGCGGTCCGAGAGAAGTAGGCTGGAACGATGGAAAGGCAGGCGGGTGTGGTGCTTTACGTGCTCGCGCTGGTAGCCGTCGTGGTCGGCGTGGACGTCTTGTTCTTCAGGCATCGGTTCTGGGAGCGCCTGATGGTAAACGTCGGGATTGTCCTGGTGTTCGCGGCGTTCTATTTAAGGTTCCTGAAGCGAGCATGAGCCCAGCCGGCACCCCCAGCCGATGCCGCTCCGGCCGCCGGTGGGGACGAGCACCAGGCGGTGGCTCACGTTCTGAAGGCGAGCCTGAAGCGGAGTGCGACGCGCTGCTAGCCGCCGCCTGAGGTCACCACAGCCACCCCAGCGCCCGGGGCCGCTGCGACGTTCGATGTTGTGAGCGCCCCGCCACACGCTGCTGGTGGTCGATGGGAGTGGTCCGCCCGGCCGCGGTTCTGTGTGGGGACAACCACCCGTCCCCACACAGACGACCTAGCTATCTATCGAGTCCGTTGGGCGCCGCGGTGCTATGGATTTTTCGCGCTTACGCCAAACGGAATGAAACTGTCATTGCCATTGACGTTGACGCCACCGAGGGTGCCCGTGGTCGGAGAGTTGAATTCGAGAAAGCCGGGATTGACCCGTGGGAACAGCGTCCCCGACAGTATCACGAGGACTCCTGTCCCTTTGCAGGAAAACACCAATTTCATTCCGGCTATTTCGTCCGCGATCGGAGGCACTTCGACTAATTTCGTAGCCCAAGGCAGGCCGAGCGACGTTACTTTCAGTGCACCTTGCGTACCGGCCGACGAGACCGGGCACGGATTTGGTCCACACCCGGTGACTTTGAACACTTTCATCAAGTCCACGCCCGCACCGCCCGATGCCGGATTTTCGAGTACCTCGACGTCCTTCACCTTGCAGGTGACCACGATTGTGGTTCCGGGAATAAGGTTGCTGAATGAAAGCGCGCCACGCGTCTTGACCGTCTTTTTACCGACAAGGATGTTGCTGTTCAGATACCAGTGCGGTTCAGCCTGAGCCGCCACCGCCGTTACCGCAAACACAGCGACGGCCAACAGTGAGGCGAGCCCGACCAGGTGTTTCCTGTTCATCCTGTCCTCCCTTGCTTCGCGAGGGGCGAGTATGGTCTGCGTGCGCCCGACACCCCCGCTTTCGCGCGCACTAGTCGACCTGGGCCGATGATGGCCTCTCGGCACCCTACTCCTAGTTCGGGTTAGATGTCAGGTCGCGGTTTACGCCGTAATACAGAGGTTTATAACCTGCGCCGTCGAAGATGAGCGAACGCGCCGCCTGATCCTTCAGACGGGCGTCTCGATCGACGATACGTAGCGGCACTCCGGTCGATGGCCTTCTGCAGCTCGGGGGCCCGGTCTGCTTGCCCGCTGCGTCGTGTAGCAAGCCATCGACTGCTCGCGGCTCAACCGACAGCCTGCCCGGTGTGGGGCGCTTTTCAACAGAGCCGACGCCCGGACTCGAACCGGGGACCCCTTCATTACGAGGAGCGAGCGGATGCGGACGGCTGCGGGTCTCTTGCGGGTCTGGGCGCAAACATGGGCGATCTCGGTGCGAAATACGGATTTCTGCGGGTCAAATCCGGGCGGCTGAGGCTTCCATAACGCTTCCATCGACTTCGGCGCGGCAGCGAGGCCGCGAAGCGGTTTCTTCCACCACGGCGCCGTGGAGCACAGCCACCGATCGAGCACGGAGCGGTCGGCGATCGCCTGTTTCTTGAGGCGATGCGACTTATCCGCAGATAGTCGGGCGAATGGATTTGGCGCTGAGCCCGATGGGTTGCCGCTACCCGGTGAAACGCATGAAGACGGCGGCCGTGTCGTCGGCCTGGGCACCTACCTGAAATTCCTCGAGGGCTGTCGCGAGCTGCCGCGAAAGCGCCCCGGGGGGGGCGTCTCCGGTATCGGCGAGCAGCATCATCAGCCGCTCTTCGCCAAACCGCTCTCCTCCAGGGCCACGCGTGTCGGTAACCCCATCCGTGATGGCAACGAGCGTCTCGCCAGGGTGTACCGTAAAAGAGGTTTCGACCGAGCTAGCGTTATCGAAGACGCCGAGCATCGTGCCTGGTTGCCCGACCTCATGGACATGCTCGCCGCTCACGCAGGTGGGCAGCGGATGGCCGCCCAACGCCATCGTGACGCGATCCTCCCTGAAGCGCAGACAAGCGGCGGTGCAAATTGACAGCGAAGGACGGCGCTTCAGCGCCGCATTGATGCGCTCGAGGATTCGACTCGGTCGGGGATCGAATTCGGATGCGGCGCGAGCCGTTTGGCGCACGAGAGACGTCATCGCGGCTGCGCCGACACCTTTGCCTGTGACATCGCCGATGATCATGAGCAGATCGCCCTCTACCTCCCAGAAGTCGTAGAAGTCGCCGCCGACCAGGTTGCCCCGGCCCGCAGGCAGGTAGAGCGTCGAGATCTCCCATCCTGGAAACTCGGGTATCGCATCGGGCAGGAGGCTACGCTGCAGCGTGCGCGCGATCTCAGCGCGCTCGCTGTATAGGCGCGCATTCTCGACCACGATCCCCGCGCGCTTGGCGATCTGTTCGGCGAATTCCAGATCGCTCGCACGAAACACGCGACCAGACTCAGCGTTGACCATCGTCAGCGCGCCAATGGCGTGCTCGCGCCCGGTCATGGGCACAATCAATGCCGAGCGCATGCCGACGGCACGCAATAGCTTCAGATGCTCAGCATCTCTGGCTGCCCGGACGAGCAGCTCGTCAGTGATCTCTTCATAGAGCAGCGGCTCGCCGGTGCGCAGCACCAACCCGAGCCCCTGGTCTGGATCGAGATGATCGGGCTCGAAGGCGCGCAGTCGCTCAGCGAGCTGTACCTTCGCGGGATCGGTATGCGCGACCGCAACAGACTCGCGTCCTCCGTGGCCGTCAAACAGGTCGACCGCGCACCAATCGGCGACCAAGGGGACGGCGAGGCTAGCCACGCTGCGGAGCGTCTCCTGATAGTCAAGCGAACCGAGGACCCGGTCTGTCGTCTGTGCCAGGAACTCGAGGCGGATCGTCTTGCGCCTGCTGTCAGTGACGTCCTCGATCATCGTGACCGCGGCCTCGATCGCGCCGTGCGAATCACGAACGGCAGTTGTCGTCAGGAGTGCCCAATGCTCCTCGCCCGTGGCCGGGCTGACCCAGCGCAGCAGGAGCGGCTCCGGTTGTTCGCCCCGCAGCAGTCGGACCGACGGCAGCTCCTCCATGGAGATCGGCCGCCCATCCTCATCGACGGGCTCGAAGCCGCCCATCAGCATCCGCGGATCGGTGTTGCGCAAGTCCTCGACCGAGGCTACGCCTAGACGATCGAGGGCCGCCTTGTTGGCATAGATCAGGTGCTGGTCGTGCCCTCGGATCGTGATCGCGTGATTTAGCGCGTCGAGGATCGCGGCCCCGGCGCCTCGTAGGAGCTGATCGGTCACACCCATGCGAGTTTTTCCATCTCCCTCTCGCCCGGAACTCTACGGACAGCTGCGCAGTTCCCGTCCCCATGACGCGATACGCCGCAGCAACATGGAAGCGAAGCAAGGCCGCGCATGTCCGGCAGCCGCTTGCCGTTTCTGTCGCGCTTGGCTTCTGCTCGGTAGTCGTCTAACCAGCGAACGCCGCGACGACCCCAGGAGTACGCTGGGACGCCGAGGGGCGCGACGCAGCGGGCGTCGCACCATGGACGAGGGGGAGGCTCCCAATGAAACGAACGGTTTTCGCAGTTGTCCTGGTCGCGGTGCTCGTGCTGACGGTCGGCACAGTATTCGCCGCGGGCGGCACCAAAGTCTGTCTGAAGGAAGGCAAACCGGTCCGCTCCCCGCAAGGCGGGGTGTGTAAACCCGGGTACACGCTGACGGAACTCGGAGCTGAAGGCAAAGAAGGCCCCGCTGGAAAAGAAGGCAAAGAAGGGCCTGCGGGCAAAGAAGGCAAAGAAGGACCGAAAGGTGCAACCGGCCCGTCCGGCCTTGTTGGCGCGGTTACGCCGGGCGGAGCGGCGCTAAACGGCACGTTCACCGTTTCCAATCCGAACACGGGTGAATACGAGATTATTCCGCCGTTTGGCAAGTTTCCCGTATGCGCCACAAGCTCGGAAACGCCCGACACGATAGTCACGCCCGTCTATGAAGGACAGCCTGTGATGGCACACGCCGTGGACGTCTGCAAAGCCGGTGAGCCAGATATCACCGTCAAGATACTTAACACCAATGGAGTGCCGTCACAGAACGGATTCTCGTTCGTGAGCCTGCTGGGTAGTTAGGTCGTCTCTTAAGCGCCAGTCGCCCGGGGTGCCATCGGTGCGCTCCGGGCGGGTGCGGCGCTCGGAAGCAAGCGGCTGGCCTCTTGCAGTCACCGGCACTTGAGAGCGGAGGCGCTCGCAGTTTGAAAACAGTTCGGCTGAGCGGTCCGGGACACTCTGGGGAGCTAGTCGCCGGCGGCTGAGCGCCCAGAAGCCAATAGCGCGTATCGGCCAGGCGTAGCGGGCTACTACGGATCGATATGGGTCACGTGCGGGTCATGGCGACCGCCCGAGCATCCCGGCCCGATGTCCCGCCATGCCAGGGAAAGCCCCGATTTTCCAGCCGTTGAGGCTCCAAGCCGACGCCCGGACTCGAACCGGGGACCCCTTCATTACGAGGAGCGAGCTAAGACGGGCGGCTGCGGGTCGTATGCGGGTTTCGCCTGGCACGGCAGGCGTTTCGGGCTCGTTCTGCGGGTGGCTGTGGGTCGGTTGGGGGCGGCTGAGGCTTCCGTAAAGCTTCCATACGACGGGCGCGACGTGTCCGACCGGATCGAGCCGCCGGTCGCCTGCTCCGCCCCGGAGGCAGGCGCGAGGTCACTGCCCGACGAGACGACTGCGTTTCGTCCATTCCGAGCGTCTCGCGAGCCGCGGCGTGGACGCCTCTTTTCACGCGATAGCGCTAGCGCCGCGAGTCTCCTCCCTAGCGGCCGGACGCCCTGCGCGGACGTCCGGCCGCGATTGCACAGGAAGGCGACGCCTCCGACTCAATCGATGCGCTGCCTCCTATATGCCCTTCACTTTTTTCGGCGTGTCTGACTCGTTGCCCGCTTCGCCGTCGCCGAGCTGGCCGTATTGGTTGTTGCCCCAGCATTCGATGTGGCCTGTGGACAGTCGCGCGCAGGCGTGGTCGCGGCCGGCCGTCACCTGGCTGGCTTCGGAGATGCCCGACACTTTGACCGGCGTGTCTGACGGGTTGCCCGTTTTGCCGTTGCCGAGCTCACCTTCTCCGTTGATGCCCCAGCATTCGACGTGGCTGTTGGAGACCACCGCACACGTGTCGAACCAGCCGGCGGTCACCCAGGTGGCTTCGGTAATGCCCGACACTTTTTTCGGCGTTGCTGATGTGGTCGTTTCGCCGTCGCCGAGCTGGCCGTATTGGTTGCCGCCCCAGCATTCGATGGGGCCTGTGGACAGTCGCGTGCAGGTGTCGGAGGAGGCGGCGGTCACCTGGGTGGCTTGGGTGACGCCCAACGCTTCGACCGGCGTGTCTGAGTGCGTGGTGGTCCCGTGGTCGAGTGGGCCTTGGCCCCAGCATTCGACGTGGCCGTTGGACAGCCGCGCGCACGTGTTCTGGCCGCCGTTGGTCACCTGGGTGGCTTCGGCGATGTTCATCACTTCGACCGGCGTCTTACTGCAGGACTCTCCAGAAAAGCAGGCTTCCGGGCCGGTGCTACTGCCGTCGCCGAGCTCGCCGAATCCGTTGTAGCCCCAGCACTTGACGTGGCCGGTGGACAGCACCGCACACGTGTCGAGGTTGCCGGCGGCCACGTGGATGGCGTCGGTGATGCCCAACACTTCGACCGGCGTGTCTTTCGTCGTGGTCGTGCCGTCGCCGAGCTCGCCGTCTGGATTGTAGCCCCAGCAGTCGATGTGGCGTGTCGACAGCAGCGCGCAGCTTTGGCCGGCGCCAGCGGTCACCTGGGTGGCTTCGGTGATGCCCAACACTTCGACCGGCGTGCCCGAGTAGGTCGTCTTGCCGTCGCCGAGCTCGCCGTAGGTGTTGTAGCCCCAGCACTCGACGTGGCCGGTGGACAGCCGCGCGCAGGTGTAGTCGCCGTTGACGTTGTTGTAGCCGGCGGCGACGACCGTGGCGGTGCGCGGGACGGCGGGGCTGACGGAGACGGTGGCCTTGGCCTTGGACTTGCCCCCGGTAGAGGCGACCGCGATCAGCCGCAGCTTGTACTTGACGGCCTTCTTGCCGGTGTTGGCGGGCATCAGCACGCCCGTGTTCACGTTGCCGCTTTCGCAGGAGAAGGTCGCCGGCAGTCCGGCCACCGCTTTGCTTGAGGACAGCGTGCATTCCTTTGCGCCTGAGACCGTGGCGCTCACGATGACGGTGCCTTCGGAGGGAACGCTCGCCGGAGCCGCCTTGAAGTTCGAGATCACGGGCTTTGAGCCCTTTGCGGCTGCTGTGCCGGTGCTCGCCAAAAGGCATGACCCGATCGCCAGCCCCACGCACACGAGCGTCACGCGCGCTGTGCCAAATCCCCCCATCGTCGCCACCTCCAGTAGGTGCGCCGTTGCGGCCCCCCGGCCGAGCGCCAGGGGCGCCGTGTGATGCGTGGGGGAGACTAGCGGCCAAGCGGGCCCCGTGCGCGCACGTCTGACCGGGACGGCCGGCGAACCAGTGAGGGCAGCGCGACGAAGGCGAACGCCACGATGCAGCCGCGGCGCGGGGGCGCGGCCACGTGGAAAAGCGGGTGGCTCGCCGAGTGCGTCACGTGACCTGGCGGCGGCGCCGGTGAAGCGCGGCAGTTCAGCGTGCGCGGCGCCAGAGCTCATGAAGGTCGTGCCTCTCACTGGGCGTGGCGGGCCTCCAGTCCCGCTTTGCGCGATTTGCGAGCGTCCGCTAAGCGTCACCCCACACGCCTGCTGCGGACGATGAGCATGCGCATCCGCCGATGCTCGTCGCGCTATTGCAATGCGCGAAAAGCACTAGCTCCAGAGCCGACGCCCGGACTCGAACCGGGGACCCCTTCATTACGAGTGAAGTGCTCTACCAGCTGAGCTACGTCGGCGGAGCCGCCGAGGGCGGGCCTCAACCTTAGCTTTCCCAAACCTGAAGGTGCCGCGGCGACGCACCGCGTGCACGCCCGAGAGATCGCTGAGCGCCGCGCCTCCCCGCGCAGCTCGCGCGTGTGGGTACGACTATCGACCCTTGCGGCGGGGCCGGAGAACGACCGTGAGGCTCGTCGTAGAGGCCTGACCGCCCGAGACGCTCGTCGCGGTCAAAGTCACCCGAAGCGATTTGTGTCGGGCGAGCAGCCCGCGACCGAATGAAGCCATATGCACGCGAACGCGGACCGTGTGCCCGGCGCGGGCTTCGTACTTCGTGCTGCCGAGTTGGCGACATCCGCGTGTGCAGCGCGCCGCGAACGCGCTCGCGCGCCGAGCCTGTGGTTGTGCGAGCCGGATCTGGATCACGCCGTGACATCCGCCCGCAGCGCTGCTCGGGCACACGATCGGGATCACGACTTCGCCGCGCCGGTTGACGCTCACCGAGCGCGCGGAGATGACGGCAACGGCGGGGGCGGAAACCGAGACGCTGCGCGTGGCGCGGGCGCCGGCCCCCCCGTTGAGGCTCACGGTCTGGCCCGTGAACACCTGCGTGGTCGAGGTTCCCGCGGCATCGGTCTCGGTCAGCGTGACCGTGTAGGAGCCGGCGGCGGCATAGGTGTGTGTAGTGATAGGCGTGGCCGTCGTGGCCGACTGGCCGTCGCCGAAGTTCCATGCGTAGCTGCCGATCGAGCCGAACGCGACGGTCGAGGCCGAGGCGTTGAAAGAGCTCGGCGCGCCGGCTCGGCCGGGGCTGACCGTAAATGACGCCGCGGGCGCCTGGTCGGGGGTGATCGCCACGGGAAACGGCACGCTACCTACGCCGATCTGCGGCCCCACCGCGCCGGTGGCCAGGGCGACCGGGCTCAGCGAGTTGCCACCGCTGTTTGACACATATGCCGTGCTCCCATCCGGGGTGATCGCGATCCCTGCCGGCCCGGCACCTACCGTGATCGGTGCAGCCATGGTGTTGGTGCTGGTGAGGATCGGGATGAGCGTGTTGGAGCCGAAGCTGCCCAGGTATGCCGCTTGCCCGCCGGGAGCCATGGCGATGCCCCACTGGTATTTGGTCCCCGTTGAGAACGAGCCGCTCGCGGTGTTGGTGGCGAGGTTGATCGTTGTCACCGCGCCCGGTTCGCTATCCGCCACGTAGGCGGTTTTGCCGTCAGGCGTGATCGTGATCGCGACCGGCGTGGCCACCGATATCGGCGCACCGACGGTGCCGGTGGCGATGTTGATCGGGGTGATCGCGTTAGAGCCGTTGTCAGCCACATACGCGGTGCGCCCGTCGGGGGTGATCGCGATCCCCCACGGATTCTTGCCGACGGCGATGGGAGTGCCCGGGCTGTTCGTGGCGAGGCTGATCGGCGTGACGGTGCCGGAGCCGTAGTTGGACACGTACGCGGTCCTGCCATCGGGGGTGATCGCCACCCCGGCCGGGTTCGCGCCCACGACGATGGGCGTGCCCGGGGTGTTAGTTGCGACGTTGATTGGCGTGACTGTGCCGGAGCCGAAGTCGGCGACATACATCGTCCCCGCGTTAGGGGTGATCGCGATCGAGAACGGCTTGCTGCCCACGGCAATGGCGGTCCCAGCCGTGTTCGTGGCCGTGTTCACCGGCGTGACCGTGCCCGAGCCGTAGTTGCCCACATAGGCGGTGTATGCGATGGCGGCTTGCGCCGCGCGGGCGCCGGCGAGCACGCTGACGAGCGCGCAGGCGGCACCCACCGCGAGCGCGCGGGCGACGTCGCGGGTGCGCATCCGAGTCGGACAGCCGGCGGTGCGATGTTCGAGCCCGCCCATCACGCTCACGCTTTCACACGCTCTTGGGCGCGCTCGGCGGCTGTCTCGCGGACGAGCGAACCGGCGTCGAGTTCCGCGCAGAAAGCTCGCACGACCTCGGGGTCGAACTGCGTGCCTGCGCAGCGGTGCAGCTCGGCGATTGCCTCACCCGGGGTGATGCCGCGCTCGTAGGAGCGATCGCTGATCATCGCGTGGTACGCGTCACAGACCGCGATGATGCGCGCCCCCAGCGGAATCTCTGGGCCGAAGCGCCGGTCGGGATAGCCGCCTCCGTCGTAGCGCTCGTGGCTTGCGCGCACGAGACGAGCGACCGGGGCCATCGCAGGAGCCGCGGCGAGAATGCGCTCTCCGACCTCGCTGTGGCGCTCGATGATGGCGCGCTCGATGCGATCAAGCGGCGCGGGCTTGTTCAGGATCGCGTCGGGCACCGCGATCTTGCCCACGTCGTGCAACTCGGCGGCGCGCACCGTGATCTCGAGGTCCTCGCCCTCGAGCCCCATGCGCAGCGCCAGCGCGCGTGCCATCGCCGCGACGTCGCGCAGGTGGTCGGGCAGCTCGGGCTCGCGCTCACACAGCACCTGGAGCAGCACGTCGCGCAGCTGGTCGGGCCCGTCGCCCGACCGGCCCGAGCGCTTGTCGGCGTAGAGGCGCTCATCTGCCAGGCGCAGCGCGGCGGAGCTGTCGCGCGCCTCGACCGGGAGCGTGATCAGACCGCAGGCGGTGGAGATGTCAAAGCCCTGGCCGCGCTCTGACAGCGCCGCCACCGCCCTGCTCGCGATCAGCTCGGGGGCGCACTCGGCAAGCGGTGCCAGCATGCAGAACTCGTCGCCGCCGAGACGGTAGGCGCTGCCTTCGGGCGCTGCGGCCTCTGCGAGCTTGGCGCCGAGGCGCTCGAGCAGCGCGTCTCCGACGGGGTGGCCGAAGCTGTCGTTGTAGCGCTTGAAGCCGTTGAGGTCGAACACCAAAAGCGCCCAGGGCGCGCGCTCGCTCGCGGACTGCAGCACGTCCTCCAGCGCGAGCAGCAGGCGGCGGCGGTTGCCAAGCCCGGTGAGCGGATCGGTGAGCGCCTCGTGGCGGCTGCGATGCACCAGGCCCAAGTTCTCCGAGAACGTCAGCGCCATGCGTACGAGCGCAGCGGCGATCGTGAGCAGGGAGAGAAGGTAGGCGCCGCCGTGCAGCGGGCGCGCGTCCTGCAGCGAGAGCAGTCCGAGCGTCGCCAGCGCGAATCCCAGCGGGAACACGAGCAGGCGCCGGCCGTGCAGGCCGATCGCGGCGGACGGGCGCATCGGCTGCCACGCCGCCCAGCCAAGGCCCACGGCGGAGGCCGGCCACAGCGATTCAAATACGGTGGAGCCGCTGCCGCCGGTCGCCGACGAGTAGAGCGAGGCGCAGTCGGCAACGGCGCCGGCCCCCAGCGCTATCGCGACCGTGCCCAGCACGCGTCCGGGACGCCAGCCGGTCACCGCGAACACGCCTACCACGAAGCTCAACAGCAACAGATCGCCGAGCGGGTAGATGAGGTCGCCTATCACGCTGCCCACAGAGCCCCCGGTGCCGGCCACGATCGGCGGCAGCACGAACTCGCTGGCGATCGCGGCCACGGCCAGCGCACCGACGAACCCGTCCAGCCACAGGCTGGGGTAGAACTGGCGCACGCGCGCGCGTACCAGCAGTCCCAGCGTGAGAAAGGCGGCAGGGTAGAAAACGAGCCAGAGGTAGTCACTGGTCCCTGGGAAGGTGCCCTGCGTGATCTGAGCTGGATCGAGCGTGAAGATCACCTCGCCGAGCGCCCAACAGAACAGACCGATCCCCATCGCAGTCCAGGCGGCGCGCTCGAGCTTGGAGACCGCGCCACGCAACAGGCAAAGAGCCGCGCCGGCGAACAGGAGCCCGTTGAACAGCCAGTTTTCAAAAAAGCCGTCGCTGCCGTGCCCGCCCAGGCCCGCGAGTGAGTGGGCGGCGTACGCGCATACGCCGAAGGCGGCGAACCAGCGCAGCGCCGACACCGCGACGAAGCGCGAGGCGCGCGGCTCCTGCGCAGCGGCGGGAAGCTCGACCGGGCCGGCGGCGACCGAGCCCTGCCGCGCGCGGGGCGTCGCGCGTTCTGGTGTGGTGCCTGCCAGGCGCCTGCGGCTAAGGGTTGCGTGCACTCGATCTGCCTTCCTGGGCCAATTGGAAACTGGCAACCGAGCTATCTCCGAACGAGACCTCTGGCTTTGCGTCCCCGCCTCACGGCGGGTTTGCCCTGAGCAGTAGCTGACGATGTGCGTCCGTATCGGCCCCATCGCGCGGGCGCTGAGCCAAACCGCGCCCCCCTGGACGGTTGGCCGGGACCGCGCGGCAGGCCCGCGGCGCACGGTGCCGCGATCGGGTTTGCGCGCAAAAGCGTGCGCTTCACCGCGCCGCAGAGGTCGCGTCCAGCGAGCCCAAACGCCGGTTGGGGGCGCCGCGTGTCCTGCGCAAGCCGCGGCGATGAATCCTGCTCGACGCGCGGGTCTGAATGGCAACCCGATGCGAAAGGAGCGTTGCGATGCGCAAGCTGATCGTCACGGAGTTCGTCTCGCTTGACGGAGTGATGGAGGCGCCCGGCGGGGAGGCCGGATACCCGCACGCGGGCTGGGTCGCGCCGCTGTTCAGCGACGAGCTCGGCGCCTACAAGGAGCAGGAGCAGCTGGACGTGGGCCTCCTGGTGCTTGGCCGCAAGACCTACGAAAGCTTCGTCGGCGCCTGGCCGCAACGCGAGGGAGCGATGGCGGAGAAGATCAACACGATGCCCAAGCTGGTGGCGTCGACCACGCTGGGCTCCTCCGAGTGGCACGACACCACCGTCGTGCACTCCGACCTGGAGGGCGCCGTCGGCGCGCTCAAGCGCCAGGACGGCGACCCGATTCTGGTCGCCGGCAGCCGCTCTGTGGTGCACGCGCTGCTGGCCGCCGGCCTCGTCGACCAGATCAACTTGCAGGTGTTCCCGCTGCTGCTCGGCAGCGGCATGAGCGTGTATCCGCAACGCGGCGAGCCGGTCAGGCTCGAGCTGATCTCTTCGCGCGCGCTCGGCAGCGGCGTTACGCTGGCGAGCTACGGCGTGGTGGGCTGACGCGCACGCGCGCGCTCAACAGGATGGTTGAGAAACGAGCGTCTGGGGCGCTCTGACAACGATCGCGAACGACGGGCTCGGGCGCCTATTCCGTGGTTGCTGCCAGCCCCCGCACCTGCGCCGGCGCGGCCTTCGGCAGCGGCCCGCGCACGGGCAGCAACATTGCCGGACGTGGAGTCTGCTTGAAGTCGAAGTCGCTCGCCAGGTTGCCGAGCTGGGGCTCATCTTCACGCACGTCCGGGCGCGGGTCGGGGCGGCCGTCTGTGCTCGGGTCAAGCCGTTGGCCCGAGAGGAAGTCGTCCTCGATGAACTTCGCGTACGCGTCGAAGCTCAACGTCTGGTGGTCGACGTAGCCGCTCTTGGCGTAAGGACTGATGACCAGGCCCGGTACGCGCAGCCCGTAACCGTTCTCGTCCACCCGCGGCGGTCTCACGTGGTCGTAGAAGCCGCCCCAATCGTCCCAGCTGACAAAAATCGCTGTGCTGGACCAGTCGGGGCCCCGCATGATCGCGTCGATCAGGCTCGTCACATACGCCTGGCCCGCGCGCGTGGAGGCCGGCGGATGTTCGCTGAAGCGCTGGCTGGGCACGACCCACGACACGGCCGGCAGCGCCCCGCCCAGCGCCTGTGCGTAGAAGCTCGAAAGGGGCTTGACGTTGGAGACCTGGCGGTCTTCGCGCACCGTGTCGAAGTAGGGCAGCGGGTTCCAGATGCCGGGCGTCTTGGAGTTCTGCGTAGGTGGCGCGCAGGCGAACGCGTCGTCGGCGCAGTCGGGCTGCAGCCCGCCGGCGACGTAGTAGCCCCAGCTCACGCCGGCGCGGTGCAGCAGGTAGGTGAGGTCGGTCCACGCGTACTTCGGCGGCGGATAGGGGCTCAGGTGCCGGGCTCGGCGCTGGTGCACGCCGAAGTCCGGTGGCAGCGCCGGCAGCTGCAGCGCGTTCTTGCAGCTCTTCGGGCTGGCGCTCGAGCAGCGCGCCGACCACTCCGACACGAGGAACAGGTGCGCCGGCAGGCTCCACGACGCGTTGGGCTCGAACATGTGGTCCTGCAGCACGAAGTTGCGCGCGTAGGCCCAGTAGTTGGGGAGGTCGCGCCCGTCGTGGTAGCCCATCACGTCTGGGCGCCCGCCGACCGCGGCGGTGCATGCCGGCGAGGTCACGAGCTTCTTGCACGACGCCCTGCGCCCGAGCTGCTGCTGGGCGATGAAACCGTTCATGTGGCCTCTGTTGACGTCTGCGGCCGCCGCAACCACGCCGTGAGGGCCGCCCGCGTTCACGCGGGCGCCGTCGTAGAAGGGCTTCACGCACGCGCCCCTGGCGGGGTCGGGCACGCACACCGTGGGCACGCCGTTTCGCATCGGGATCCCGTCCGCCCCCGGGTAGGTCCCGAAATAGCTGTCAAAGGAGCGGTTCTCCTGCATGATCACCACCACGTGGCGGATCTTGTGGATGCCGTCCTCGGCGGCCGGCGAGGGCTTGGCCCCGCGCGCGCCCGCCCCGCATCCGGCGAGCAGCGCCGCGCATGCGAGCATCATCGCCGCACGCCAGCCGCCGGCTGGGCCCCGTTGTCGTGTGGGCGCGCTCACCGGTCGCTCAACTTACCCGCACCGCCACACGGGTAGCGCAGTTGCGCTACCCGCGAGCGGTCGCGCTCAGCGCTTTGGCTGCCACAGCCCCAGCTCGCCCGCCGCGGGCGAAGCAATCACGCTGCGCCATCCCGCTGGGCCCTCGCGCGGAGCCAGCAGCAGCTCGGCGCCGAGCGCGAGCGCGCGCTCTGTCGCCTGGCCGGCGTGCTCCACCTCGACATAGGGCAGCCACAGCGGGCGCCCCACCGGGCACTGCACGATGCCGCCGCCGAGCCCGGGCGCGAGGTCGAGCGCGAGGTAGGAGCGCTCGCCTCGGTGCACCTCCTCCTCGCGCCAGCCGCACAGCTGCGCGCAAAACGAGCGCGCCCCCGCGAGGCTTGCGGTGTGGAGCTCGAGGTGCACGAGCGCGCCGGCGCGAGACGTCATGGCCATCAACTAAAGACCCGTGCGGTGGCGCAAACTAATCGCGCCACGCGAGCTCGGGGGTCTAAGCTCGGTTGGTGGCCGCCGCCCCCTCGCCCCAGGCCGACGCGCGCGAGGCGCGGCTGCTCGACGCCGCGCGAAACGGCGACGAGGGTGCCTTCGAGCAGCTGATTGCCCCTTACCGGCGCGAGCTGCACGCGCACTGCTACCGCATGCTCGGCTCGGTGCACGACGCCGAAGACGTGCAGCAAGAGGCGCTGCTGCGGGCTTGGCGCGCGCTGGCGCGCTTTGAACGCCGCAGCTCGCTGCGCTCGTGGCTGTACACCATCGCCACCAACGCGTGTCTCACCGCGATCGAGCGCCGGCCAAAGCGGGTGCTGCCGATCGACTACGGCCCCGCCACTGACCCCCACGTCGCGCCGGGTGAACCCGTGACCGAGTCGGTGTGGCTCGAGCCCTACCCCGACGAGACGCTTGGGCTGGAGGACGGCCTCGCCTCGCCCGAGGCGCGCTACGAGGAGCGCGAGAGCATCGAGCTCGCGTTCGTCGCGGCGTTGCAGCACCTGCCGGCCACCCAGCGCGCCGTGCTGATCCTGCGCGAGGTGCTGGGCTTCTCTGCGAAGGAGGTCGCACAGACGCTGCAGACAACTGTGACGTCGGTCAACAGCGCTCTGCAGCGCGCCCGCGCGGGCGTCGAGCAACGCGTGCCGCAGCAGAGCCAGCAGACCACGCTGCGAGGGCTTGGAGACGAGGGCCTGCGCGAGCTGGTCGCGCGCTACGTGCACGCGTGGGAGCGAAACGACGTCCCCGCCTTCGCGGCGATGCTCTGCGAGGACGCCACCTTTGCGATGCCGCCGCTTGCAAGCTGGTACGCCGGACGCGGCGCGATCGCGTCATGGGCCACGGGCTGGCCGTTGTCCGGCGCGTGGCGCTGGCGCGCACTGCCGGTGCGCGCGAACGCTCAGCCGGCGCTGGGCTTCTACGCGTGGAGCGACGACGACGGCCGCTACCGCCCGTTCGCGCTTAACGTGCTCACGTTGCGCGGCGGTCAGGTTTCAAACGTGACCGCCTTCATCGCGCGCTCCGCGCGCGCGCGCGATCCCGAGGTGTTCGAGCGCTACCCGGACGAGCCGATCGACACACAGAAGGTCGGCGCCACGTTCGAGGGGTTCGGCCTGCCCGCGGCGCTCGACTGAAAAGCGCCCGGCGCACAGCACCCCGGTTCCCGACCCACGGCGCGCCGCTTCGGCTCGTGACCGCGACGAAGGGACACGCCGCTCAGGCGCGGTCGGCAAGCGAGTCGCGCGTGAGACGCTCGCCCACCACGCGACAGAACACGTCCACGAGCTCGGGGTCAAACTGGGTGCCCGCGCATCGGCGCAGCTCATCCAGCGCGTCCTGGACGCTCATCGCGCTTTTGTAGGGGCGCTCGTCGATCATCGCGCGGAACGAGTCGCAGATCGAGATGATGCGCGCGCCCATCGGGATCTGCTCACCGGCCAGGCCGTCGGGGTAGCCGCCGCCGTCCCAGCGCTCGTGGCTGGAGCGCACGAGCGGTGCGATGTGCTCGAGCGAGGGCCCCGCCGCGGCGATGATCTGCTCGCCCATCAGCGTGTGGCGCTTCATGAACTCCCACTCGTCGGCCGACAGCGCCCCTGGCCTGGTGAGGATCTCGTCGGGGATGCCCAGCTTGCCGATGTCGTGCAGGTCGCCCGCCTTGACGATCGCCTCCGTCGATTGCTCGTCGAGGCCGATCGTGCGCGCAAGCGTGCGCACGTCGCCGGCCACGTCGCCGGAGTGGCCGCCCACGTAGGGGTCACGCTGCGCGAGCGCGGCCTGCAGCACCGCGGTGATCACCTCGGCACCGCCGCCGCGGCTGGTGGCCTTCTCGCGGTACATGCGCTGGTCTGCCAGGCGCAGCGCCTGAGTCGGGCTGTCCGCTTCGCGCGGCAGCTCCACCGCGCCCGCCGCGGCGGAGATCGAAAAGCCTCCGCCGCGTTCAACGAGCGCTTCGCGCGCCTGCAAGAACAGCGCGTGCGGGTCCTCGACGGGCTGACACACCAGCACGCAGAACTCGTCGCCCCCCAGCCTGTAGGCGGCGCCGAAGGGCTCCACCGCCTCCTTCATGCGCGCTCCTAGACGCGCGAGCAGCGCGTCGCCCGATACGTGGCCGAAGGAGTCGTTGTATTGCTTGAAACCGTTGAGATCGAAGAACCACAAATAGCTCGGCTGATCTTCGGTCGCGCGGTCGCACGCGCGCGGCAGCTCGGTCATCAGGGCGCGGCGGTTGTAAAGCCCGGTGAGTGGGTCGGTGGACAGTTCGCGGCGCACGCCGCGCGCGCTCAGCACGAGCGCCACGATCGAACCCACCAGCAGCGCCAGCGCGATGCCCATCAGCGCCGCCATGTCGCTGCTCCACGAGTTCCACAGGCTCGGCGCTGCCGCGATCGCCGTGGCGACCACCGCCACGTGCTCCGCACCGCCGATCGTCAGCGGCAGCGCCGCCGCCGCGGCGCGGTGGCCGGCGTTCAGCGTGTTCAGCGGGCGCGAGCCGTGCAGCTCCCCCACTTCAAGACTGCCCTGCGAGATGGGGGCGCGCGCCGTGTCCAGCGAAATGTCCTCGCCGGCATAGCTTCCAAGCTGCAGCTGAACGCCGGGCGTGTGCGCCACCTCCAGCGTGCTGCCCGCAGTGTCGGCCACGCTGATGTCGAGGTGCACCAGGCCGCGCAGTCGCCCTCCCATGCTCAGCGGCCCGAGCAACGCCACGGACAGCTGCCCGGAGACCGGGGACAGGAACAACCCGCTCGCGGTGCCCACACGCGCACCGTGCGCGAGGCGGACGAACCGAGCCCCGAGCCGCGTCGGGAAATTCGCGGAGCGCGCCGCGGGCGAACACACGAGCTCGATCCCGGACGCGCTGTCGAGACACGCGGCGGTGAATGCAACGAAACCGGTCGTCCTGATCGTCGACAGCGCACGCGCCGATGCGGCCCGGTCTGCGCGGCGCTCGCCAGGCGCGAGCCGCGCGGGCCCCAGCAGGTCGCGCACTGCGGGATTCACGAGCAGCAACGACAGCGCGGTGTTGGTCTGGCGCTCTCCGTCGGTGATCAACGCCGTCTCGCTCGAGGTCGCCGCGAGCAGCGCGTTGTCCTGCTCGTTGGCGCGCTGGCGCTCCGTCTCAAGCGTGACCGACACCCCGATGGCGCCGAGCAGCAGCGATACGACCAGTCCCACCAGGGCTATCGGGCGCATGGTCCCCCTTCGTCCACGCGGCCGTCCCCTTGAGTAACGACCGCTGCCGCCAGCAAATGTCAGGCGCTGGTGAGGCAGCTGGCGAGGCCGGCTTGGCGGAAGTGCGCGTTGATCTGTTCGCGCAGCGTCACGCTCTGCGTCTGCACCTGGGTGAAGGTCGCGAGTTCAAACGACCCCGCGTGAAGCTTGCGCAGAAATCCCTCGAGCAGCACGCCCAGTTGGCGGCCGCTGGCGAGCGCGGCTTCGAGCTCGGCGCGCTTGGATGCCGGCACGCTCAACGCCTGCAGGCGCGTCGACTGGCGCTGGATGATCGCGAGCGCTTTGGGCAGGTAGCCGATCGCCTGCGTGGGCGAGGTCGGTTCCGGCGTCTTGTTCAGCACCGCCAGTTCCTGCGCGCAGATCGCGTTGGCCTGCGCGACGAACTGTTTTTCCTGCGCGTTTGGGCCGCTGGACCCGCCGCACCCCGCCACGACGGCGCAGATCAGCGCGAGGGCTGCAAAGAAGCCAAATCTGCTCATCACAGGCCAGACATCGGTGCGCACGCCCGCGCACTTCAGCTCCGCAGGGTTTCTTTCACACCGCGGGCTCTGCCGACGCGCCCGCGCGCTCCTCCCCCGTCACCCACGGCGCGAGCGCCTCGCGCAGCCAGTCCGGGATCGGCATCTTTTCCAGCGTGTGCGGGTCCACGAACACGTGTCGCATCTCGCCCTCCACGAGCGCCTCGCCGTCGCGCAACACGCGATGGCGCGTGTTGCACGCAGTGGTGCCCAGACGGGTGATCGAGACCTCCAGCGCCAGCGCATCGTCAAAGCGCGCCGCGCCGAGAAAGCGCGCGGAGGCCTCGGCCACCACCATGTCCACGCCGCGCTCCATCATCAGGTCGTAGCGGCCGATCGCCGCGCGCCACAGCTCGGTCATCGCCACGTCGAAGTACGCGAAGTAGTTCGCGTTGAACACGATCTGCTGCGGGTCGCACTCCGCGTAGCGCACGCGTAGCGGGAACACAAACGGCGCGGGCATCGCGCGCAGATTCTGCACGGCCGCGGACGGGTTCGCGGCGCGGACAGTCGGGGCCGCCTCGGGGCGGCCCTCATCTTCTGTCAGACGCGCCTGCTCCACACGACGCGGGCGCCCGCGGACGGTACGAGCGTGATCGCTCGCCGGCGCACCGACTCGCCCGAGCGCCGGCGTCCGTAGCGCGGGAGCGACGGCGAGAGCTCGCCGAGCACCGTGCGCAGGATCAGCTTCATCTCCAGCTGCGCAAACGACGCGCCTATGCAGCGGCGGATGCCACCGCCGAAGGGGATCCAGGAAAACGTCTCCGGCGGGCTGTCCAGGAAGCGCTCGGGGCGGAACTCGCGCGGCTGCGGATAGACGCGCGGGTTTCGATTGGTGAGGTAGATGGACGGCGTTACCCTGGTGCCCGCGGGCAGCAGGTACGGGCCCACCTTGAGCTCGTCCCGGAGCACGCGCACCACGATCGGCACCACCGGGCGCACGCGCAGCGTCTCGTTGACCACCGCCGTCATGTAGTCCTCGCCGCCGTCCGGGTAGGCGTCGATCTCCGCCACCAGCCGCGCGAGCTTGTCCGGGTGGCGCACCAGCCGCTCGATCGCCCAAGCCACCGAGGTGGCGGTGGTCTCGTGGCCCGCGAGCAGCAGCGTGACCAGCTCATCGCGCAGCTCCGCGTCGGTCATCGGCTCGCCGTCC
>DASZFR010000225.1:0-8750 GCA_035939635.1 Solirubrobacteraceae bacterium
CTCAGAAAAAGAGAGCCCCCACATCAATCTCGAAAGCCTGACCACCGGCAACTTCAACGTCGCAATCGCCACGCTCGCGCTGGCCAACGACACGACCGGCGGCAACAACGTCGCAACTGGCTGGAAGGCGCTGTTTGCAAACACCGAAGGTAGCGGAAACGTCGCGAACGGCACCGAAGCGCTGAAGGAAAACACCGCCAACGACAACGTTGCAATCGGCGACGGCGCGGTCAAAGCGAATACCACGGGGGCAGATAACATCGCCGTCGGCACCTCGACGCTGGCCAAAAACATCTCCGGCGCCAAAAATGTCGCGAGCGGCTTCCTTGCGATGTTGCAGAACACGACCGGCAGCCACAACACGGCGTTCGGCACCAACGCGCTGCAGTCGAACAGCACCGGCGAAGCCAACGTGGCGCTTGGTGACAGCGCCGGATTCAACATCACGGGCTCCGAAAATGTCGACATCTCAAACGAAGGCGCCGAAGCCGAGTCGAACACGACCCGGATCGGGACCGAAGGAAAACAGACGAAGGCTTTCCTGGCGGGCATCTTCCCGACGGCCGTTGTGGGCTGCACCGTGCAGGTAACGGTCGAAGGTCAGTTGGGATGCAACCTGCTGGCCGGAACCGAAGGCAAAGAAGGGCCGCAGGGCAAAGAAGGAAAAGAAGGCAAAGAAGGGCCCAAAGGCGAAACGGGGGCTGCCGGCAAAGAAGGCACGCCGGGTAAAGAAGGTAAAGAAGGTAAAGAAGGTAAAATCGGAGCGACTGGTCCTCCGGGCCCAGCGGGCAACGCCTCTATCGCCACCTTCGCGAGCTTCGAAGGTGTGGCCAGCGGCCATTGCCTGAACTACGCCGAAGTCGGAGACCCGGGCACCGGCTCCTGCCCGAGCAAAACCACCGGCTTCGCAAGCGGCCGCCTGCTCGCCGGCCCCACGCCCGCGAACGGGGCGACGGTGAGCAACATGTACGTCGACTCCAACGCGAACGTGAGCGGCTCAGACTCGGTGCTCGTGGCGGTGATCGACAACACCACGGGGGCGCCTCTGCTCTCGTGCACGGTCACCAAAGCGAGCAAAAACACCTGCTCCAACCCGGGTTCCTCGGGCCCGGTGGCGGCGGGCGACAACATCGAGGTCAAGCTCACCGCCACCGGTTCGAGCGGCAACGAGAAGCAGTGGCGCGTGAGGTTCCGGTACTAGCGGTTCAAACGCGATCGACATCCACGGGGCGGCGGGCGTCGCCTGCTGCCCCGTTCTTCTAGGCTTGGCGGAGCTCTCGCCCTTGCGAGCAGCCCGCGGTAGTCAGCTTGCGGCCATGGTCGCGAGCTCAACGCCCGAAGGCGCTCTCGACCTACATGGGCCATGCGGGCGAAGCGATCACCTACGACCGCTACGGGCACCTGATGCCAGGGAACGAGGCCGAGGCGGCTGGGTTGCTCGACGCCTATCTCGACAAGGCCGCGAGCTAAGTGCGTCGTCGCGTACTCGCTGCCCCTACTCCTCCAGCCCCACGGCTTTGAGGGCTTCCGAATGGTCGAGGAAGAACTCTTCAAGAATGATGCGTCCCTCACGGAAGGTGGAAATGCTGCAGCTCCGCTGCTCTCCCTCAACACCACTGTGAAGCCCCTGAATGTGCCAGCACTGGCGAACAAGAACGCGATCCCCGAGGTCCGTCACCTCCTCGATGCGGACGTCAGTTCCACCGGCCTCCACAAGCTCCCGGTACCAAGCCAGAGCGGCCTCTCGCCCATAGATACGCTGCTCGGGCCAGCGGGGATCGGTGCGAATAAGGATGTCTGGGTCCATATTCGCCGCGACCGTGTCCCAGTCGCCGTTGCGGAATGCGGCGTTGCCGTTCCAAACCGTCTCCACGTTCCCCTGCGACACCGCCTACCCGCGTTCCTCTGCGAGGCGTTCGGCGGCAGCGCGGGCCTCGTCGATATCGGTGTCCGCGGTTACTTGCACGATCACCCCGGCTGCCCAGGTACTCGTCAAAGCCCGTCGTTCCTGCAGCCTGCCCGCGCCATGAGCGGGGCGACCGCCGAGAGTAGCCACGACAAACAGCACGCCGTTTCCGAGGTACTGGGCCTCGGACTGGGCCCCGTAATCGTCAAAGGAACCGATCCAATCTTCGAGATGCCTGCGGACCGCCGCCGAACCCTCGAATCTGCCCATCCCCGCCGCGGCGTCCCACACGGCCTGGGGAGCGAAGAAGCGCATCAGCCCATCAAAGTCGCGACGATTCAGCGCCTCATTCGCCTGTCGCCAACGCTCGACCACCTCGAGGGTCGTGGACTCCTCGTGCACCGCCTACTCCTTGAGGCCGAGGTCGGCAAGGGCGCTGTCGCGGTCTTCGTAGACCACGAGCCTCGTCACGGTGCCGCCTCGCACGTAAAACAGGTGAGCCGAGCCGCCCCCGAATTGCCCGATCTGCAGTCCGCTTCTCTTCCCCCGTCCACTCACGTCGTCGAGCACCAGCACACGTTCGGAGTCAAGCTCGCGGTACTCCTCTGCCGCGATCCGCAGTTGCGCCCAGACCTCGATGTTGTCTCGCGCGGCATCTCTCATCTCGGTGAGACCCCTCGCGTGGACGGGCGGGAGACCAGCGGCGCGCAGGATTACGTACTCGATTTCAGGATGCGCCCACTCAACGGAGCCGTAGTCACCACGCTCCCAGTCCGCATAGATCGAGCGCACGAGGCCCAGGTTCTCGGACACGGGCCAAGTATCCCTCGCCGTCCGCGAGCCAAACCTCGCCGTGCGCCAGTTCGTGCGCCAGTCATTTGGTTCTTGCTGCGGCTTCCTGCACCCCTCCTGCGGTACTAGCTGCGGCTCGACCCGACCGCGTAGAAGCCCACTAGTCGGGGGCTAACGACCGAATCCGTCGAAAAAACGGAGGGGGAGGGATTCGAACCCTCGTCGGAGGAATCTCCCCCGAAACGGTTTTCGAGACCGCCGCATTCAACCGCTCTGCCACCCCTCCGGGGTAACGCTCGAAGGCTAGAAGATCGCCCGCCGCCGGTATACGGCCGGCTAGAAACCGCCACGGTCGGCCGACTTTCCGTCAGCGCCTGCTGGCGAAGAACGAGCTCAACAGCTCGCCGCATTGGTCAGCGAGCAGGCCCCCTGCCGACGCCGGCCGGTGGTTGAGCCGAGGCTCGGCGAGAACGTTGAGCACGCTGCCGCACGCGCCCGCCTTGGGGTCGCGCGCGCCGAACACCACACGCGCGACGCGCGCCAGCACCATCGCCCCGGCGCACATCGCGCAGGGCTCGAGCGTGACGTACACGGCCGCGTCGAGCACACGCCAGCTCCCCACGACGCGGGCGGCTTCTCGCAACGCGATGATCTCGGCGTGCGCGGTTGGGTCGCCGCGCAGCTCGCGCTCGTTTCGCGCTGCGGCGATCACCTCCCCCCCGCGCACGATCACCGCACCGATCGGCACGTCCTCGTGTGCGGGTGCGAGCTCGGCCTCGCGCAGCGCCATGCGCATGAAGTAGTCGTCGCGTGGGAAGAACCGATCCTTCACGAGAGTCCGCTCCCCATTCTGCGACAGTGGGTTCTACCTCTCGGTCCCCCCTCTGCTCCCTGCGATGCCTCCGACGCTCAAAAGCCGGTCAGCCTTGCGACGCCGTTTTCGTCGCGGCCGCTGGGCGGCCATTCGCGGCATCGCCGTGGTCCTCGCCTGCGCAAGCATCATCGGGGTTGCGGCCACAAACGCATGGGCAGGCGAAGGCGGTGCCTACTCGCCTGAAAAGGTCGTCGTAGGCCTGGATCCCGGGGGCTCCCCGCAGGCTCAAGCCGCCGCTGTCCACGGCTCGGGTGACGCCGAAGCGACCGGCGAAGCGCGAGTCGTACCTCTGCACGCCGGCGAAACCGTGCCCGTGGCGCTTCACCGGCTGCGACGCGAGCGTGGGATCGCGTGGGCAGTGCCGGACTACCGCGCGCACATCGACGCCACGTTCACCCCCAACGATCGCGGCATCGGCCCCGCTGAAGGAGATTGGGAGCAGCTGCAGTGGAACTTCTTCGGCCCAAACAGCGTCAACGCGACTGAAGCCTGGGCAAACCTGATTGCCGACGGCGCCCCGGGCGGGCGCGGCGTGATAGTCGCGGTGCTCGACACGGGGGTCGCGTATGCAAATCGCGGCCCGTTCCGGCGCTCACCGGACTTCTCGCATTATCAGTTCGTTTCCGGCTTCGACTTCATCGACCACAACCACTTCCCCAACGACCGCAACGGCCACGGCACCTTCGTCGCCAGCACGATCGCGGAGAACACCAACAATCGCTACGGCCTCACCGGGCTTGCGTACGGCGCTCGGATCATGCCCGTGCGGGTGCTCGATGCCGAGGGCGAAGGCGAAGCATCCACGATCGCAGAAGGCGTGCGTTACGCGGTCAACCACGGCGCGCGCGTGATCAATCTGAGCCTCGAGTTCTCGAGCAACGTCACCGCGTCTGACATCCCCGAGCTGATCGGCGCTCTGCGCTACGCCTATCGTCGCGGCGTGTTCGTTGACGCGGCCGCCGGAAACGAGGCGCACGACGCGATCGCCTATCCGGCTCGCGCCCCAGACGTGGTTGCGGTCGGAGCCACCACCGAACACGGCTGCCTGGCCGACTACTCAAACGACGGCTCCGGGCTCACTCTCGTGGCTCCAGGCGGCGGAGCCGACGCGAGCCTGCCCGGCGATCCCAACTGCCGCCCCGAACTGCCCGCCGGACGCGACGTGTTTCAGATCACGTTCACCGGCACCTCCCCGCGCATCTTCGGCGTCCCCTCGGGCTACGAAGGCACCTCGATGGCGGCGCCGCACGTGGCTGCGGCCGCGGCGCTTGTGATCGCAAGCCGCGTGCTGGGGCGCCACCCCACGGCGGCTCAGATCACCGCTCGGCTGCGCGCGACCGCGCATCGCCTCGGCGGCAGCGGCGACGAAGGCCTCTACGGTGCGGGCCTGCTCGACGCCGGCGCCGCCACGCGCCCCGGCGGCCCAGGCGCGGTTTCCGGCTGAGCGCGTGGCCGCAGCGCAGCCGGCGCCAGAGGACAGCGCGGACCCCCCCGCGCGCTGTGATCTCGCTGTCATCGGTGGCGGCATCCTCGGCTTGGCGGTGGCGCGCGAGCTCGCCCGCCGCTTTCCTCATGCCTCGCTGTGCGTGCTGGAGCGCGAGTGCGCGCTCGCGGCGCATCAAACCGGGCACAGCTCCGGCGTGATCCACGCCGGCATCTACTACCGGCCGGGGTCGCTCAAGGCGCGGCTGTGCGCGTCGGGCGCGCGCGAGCTGTACGAGTACTGCGCACAGCACGGGATCCCCCACGACCGCTGCGGCAAGGTGATCCTCGCCGCAAGCCGCGCTGAGCTGCCGCGCTTGGACGATCTGCAACGGCGCGCCGCGCTAAACGGCGTCCCCGGCGTGCGCCGCATCGGCCCCGCAGAGCTTTCCGAGCTCGAGCCCCACGCGACCGCACTGGAAGCTCTGCACTCGCCCGCGACGGGGCTGGTGGACTTCGCGGCGGTCGCGCGCGCGCTCGCGGGCGATGTGCGCGACGCCGGCGCCCGGATCGTGACGGGATTTGAGGTCACGCGCGTGCGCGCGGGCGCGCGCGCACTGCAGCTCAGCGCGGCCGAACGCAGCGTCGAGGCGCGTCACGCGGTCTTCTGCGCGGGCGCGTGGGCCGACCGGCTGGCGATAGCCGCACGCGCCAGCGCCGACCCGCGCATCGTGCCCTTTCGCGGCGCCTACCTGCGCGTGCGACCGCAGCGCAGGTCGCTCGTGCGCTCGCTGATCTATCCCGTGCCCGACCCCTCCCTGCCGTTCTTGGGCGCGCACATCAGCCGGCGCATCGACGGCGAGGTGCTGATCGGACCCACCGCGCTGATCGTGGGCGCGCGTGACGCGTACGCTCTGCGCACAGTGCGCGGAGCCGACCTGCTCGACACGCTTGCCTGGCCGGGCACCTGGCGCATGCTCGCGCGCTGGTGGAGGACCGGCCTCACCGAGCTGCACCGTTCGGCGTCTGTAGGCGCGTTGGTGCGCGCGGCGGCGCGCTACGTGCCGGCGCTCCGGGCCGACGACGTCGAGCGCGGCCCCGCCGGCGTTCGCGCGCAGGCGCTCGCGCGCAATGGCAGCCTGCTGGATGACTTTGTGTTCTCGCATACGGAGCGGTCGGTGCACGTGCGCAACGCGCCTTCCCCGGGCGCGAGCGCCTCGCTTGCGATCGCGCGCCACGTCGCAGACGAGGCGCAGCAGGCTTTTGGCCTGGCGCGATGACCGGCGGGGTAGACATCCACTGCCATTTGTTGCCGGGCCTGGACGACGGACCGGGGCACATGGGCGAGGCCCTTGCGATGGCGCAGGCCGCGGTGCTCTCGGGCACCACCCACATGGTCGCGACCCCACACATCGATCACACCTGGCGCGTGCGCCCGGCTGTCATCGCTGCCCGCGCCCAGGCGCTGCGCGACGCCCTGAGCGCGGAGGGCATACCACTGCAGGTCAGCACCGGCGCCGAGATCGCGCTTTCGCGCCTGGTCGACCTCAGCGCGAGCGAGCTCGACAGCCTTCGGCTTGGCCGCGGCCCCTACCTGCTCATCGAGTGCCCTTTGAGCCAGACTGCCGGCCACTTTGACTCGCTGCTTTTGCGCGTCCACGCCCGCGGTGACGCGGTTGTGCTCGCGCACCCCGAGCGCTCGCCCCTGTTTCAGCAGGAGCCCGAGCGGCTGGCGCGACTGGTCGCGGCGGGAATGCTGTGCTCGCTGACCGCCGGGTCGCTGAAGGGCATCTTCGGCGCAGCGGTGCGCCGCTTCAGCATCCAGCTGCTGCGCGACGGTCTCGTGCACGACCTCTCCTCAGACGCGCATGACCATCTTGTGCGCCCGCCGGGACTCGCCGATGCGCTCGCCGGCGTCGAGGACGAGCTGCCGGGCATCAGCCGTCGGCGCGAGTGGCTCACGGAGCTCGTGCCGGCCGCGATTCTCGCGGGCGAAGCGGTGCCCGAGCCGCCGGTGCTCAGCGCGCAGGCATAGCCGCCGCGGCGTCAGCGCTTTGCGGCCCGGAGCAGGTAGTGCCAGCCGGTACCCCGCGCCCCCGGCACGCCGGCGTCGGCGAGTCGTTGCAGGCGCCGGTTGACGCGAACCGCGCGCGTGTCTGACAGGAACGGGCGCCCCATGACCGACAGCGGCCCGAAGCCCACGGTGCGGTGTGCCAGCGGCGTGAGCCCCGCGTCGCTCACAAAGCCGCTTACACGGCGCGGGAAATGAAGGCGAGACACCGCCTCGTCTGGACGGTTGCGCAACCGGTGGTACACGTCGCGCAGCGGCGTCAGCGCAACCAGGCCGCGAGGGTCGGTGAACGAGATCACTCGCGCAGCGTTGTCAGCGGTCAGCACGAGCTGGCCGCCCGGGCGCAGCACCCGGGCCATCTCGGCGACGGCCGCGCCGGGAGAGTGCAGCCAGGGAATAACGCCGACCGCCACCACAAGGTCAAACTCGTCTGCCTTGAACGGGAGCGCGTGCACGTCGGCCTGTGACACCGACACAGATGCCGCAAACCCGGCATCGGCGGCCTGGCGGGATGCGAGGTCCACCATGCCGGGGCTGGAGTCGACGGCTCTCACCGTGAGACCACGTTGCGCAAGACACACGGTGAGATGTCCGGCGCCGCATCCGATCTCGAGCACGCTCGAGCCCGGGCTGACGCCCGCGGCATCCACGTAGCCCAGCACCGCCGCCTGGCGCTGCTGATAAATCACACTCTGCAGATCGTCGTCGCGATAGATCCCGTCCCAATACGCAGCGTTCGTGTCGAAGTGCGCGTCTACGTTCTTTTGCACCCCAGCATTCTCCGGCTCACCAGCTCGGGGTGAACGGTCTTGGACTTTGTTCTGGTTAACAGGTGAAGCCATCGGGCGTGATCATCGAGCAGCTACCACGATCGCAAGGAAGGTATCCCGCGCGGGTCGGGGAAAGACAGCACTCGACGGATCTTCGAGTCTAACGGAGGCTCAGGACTACCTTTGCGACTGCCGATGAGACGCCCATGAGCGCCCCGCCAACGACAGCCGGTGCAGGTGGCATGGACGTGGGGACGCCGATCGTGATCTTTGGCCTCAGCCGCGGCGTCCTGCACCACGGCGCCCTCGGCATCGCGCGCAGCGCCGGTCGTCTCGGCATCGACGTGCACCGCGTCGCACTCGAGCGCTGGACGCCCGCTTCGACGTCGCGCTTCGGCCGCCGCTGGGTCGCGGTTTCCGAAGGATCGAGCGACCAGCACATACTCGACGCGCTTTTCACACTTGCGGCCGAGGTGGGCCGGCCGATCCTGATCCCGGTGGACGACGCGGGCAGCGTGTTCGTGGACACCCACGCCGCAGCCCTGCAAAACGAGTTTCTGTTTCCCAAGCAGCCGGCCGGCCTCGCTGCGGAACTGTCGAGCAAGCGGGAGATGTATGAGATCTGCGTGAGGCACGACGTTCCTACGCCGCGCTGCGAGTTCCCGCGCTCGGAAGCCGAGCTGCTCGCGCTCGCCGCCGACACACCCTTTCCAATAGTGGCCAAGTGCATCAACGCGGGTGACACCCCGGCGTCGTCACCGCGCGTGGTGATCGCTCAGGACACCGAGCAGCTGCTCGAGGCCTATCGCTTGATGGAGTCGCCGAAAGGCGCCAATGTGATGCTGCAGGAATACATCCCTGGAACGCCGGAAAGCGTGTGGATGTTCAACGGCTACTTCGACGAGCAGTCGGAGT
>DASZFR010000226.1:0-20915 GCA_035939635.1 Solirubrobacteraceae bacterium
GCCTTTTCAAACGATTCGCCCATTCGCATCAGGCTCGTCTCGGTAGTCACTTGAAGGATGCTCAGCGCTTCCCGCAGGGTCTTCTGCGGCGTACCCAGCTGCGCGGCGCACTCCCGCAGAGCGGTCGCCATCACGTTGCGCCACGCGAAGCTTCGCCTCATCACCTCCTGAACCGAGGCCCAGCGCTGCGCGGCGATCTCGCCGAACACTTCCGAGCTTTCGCGTGCGGAGTCGCTCGTGACCGCTACCCCCTCGCCGGCGATCCAGCGCGAAACCGCAGGCGTCGAGTGGCGGCACACGCGCTCGAACCTCGCCTGGACGGTGTCGTCGACCCTTTCGCCCGTCTCCTTGGTCTGAGCGATCGTCTCCTGCACGATCCAGTCCACGCGGCGCAAAAGCGCCTGGCCGAGCTGGCGCCGCTCCAGGCCCACCGCCTCGACTCCAAGCGCTTGCACCGCTGGGGGACTGGGTGCCCGCCCGCTCCGCGACTCACCGCCGGACATTTCACTCCAACATCGTCCATAGCCGCCGATATCTAAAGCGCAACCGCTGCCTGCACGCAGCCACTCATCAGTTACCGCCCCGCCACGGAGCATGCCGGCCCCAGCGGGGCTCTCTATTCGCGGCTCACGTCGCGAGGTGCGGGTACTCGCTGTCCACCAACGCGCGGTAGCGCTCGAAGATCGGCTTGGTGATCGGGATCAGCGCGAGCGACGCGCGGATATCACCGCCGGTCTTGATGCGGCGGCGCGCGATCGCCACCGCCACGTTCTCGCGACCCTGGAAGTAGCGGTTTGCCGTCTCTGATGACATCTTCATGCGCACGCGTGGCGACCAGTCCACGTCATCTGTCCACTCCCAGTGCAGGTTGTCTGACTCGTCCGCCTGTCCGGCTCGGATGTTCATCACCAGGTCCACATCCTCAAACTCGAAGCGCTGCGGCACATCCGCGTCGCGAAGCTGGGGTCCCATGCGCGGGTCCTCGCTCATCATCGTGAACACCCGGTCCATCACTTCGCGAAATTCTTTCGCGCTCTTGAAAGGTCCGTCCATCCGCTAGCCCCGAGCGGTGCGCTGGACTGCGGCGCGCGCAGCCGGTTGCGCGAGCGCCGGGTTCAGTCCTCCAGGTGCTCTTCGTCGGCTTCGCCGTACACCGCCGGCGCAGCCTCCTGTTCATCGAGAGCGTCGTAGATGATCCGCGCCGGTGTCTGCTCGTCGCCATGCGACGCGTGCTGAATCAATTCCTGCTCGCTGAGCTCAAAGCCCTCGGACTCGCCGCCGCCGGCCTCTTCCACCGCGAGACGCTCTTTTCGCCTTCGCTCGGCCAGCTCCGTGATCGGGTCGGGCTGCAATCGCGGGTCCACGCCGCGAACGTTACCTGCTTCGAGGCGCCCGCTGCCGCACGCACGACGAATGTCGCAGCGGGTCTTCGCGCGCCGCGAACGAACGCTGCGAGCCAGACCTACGCCGGCTGGCGCTCGCGGGCGCTCTTACCCGCGCGCTCCGCGCGCCGCAGCTCATCCAGCGCCGCGCTCATCGCGTCGAGCTCGCACGCGATCTTCGCCGGCCAGCGCTTGGCGGGGTGGTCGTCCAGCGTCTTCAGCCCGTTGCCGGTGATGATCGCCACCACAGTCTCGTCGGGCGCAATTCTTCCCTGTGCAACGAGCTTCTCGAGCACCGCCACGGTAGTGCCGCCGGCGGGCTCGGTGAGGATGCCTTCGGTCGAGGCCAGCAAATCGATGCCCGCGAAGATCTCCGGGTCGCTGGCAAAGCCGCCTGTGCCGCCGCGTTTGCGCACTGCGTCGATCACCAGGTAGCCGTCCCCCGGCGCGCCGATCGCCAACGAGTGCGCAGCCGTCTCCGGGGTGACCGCGCGGATCTCCGCCTCCTCGGCGAGAATCGCGCTCGCGATCGGGTTACAGCCGCTGGGCTGCGCGATGTGGATGCGCGTGGGGTCGGTCTCGGCCAGACCCAGCAGCTGCAGCTCGCTCAGGCCCTTGTGCAGCCGCGACGACAGCGTGCCGCCTGCCGCGGCGGTCACGATGTGGTCCGGCGCCTGCCACTTGAGCTGCTCGACGATCTCGTACGAGTTGGTCTTCGCGCCCTCGGCGTAGAACGGGCGCAGCGTGATGTTCGCGAACTCGAGGCCCGTCGTTTCGGCCAGTTCGCGACAGCGCCGGTTCGCTTCGTCGTAGTTGCCCTCCACCTGGCATACCTGTGCACCCAACGCGCGGCACGCCCGCGCCTTCATGTCCTCCAGGCGGTTGGGGTAGAACACGTACGCCGCCACGCCCGCCTTGGCCGCGTACGCCGCCACCGCGGTGCCCACGTTTCCCGTCGAAACGCAGCCGAGCTCGTCCTCACCCAGCTCCAGCAGGCGAGCGATCGACATCGCCACCACGCGGTCCTTGTAGGACAGGCTCGGCCGCGAGGTCGAGTCGTCCTTCAGGTACAGGTTGGAAAGGCCCAGCGCCGCGCCGAGCCTGTCCGCGCGGATCAGCGGCGTGAAGCCCGCCGTGAGTCCCACGCGCGCCTGCGCGGCCGGCTCGACGATCGGCAGCAGCTCCTCGAAGCGCCAGATGTTGTACGGGCGCTGCGCGTTGGGCACCTCGGCGAAATAGCGCGCGGCTAGCTCGTAGTCGTAGACAACATCCAGACCCTTGCCGCACTCCGGGCACGAGAACACCCGCTCGGTCAGCGCGAAGTTCAGCCCGCAGCGATGGCACGCCAGCTCCTTCGCGCACGAGCGTGTCCGCGAACGCGACCCTGCGGCATCGCTCTTGGGAGTGCGTGCGCTCATGCGGCCACCTGAAACGATAGCCCCGGCCAAGGCGTTTGCGCCGCAGGATCGTTGCCCAACTGCAGCCAAAGCTCCTCCGCGATGTGTGGCGCCATCGGCGCGAGCAGCCTGCACAGCAAGCCCAGCGCCTCCAGAAGCGCGTCGCGGTCGGCCGCGCCGAGCTCGCCGGTGCGCGCGCGCACGCGCTTCTCGAAGTCCTTGACGCGGTCGAACAGGCGCATCACGTTGCGCGCAGCGCTGTGCATCTGGAGGCCCTCCATGTCCTCGCTCACTCTGTCCACCGCGGCCTGGCACCACTTCGAAAGACGCGCGCGCAGGTGCTCTGTCGCATCCCTGCCGCCCGCCGCCTGGTCGTCTTGCTGTTTGAAATCGCCGTCTTGCAGCCGCGCCGCCTCGGACTTCGCCTCGCCCTCCGCGCGCGCGCGTGTATGAGACACCGTGTAATCCCATACCTGCGTCAAGAAACGGTGACAGCGCATCACCGCAGACTCGCTCCAGTTGAGCGTGCGCTGCGGGCTCGCCGCGTAGAGCACGGCGAGGCGCAGAGTGTCCGCGCCGAAGCGCGCCACGAGCTCGTCCGGGTCGACCACGTTCCCCAGGTGCTTGCTCATCTTGCGCCCGTCGCTGATCACCATCTCGTGAAACGTGCAGCCCGCGAACGGCTCGCCGTCAGCGAGAAACGCGAGCGGGCCGATGTCGCGCAGCGCCTTGGTGACCGTGCGCTGGTCAAAAACGAAGTTGCCGCTGTCAGATCCCGCCACCACCCGCTCGCACGGCAGCCAGTGGCGCAGGTCGGGCAGCGCCAAGATGCTCTCGAGGCTCTCGCCGCGCGCCTCCGCCGGCACGCACGCAGGTACCCACAGCCACAGCGCGTCGAAATGGCAGTCAAGCGTGTCGGTCTCGCGTCGCGCCGGCCCGCCGCAGCGCGGACATGTTGTTTTCACAAAATCGTCCAGCTCGGCCAGCGGGTTGCCGGTGCCGGTGGGCCTGATGTCACGCGGCAACAGGACGGGCAGCTCCTGCGCGGGCACCGGCACCGTGTCGCACTCCTCGCAGTACACGATCGGGATCGGCGTGCCCAACGAGCGTTGACGCGAGACCGAAAAGTCGTCGGCGCGATAACGCACCGCCGCCCGTGGATGTACACGCAGCGTCTGCTCGTCGCCGGCGTCGTCAGGCGTGGTGTCGGCGATGCCCACGCGCTTGGCGATCACCGTGTCGGTGCGGTCAAGCTCGGGGATGCCCAGCACCGCGGTGGCGCCGAAACGGCCGTCCACCACCGGCGAGATCAGCACGGGCAGGGAGTGGGTACCCGCCGGCGCCGACACCGTGCGCCCGGTGTCCACGAGCGGGATCGCGTCCGCGTCGCGGGAGCTGCGCTCGAGGCCGCTTGCGCGCAGCTGCTCGAGGCGCTCGCGCACGTTCTCGCGGTCTGCAAAACGCTCCACGTCGGGGTGCCGCGGCGACAGCAGCACGAAGCGCGCCAGCGCCACCGCGTCGGTGTGGGGCGTGAACACCGTGAGCGCTGCGCCGTCCTGCGGGTTCTCGTCAACCGGCAGATCCAGCTCCACGCCGTCCACTCTGCCGAGCACGAAGCGCTGGCTGGCCAGCGAGTTCTCATCCCAGTTCTCGAGCTCGACCAGGCGCTCGTCGTTCTCGCGCACGTACGCGCTCATGCGTAGAAACCACTGGGGCTCCTCGATCAGCCGCACGGGCTGATGACAGCGCCAGCACAGGCCGTCCTCCACCTGAATCGTCGCGAGCGTGGTCTGGCAGGTGTCACACCAGTCCACCGTGCCCGTCCCGCGGTACACCAGCCCCGCGTCGAGAAGCAAAAGGAACAGCCACTGCGACCAGCGGTACATCAGGGGGTCCGAGCTGAAGAACGCGCGCTCCCAGTCAAACGAGAATCCCAACCGGTTCAACTGCGCCGTCATGTTCTCCGCGCTGCGCGCCACCCACTCGCTTGGCGGAAAGCCACCCGCGATCGCCGCGAGCTCGGCCGGGAGGCCGAACGCGTCAAAGCCGAACGCGAACAGCACGTCGTCGCCGCGTGCGCGGCGGTAGCGCGCGTAGGCGTCCCCGATCGAGTAGCTGCGCACATGGCCGATGTGCACGTTGCCCGAGGTGAAGGGCGCCGAGGGCTTTATGTACAGGTGCGGGCGCTCGCGCAACGGCGGTGTGCGGAACGCGTCACGCTCGCGCCAAGCCGCCTGCCGCCCTGCCTCCACGGCCCGCGGGTCATAGCTGTTTGCCCTCTCCTCACTCATCAATCGAGCATAGCCAAGGGCATTAGCCCGGTTGGGCCATTGCTATGCTCAGCGCACTTGCCCCGGCCCCGCCACAGCCCCGCCAAGGCGCCCGATTCACCGCCCCCCGGCCCCGCCCTGTGCGGGGTCTTTTCGTCCGCGACACCTGCGAGGATCCCAAGATGGAAATAGAGATCGGCCGCGGCAAGAAGGGCCGCCGCGCCTACGGATTTGACGACATCGCGATCGTGCCGTCGCGGCGTACGCGCGACCCCGACGACATCGACATATCGTGGAAGCTCGGCCCCTACCAGTTCGAGCTGCCCATGCTCGCGTCCGCGATGGACGGCGTCGTATCGCCGCACACCGCCGGCATCGTCGGGCACCTCGGCGGGCTTGCAGTGCTCAACCTCGAGGGGATCTACACCCGCTACGAGGACGCCGAGGAGCAGCTCGAGCGGATCGCCGAGCTGACGAAGGACGAGGCCACGCGCGAGATGCAGGAGATCTACGCGGAGCCGGTCAAGCCCGAGCTGATCGCGCAGCGCATAGCCGAGATCAAGCAGCAGAAGGTCGTCGTCGCAGCGTCGCTCACGCCCCAACGGGTGCTCAAGTACTACGACGTGGCCATGGAGGCCGGGCTCGACGTGCTCATCATCCAGGGCACCGTGGTATCCGGCGAGCACGTCTCCACCGTCTCGGAGCCGCTCAACCTCAAGGAGTTCATACCCACCCTCGACGTTCCCGTGGTGGTCGGCGGATGCGCCTCCTACCACACGGGGCTGCACCTGATGCGCACCGGCGCCGCCGGCGTGCTTGTGGGCGTGGGCCCCGGGGCCGCCTGCACCACCCGCGGCGTGCTCGGAATCGGCGTGCCGCAGGCCACGGCGATCGCCGACGTAGCCCACGCCCGCTCCACGCACATGCTCGAGACCGGCGAGTACTGCCAGGTGATCGCCGACGGCGGTATGCGCAACGGCGGGGACGTGGCCAAGGCGGTCGCGCTCGGCGCGGACGCGGTGATGATCGGCTCGCCGCTCGCGCGCGCCTACGAGGCGCCGGGGCGAGGATTTCACTGGGGCATGGCGACGTTTCACCCCACGCTGCCGCGCGGCGCGCGCGTGGCCACCACGCAGAACGGCACGCTGGCCGAGATCCTCGTCGGACCGGCGCGCGAGAACGACGGCACGTTCAACCTGTTCGGCGGCCTGCGCACCTCGATGGCCACGTGCGGGCACAAGGACCTCGCCGAGTTCAACCGCGCCGAGGTCGTAGTCGCCCCGGCTCTGCAGACCGAGGGCAAGGCGCTGCAGCGCGATCAAGGCGTGGGCATGGGTGCCACCAACGGAAAGGCCGCCGCGCTCGTCAATGACTGACGGCGCTGTCAAGGCGCCAGTCGTCCCGGCCGCCGCGCCGGGAAACACCCTCGCGGGCAGGCAGGAGGTCGTCGTGCTCGACTACGGCGGCCAGTACAGCCAGCTGATCGCGCGCCGCGTGCGCGACTGCGGCGTCTTCAGCGAGCTGCTGCCCCACCACGTCGCTTTCGAGGAGCTGCTGGTGCGCAAGCCGCGCGGCATCATCCTCTCGGGCGGCCCCGCATCGGTCTACGCGCCGGGCGCTCCGCGGCTGGATCGCAGGCTGCTCGAGCTCGGCGTGCCCGTGCTGGGCATCTGTTACGGCATGCAGCTGCTCGTACACGAGCTCGGAGGCCGCGTCGAGCACGCCGAGGTGGGGGAGTTCGGCCGCTCCGACCTGCACGTGCAGCGGCCCGGCACGCTGCTGGCGGGGCTCCCGCACGAGCAGACCTGCTGGATGTCGCACCGCGACACCGTTTTTGCGCCACCGCCCGGATTTGATGCCCTCGCCTCGTCGAGCTCCTCGCCGGTCGCCGCGGTGGAGGACCCAACGCGCGCCATCTACGGGATCCAGTTTCACCCAGAGGTCGTGCACACGCCCTACGGCCAGGACATCCTGCGCCGATTTCTCGGCGAGATCTGTGGCTGCGACCAGACGTGGTCGGCGGCGTCGATCGTGCAGGAGCAGGTCGCGCGCATCCGCGAGCAGGTCGGCGAGGGTCGCGTGATCTGCGGCCTTTCCGGCGGCGTCGACTCCTCCGTCGCCGCGCTGCTCGTGCATCGCGCCGTGGGAGACCAGCTCACGTGCGTGTTCGTGGACCACGGGCTGATGCGCAAGGACGAGGGCGAGCAGGTCGTGAGCGCCTTTCGCGACACGTTCAAGGTGCCGCTGGTCGCCGTCGACGCCGAGCAGCGCTTCCTGCGCAGGCTCACCGGCGTCACCGATCCAGAGTCCAAGCGCAAAGCCATCGGCGAGGAGTTCATCCGCGTGTTCGAGGAGGAGGCCGGCCGTCTCGCCGCGGGCGACGGCGAGGCGAGCGCCGCGTTTCTCGTGCAGGGCACGCTGTACTCCGACGTGATCGAGTCCGGCGGCGGCACCGGCGCGGCCACCATCAAGTCCCATCACAACGTCGGCGGCCTACCCGACGACCTGCGCTTCGAGCTCGTCGAGCCGCTGCGCTCGCTGTTCAAGGACGAGGTGCGCGCGGTGGGGGCGGAGCTGGGCCTGCCCGATCGGCTGGTGTGGCGCCAGCCGTTCCCGGGGCCCGGTCTTGCGATCAGGATCGTCGGCGGCGAAGCCACCAAACAGCGGCTGAACCTGCTACGCGAGGCAGACCACATCCTGCAGGAGGAGATCCGCCGTGCGGGGCTTTACCGCGAGCTGTGGCAGTCCTTCTGCGTGCTGCCCGACATCCGCACCGTGGGTGTGCAGGGTGACGAGCGAACCTACGGCAACGTGGTCGTCCTTCGCGCCGTAACCAGCGACGATGCGATGACCGCCGACTGGGCCAGACTTCCTTACGACCTGCTCGAGACGATCGCCTCGCGGATGATCAACGAGCTGCGCGAGGTCAACCGGGTGGTGCTCGACATAACGTCGAAGCCACCCGGCACGATCGAGTGGGAGTAGCCAGCTATCATTGCGCTCCGCCGCGCCGCCAGGCGTGGCCTTTTTTCACGCCCCCTCGCAATGAAGACCTACGTCGCCAAGCCCACCGACCGCGAGCGCAACTGGCTGCTCGTCGACGCTGACGGCAAGACGCTCGGCCGGCTGGCCACGCAGATCGCCGACTCGCTGCGCGGCAAGCGCAAGCCCCAGTACACCCCCCACATCGACACCGGCGACTTCGTCGTGGTGGTCAACGCCGAGAAGGTGCACGTCACGGGCAACAAGCGCACCGACAAGCGTTATTACCGCCACTCGGGCTATCCCGGCGGCCTGCGCTCGCGCAGCTTTGAGGAAATGCAGAGCCGGCGCCCCGAGGAGATCATCCGCCTCGCGGTCAAGGGCATGATGCCGCGTAACCGCCTCGCCAGAAAGCAGCTCACAAAGCTCAAGGTCTACGCCGGCCCCGAGCACCCCCACAGCGCGCAAAAGCCCCAGGCGATCGAGCCCGGCGCCTGATGGCCGAGAAAAAGAACCCCGCCGACGACGACCGCGAGCAGGACGCGCCGCAGGAGCGCGACGCGCCCCAGGCCGCCGACCCCGAGCAGGCCGCGGAGCCCGAGGCCCCCGGGCAGGACTCGCAGCAAGGCTCCGAGCCCGCCGAGACGCCGGTCGCCGCCGAGGCGCTCGCCGAGGACGTGGCGCTGGCGGAGGACGAGGCGCTGGCAGAAGGTGAGATCGTCGAGGCCGCCGCGGGCCCGCAGGCTGCCGAGCCGGTCGCGGCCGCCGAGGAAGCTACGGCCTCGACCGAGCGAGAGAGCGACGGGACGGCTGATGACGAACCCGCGGCGCCGCGCGTGAAGCCGGCCGTCCCCGGCGCGCACCTGGAAGTCGACATCGTCCCAGAGGGCGTCGATCCGCTCGGTCGCGAAGAGGAGTACAGGGACCCGTATGCGATCGCAGAGGAGGACCTCGAGCCGGCCGTTGCCGAGCAGCCCGAGGAGCAGCAGGACGAGGCTTTGTCAGAGCCGATCGCCTCGGCTGCGATCGATCTCGCTGCCGGCGCGCGCTATCGCGCCACGGGCAAGCGCAAGACCGCAATCGCGCGCGTGACCCTCCGGCCGGGCAGCGGCACGTACGTGATCAACGGGCGCTCGCTGGAGGAGCACTTCCCCCGCGCGACGTTGCAGCGCAACATCCGCCAGCCGCTTGAGACGGTCGGCTATCAAGAGCGCATGGACGTGGTTGCGCGGCTGCACGGAGGCGGTATCTCCGCCCAGGCGGGCGCGTTGCGACACGGGGTGTCGCGCGCGCTGCTCGAGGCCGATCCCAACCTGCGCGGCGAGCTCAAGCGCCGCGGATTCCTCACGCGCGACTCGCGCGCAAAGGAGCGCAAGAAGGCCGGCCTGAAGAAGGCTCGCAAGCGGCCGCAGTTCTCAAAGCGCTAACGCGGGGCCGAAAGGACGAGATTGGCCCGCAAGCTGTTCGGGACAGACGGCGTTCGCGGAGTCGCGGGCGAGTTCGTCAGCGCCGAGCTCGCGCTGTCGCTCGCGCGGGCCGCCACCGCGCAGGCCGGCGCGGAGCGCCCTCAGGTGCTGATCCTGCGCGACACCCGCGAGTCGGGCGAGATGCTGCAAGCGGCCCTTGCGGCCGGCGTGAGCGCGGCGGGCGGAGACGCACTGCTCGCGGGCGTGCTGCCCACGCCTGGCGCGCCGCTGCTGCTCGATCGCTACCACCTCGATCTCGCGGTGGTGGTGTCGGCTTCGCACAACCCCTACCAGGACAACGGAATCAAGTTCTTCGGCGGCGACGGCTACAAGCTCACCGACGACGCCGAGCTCGAGATCGAGCGCGAGCTTGAGCGCGACACCCATCGCCCGCCGGAGGCAATCGGTCACGTGGGCGAGCTGCGCGGCGCCGAAGAGGACTATCTGCGTGAGCTGCACACACGCTTCGCGCAGCTTTCGCTCGAGGGGCTCGACGTGCTGCTCGACTGCGCCAACGGCGCCACCTACCGGGTGGCGCCTGAGATCTTCCGGCGTCTCGGCGCCCGCGTCAGCGCGATCGCCGACGCGCCCGACGGGCGCAACATCAACGCCGGCTGCGGCTCAACTCATGTGCAGGACCTCGCGCAGAAGGTGGCCGGCGGCGGCCACGACATCGGCTTCGCCTTCGACGGCGACGGCGACAGGGTGCTGGCGGTGGACCGCAGCGGCGCCGTTGTGGACGGCGACGAGCTGCTTGCATTGGCGGCGCTTCACCTGCAGCAGCAGGACAAGCTTCATGGGCGCGGAGTCGCGGTCACCGTGATGACCAACTTCGGATTTCACCGAGCGATGCAGCAGGCCGGAATCTCTGTCGCGACCACAAACGTCGGCGACCGCTACGTGCTCGAGGAGCTGCGCCGCCGCGGCTGGCGCCTGGGCGGCGAGCAGTCGGGTCACATCATCGACACCGAGTTCAACCGCACCGGCGACGGTGTCGCCAGCGCCCTGCTCACGCTCGAGGCCCTCGCCGGCCGCGACCTCGCAGATCGCGCCGCGATGGAGCGCCTGCCGCAGCGACTGGTCAGCGTGCGCGTGCGCGATCGCGACGCGCTGGAGCACGCGCCGGCGGTCTCCGACGCGGTTCGCTCCGCCAGCGAGCAGCTGCAGGGCCGTGGCCGGGTGCTGGTGCGCGCGAGCGGCACCGAGCCCCTCGTGCGGGTGATGGTCGAGGCGCCCAGCGACGACGAGGCACAGGACCTGTGCGACGGTCTGGCGGCGCTGGTGCAGCGCGATTTGGCCTGAACGGCCGCTGATATCTTCGGTTGCCATGTGCGGCATCGTCGGCTACGTGGGCACGCGCCCGGCGCAAGAGCTGCTGCTCGAGGGACTCCGCAAGCTCGAGTACCGCGGCTATGACTCCGCGGGCATCTCGGTGATCGCCGACGGCCAGATCGAGGCGGTGCGCGCGGTCGGCAACCTCGACGCGCTGGCGCAGAAGCTTACCGCCGCGCACGCCTCCCGCGCTCGCGACGGCGGCGCCGTCGCGCTCGCCGCGCCACCCGCCGCCACCGGCATCGGCCACACGCGCTGGGCCACCCACGGGCGCGTCAGCGAGGAGAACGCGCATCCGCACTTCGACAACGACGATCGCGTGCACGTGGTGGTGAACGGGATCGTGGAGAACTACATGTCGCTCAAGCAGCGGCTCGCGTCCGCGGGATGCGTGTTCACCTCAGAGACCGACGCCGAGGTAATCGCGCACCTGGTGGCAGAGCACTACGACGGCGACCTCGCGCAGGCGGTTCGATCCGCGTTTGAGGAACTCGAGGGGCACTTCGCCTTCGTCGCCATGACGCTCGAGGAGCCCGACACCCTCGTGGGCGCGCGCAAGGAGTGTCCGCTGATCGTCGGCCGCGGCGACGGCGAGCAGTTTGTCGCCTCCGCGGTGCCGGCGTTCCTCGCACAGACGCGCTGCGTGCTGCTCGTGAACAACGGCGAGATCGTGCGCCTGACCCCGCACGAGGTCACGATCACCCTGCCCGATGGCACCGAGGTGGCACGCGAAGCGGAGGTCGTCGACTGGGATCAGGAAACCGCCGAGAAGGGCGGCTTTGAGACGTTCATGCTCAAGGAGATCCACGAACAGGCAGACGCGCTCGCCGAAACGATCTCCGACCGCACCGCGCGCGGCACCGGCGTAGACCTCGACGACGACGGCGCGCTGTCAGATGCCGCTCTCGCCGGCGCGCGGCGGATCGTGATCGTGGCCTGCGGCACCGCTTACCACGCGGGCGTCATCGGCCGCTACGCGATCGAGGAGTGGGCGCGCCTACCGGTGGAGATCGACATCGCCTCCGAGTACCGCTACCGCAACCCCGTCGTCGGGCCGGACGACCTCGTGATCGGGATCTCGCAGTCGGGCGAGACCGCGGACACGCTCGCCGCCATGCGCCTCGCGCGTGAACGCGGCGCAACCGTGCTCGCGGTCACCAATACGGTGGGCTCGCAGGCCACGCGCGACGCCGACGGCGTGCTGTTCACTCGCGCCGGACTGGAGATCGGCGTCGCCGCGACCAAGACGTTTGTGTGCCAGGTCGCCGTCATGTACTTGCTGGGACTGCGCCTGGCCGAGCTGCGCGGCACCCTGGACCCGGCGCGCATCGCGCAGCTGGTCGCGGAGCTCAAGCACCTGCCGCACAGCATCGACGAGGTGATCGGCACGAGCGAGCCGCGCATGGAGGAGGTCGCCGAGGACTGCTGGCGCTCTGAGTTCTTCCTCTACATCGGCCGCCATGTGGGGCTGCCGGTGGCGCTCGAGGGCGCGCTCAAGCTCAAGGAGATCTCGTACATCTCCACCGACGCGTACGCCGCCGGCGAGATGAAGCACGGGCCGATCGCGTTGCTTGAAGAGAACACGCCGGTGGTCTGCGTCGCCACCCGCTCGCCCGTGCTCGACAAGCTCGTGTCAAACGTGCAAGAGGCACGGGCGCGCGGCGCTCGCGTGATCGCGATCGCAACCGCCGGCGAGGGGCTCGTCGAGCCGCACGCCGACGCCACCGTCTGCGTTCCCGACACAGACTGGATGCTGCAGCCGCTGCTCGCGGTCATCCCGTTGCAGCTGCTCGCGTACTCGATCGCGCGCCGGCGCGGGCTGAACGTCGATCAGCCCCGCAACCTCGCAAAGACAGTCACCGTCGAGTAGCGGCGCGCACAGGGCGCGGCGTCTAGCATCGCAACTCGTGTCGCCGACGCACGCATGGCTGTCGCCGCTGCTGGACGCAGCCACCATGCGCGCCGTCGACCGTTGGGCGATCGACGACCAGGGCGTTCCCGGCCTGGAGCTGATGGAGCGCGCCGGGGCCGGTGTAGCTCGCGCGGTCGAGCAGCTCGCGCCGGACGGGCGAGTTGCGGTGGTGTGCGGCAGGGGCAACAACGGCGGCGACGGCTTCGTTGCCGCGCGCCTGCTGCACGAAGCCGGTCGCGGGGTGGACGTGGTGGTGGCGGGCGACCAGGAGACAATCGCCGGCGATGCGCGCGTCAACCTCGAGCGCTTGCCCGGCGAGGGGGCGCTGTCGCTGAAAGCCGGCCAGGAGGCGATTGCGCACAGCAGCGTCGTCGTCGACGCGCTGCTCGGGACCGGCTTTTCCGGGGCGGCGCGCGACGCGGTGGCGGAAGCGATCGCGTTGATCAACGAGTCCCGCTCCCCCGTCGTCGGCGTGGATGTGCCAAGCGGCGTTGACGCCTCCAACGGGGAGGTGCGGGGAGCCTCGGTGCGCGCGTCGGTCACGGTCACCTTTCACGCCGCCAAGCCGGGACTGTGGATCCGTCCCGGCAAGGCCCACGCGGGCGAGGTGCGCGTGATCGACATCGGCATCCCGCGCGGCGCGCCGGAGGACAGCGACATCGGCCTGATAAAGCCGACGGTGCTCGGCGAGCTGCCGCGCAGAGAGGGCGACAGCACCAAGTTCTCGAGCGGGCACGTGGTCGTCGCGGGCGGCTCGCGCGGCCTGACGGGCGCTGTGCGCATGGCCGCGCGGGCGAGCATGCGGGCCGGCGCGGGGTACGTCACCGGCTGCGTGCCGGCTTCGCAGCAGACCCTGATCGCCTCCGCCGAGACGCCCGAGCTGATGACGCGCGGACTGCCCGACGACGGCGAGGGCTTCACGCCGGACGCGGTGGCGCCGGCGCTCGAAGCCGCACAGCGCGGCGGCGCGCTCGCGCTCGGGCCAGGCTTGGGCCGGCGCAAGGGGGCGGTTCAGTTTGCGCGCGCGCTGGCGCGCCAGACGACGCTGCCGATGGTGCTCGACGCCGACGGCCTCAACGCGCACGCTGGCCGCCTGCGCGAGCTCGCGCTGCGCGAAGGGCCGACCGTGCTGACACCCCACGCCGGAGAGCTGGCCCGGCTGCTCGAACTCGACAGCGAGCAGGTCGACGAACAGCGCCTCGTGCGCGCGCGAGAAGCCGCGCAAGACGCCGACGCGGTGGTGCTGTTGAAGGGCGACGACACGCTGATCGCCGCGGCCGACGGACGCGTCGCGGTCAGCCCCGGCGCCAGCCCGGCGCTCGCCACCGCGGGCACGGGCGACGTGCTCACCGGGGTGATCGCGGCGCTGCTCGCGCAAGAGCTCGACGCGTTCACGGCGGCGTGCGCGGGCGCCTGGCTGCATGCCTGCGCCGGCCGCGCGGCGGCGCGCACGATCGGCTCCACCGAGGGTGTGATCGCAACCGACGTGATCGCCGCGCTGCCCCGCGTGCGCGATGTGGAGCCGCTGCGGTGAGCGTCGCGCGCGCGGTCGCGCGCGTGAACCTCGCGGCGATCCAGCGCAACTGCGAACGCCTGCGGCGAGAGTTGCGAGACGGCGTGCAGCTATGCGCGGTCGTCAAGGCCGACGCCTACGGCCACGGCGTGCTTGCGTGCGCCCAGGCGGCGCTCGCGGGCGGCGCGAGCTGGCTGGCGGTCGCGACCGGCGAGGAGGCCCTGGCGCTGCACGAGCACAGCCTCGCCGCGGCGCGGCTGCTCGTGATGGGCGCGCTCACCCCGGCCGAGCTGCGCTGCGCGCTGGCCGCCGACGCAGACGTGGTCGCGTGGGATGAGCGTGATCTGCGCGCGCTGGCGCGCGCGGGGGGCGGGCGCGTCCACGTCAAGCTCGACTCGGGCATGGGCCGGCTCGGCACGCGCGACCCGGAGCAGGCCAGTCGCGTGCTGGGAGCCGCGGCCAACCTGGAGAGCGTGCAGCCCGTCGGCGCGATGACGCACTTCGCGACCGCCGACGAACACGACGACGACGGCTTCTTCGCGGCGCAGCTCGAAGCGTTCTCGCGTTGGGCGCTGCCCGCGAGCGAGCGCGACAACGCGTTGCTGCTGCACGCGGCCAACAGCGCCGCGGTGCTGCGCGACGAGCGCTCGCACTTTGACATGGTGCGGTGCGGCATCGCCGTCTACGGCATGGATCCCTTCGGCGAGGACGCCGCCCAGCGCGAGCTCGAGCCCGCCCTGGAGCTGAGCTCCTACGTCGCCGAGGTCAAGCGCTGCGCGACCGGCCAGAGCGCTGGCTACGGGCGGCGCTTCGTGGCCACCGGCGACACCACCCTCGCCGTGCTGCCGATCGGCTACGGCGACGGCTGGCGCCGTGGCCTCTCCAACAACGCCGACGTGCTGATCGAAGGGCGGCGCTTCCCGCTGGTCGGAACCGTGAGCATGGACAACATCACCGTGGACGTCGGCTCGCACTCCGATCCGCAGCGGCTGCTGGGCCAGCGCGCGATCCTGATCGGACGCCAAGGGGAGGAGCAGATCACCGCCGAGGAGGTCGCGGCGAGGCTCGGCACGATCAACTACGAGATCACGTGTGGCCTCACGCCGCGCGTGGCGCGCGCCTACCACCGCGACGGGCAGCCATATGACGGCGGGCCTTGAAGCGGTACGCGCCGCGCTCGCCGGACAGCGGGCGTGGCTTGTGGGCGGCGCGCTGCGCGACCGCGTGCTCGGGCGCCTGACGCCCGACGTCGACGTGGTCGTGGCCGGCGATCCGGCTCCCGCTGCTCGCGCCGTGGCCCGCGCGTCGCGCGGCGCCACGTCGTTTGCACTCTCGGAAGAGTTCGGTGCCTGGCGCGTGGTGGCGCGCGATCACGCGTGGCAGGTGGATGTGGAGGGGCTGCGCGGGGGATCTCTCGAGGCCGATCTCGCGCTGCGCGATTTCACCGTGAACGCGATCGCCGAACCGATCGCCGGGGGACCACTGATCGACCCGCTGGGCGGCCTCGACGACCTGCGCGCGCGCCGCCTGCGCGTGGTCGGCGCCGCGGCGTTTCGCGACGATCCGCTGCGCGTGCTGCGCATGGTGCGCCTCGCGCTGGAGCTCGGTCTGCAGCCCGAGCCCGACACGCTGCGCGCGGCGCGCGCGAGCGCGATGGGTCTGGGACACACGGCGGGGGAGAGGGTGTTCGCCGAGCTGCGGCGGATCCTCGCGGCGCCCGAGGCGGTGCGCGGCATCGCGCTGATGAGCGACGTGGGCGCGACCGCGGCGGTGCTTCCCGAGCTCGAGCGCCTGCGCGGGGTCCAGCAGAGCCGCTACCACCACCGTGACGTCTACGGCCACACGCTCGAAGTGCTCGCGCGCACAGCCTCGCTGGCGCAAGCGGCCCGCGACGGGGCATCCGCGGACTGGCCGCTCGGCGACGATCGCTCGCAGGTCGCCGCGCTGCTGGCAGAGCCCCTCGCGGACGGGCTCACGCGCGGCGACGCCCTGCGCTGGGGCGCGCTTCTGCACGACGTCGCCAAGCCCCCCACGCGCCGCGTGCGCCCGCACGACGGGCGTGTGACGTTCATCGGCCACGACACCCTCGGCGCGAGCGTCGCGCGCGACATCCTCACGCGGCTGCGCGCGAGCGAGCGGCTGCGCGCCCACGTGGCTGCGCTCGTGCGCCACCACCTCGCGCTGGGCTTTCTCGTACACGAGCCGCAGCCGCTGTCGCGCCGCGCGGTCTTCGCCTACCTGCTGCGCTGCTCGCCCGTGGAGGTCGACGTGACGCTGCTGTCTGTCGCCGACCGGCTCGCTACCCGCGGCGAGGGCTCGCAGCGCTCGATCGACGCGCACCTGCGCCTGGCGCGCGGCGTGCTCGCCGACGCGCTGCTGTGGCGTGCGCACGGACCGCCCCAGCCGCTCGTGCGCGGAGACGACCTCGCGGAGGAGCTCGGTATCGCGCCGGGTCCGCGCGTGGGCGAGCTTTTGACCGAGCTCGCGGCCGCGCAGTTCGCCGGCGAGGTCAGCACGCGCGAGCAGGCGCTGGCGCTCGCGCGCGGGCTGCAGCGGCGCACGCCGCGTTCGCAATAGGCTTCGCCGCAGATGACCGGCGAGAGCATGTGCGCCGCGGCGCGCGCGCCGCGGCGCGAACGGGATCCGCGCGTGCGCGCATGAGCGACGCGGACTGCATCTTCTGCAAGATCGTCGCGGGCGAGCTCCCCGCGCGCATCGTCGACGAAGACGAGCGCACGGTCGCCTTCATGGACATCGCGCCGGCCACGCGGGGACACGCGCTGGTGGTCCCGCGCTCGCACAGCCCCGACCTGCTCTCCATCGGTGTCGAGGATCTGCAAGCGGTCAGCGTTGCCTCACAGCGCCTCGCGCGGCAGATGAAGGAGCGCCTGAACGCCGACGGTGTGAACCTCGTCAACTCATGCGGCGCGGCGGCATGGCAGACGGTGTTTCATTTCCACATCCACGTGATCCCGCGTTACGTAGGCGATCCGCTGCGCCTGCCGTGGGTGCCGGCGCAGGGCGACATGGCCGAGATCGAAGCGGCCGCCGACGAGCTAACTGGTGCGGCGAGCTGATGCGCTCGCCGCATCATCCGCCCCTCGGTGGTGTTGAATGCCAGCGATGAAACGCGCAGCCGGTGCAATATTCGCCGCCATGGCGCTGGGTTTCGCGCTGCCCGCGGCGTCGCCCGCCACGCTCGCCGAAGTCGGCGTGCTGCCCGCCACCACTCCGCCGACGGTCCCCAGCTGCCCCGCAACGCCGTGTTTGGCCGTGAGCCGCACGACGGGCTTCCAGGTGAAGGTCGCCAGCGCGCACAACTTCTACGCCGTGCCGCGCACCGGCAGGGTCGTCGCGTGGACGATCTCGCTCGGCAAGCCGAACGCTACGCAGATCAAGTTCTTCAACGAAAACGAGGGCGGCGCGGCGCAGGCCGGCATCGCGATCCTGCGCCCGGTACCGAAGCCGAACCTCAGCTACAAGCTCGTCGCGCTGAGCCCGCCCATAGCGCTGCAGACGTACTTCGGCAAGACGGTGCAGTTCCCGCTCGAAACCACCCTCGCGGTGAAAAAGGGCGACGTCGTGGCGCTGAGCGTGCCCACCTGGGCACCCGCGCTCGCCCTCGGCTTCGGCCATGAAACGTCCTGGCGCGCCAGCCGCCCGCGCACGCAGTGCAACAGCACCAGCGCGCTCAGCACGCAGACGCAGACAGGCGCCACGGTGCAGTACTTCTGCCTGTACCAGACCGCGCGCCTGACCTACAGCGCCACGCTGATCTCCACGCCGTAGCGGACGCTATTTGCTCGGCGCGCCCGCGCCGCCCGTGGGGCTCGAGCCGCCCGATTCTGATCCAGAGCCACCCCCGCCACCGGTGGCTTCTTTTTTGCTTTCCGCCGAGGTGCCGCCGGCGCCGCCGGTTGCGCCCGCCGAACCGCCCGCGGCCGAACCGCCCGAGCTTTCTTCGCTGGCGCCTTCTTTGCTGGCTTCCGAGGAGGACGATTCGCCGGAGGAGGTGGAGGAGGTTTTGCTTTTAGCCGCGCTCGTGGAGGTGGAGGTGGTCGCCGCCGCGGCCTTTTCGGCGGTGGTGTTGTTGGGCGGTGTGATGTCGGGCGTGCTCTTGGGCACGGTGTCTGCCACGTTGCCCGCGCCGCCGCACGCGGCCAGCCACAGCGCGCACAGCGCAAGTGCGGTGCCGGCGAGCGCGCGGCGCGGCGTGCGCCGTGGCGCGTCGTGGGGGGTTGTGAGGCGGGCTGCTTGCATCGGCGAAGGTCTGTCTAGGACGACGAGTGCGACCGCGGTGCAGGGCGCTCGGACAGCGGCCCCATGCGCCTGCCGCAGGTGGGGCAGTCGTTGAGATCCTTCTGGGCCAGCTGGTCGCACCATTGGCAGAAGCGCAGGTTCTCCACGGCCCAGGGGAGCTGTGACTCAGACGGCGGGAGCGGCAGCACCTTGCCGAGCACCTCGAGCTGCTCGCCGGACTCGCGGTCGCGGTAGATCTCGCCCGGCTTTGCCTCGAGCACCACGTCGCGTCCGCTGGCGGGGTCTCGCAGGCGGTAGCGCAGGTGGGCGGTCATCGCGCGCACTCTAGCGGACGCCCCCGAAGCGGCGGATACCCTGCACGCCCGTGCGCATCCTGGTCTTCCACGGCTACCTGCTCGAGGGTACCGGGTCAAACGTGTACAACGCCCGCCTCGCTCAGGCGCTGGCCGAGCTGGGGCACGACGTACACCTGCTCAGCCAGGACCGCCACCCCGCCGAGCAGCCGTTTGTTGACGCGGTGGGCGAGTGGCGCGAAGGCCGGCTGCACGTGCGCGACCTTGGCCGGCGCCGCCCGCCCGGCCGGGGTCGGTGCAGCGTGTACCGCCCCGACATAGGCGACCTCTTGCCCGTTTACGTCGCGGACCGCTACGAGGGCACCGAGGCGCGCACGTTCCTGCAGACCAGCGACGCCGAGATCGACGCGTATGTGCGCGCGAACGTCGCGGCCACGCGCGACGTGTGCGACTTGGCAACGCCGCAGGTTGCGCTTGCCAACCATCTCGTGATGGCGCCCGCGATCCTCGCGCGCGCGCTGCAGGGCGAGGTGCCCTACGCGGTGAAGATCCACGGCAGCGCGCTCGAGTACACGGTCAAGGCCGCGCCGCAGCGCTTCCTCGGCTATGCCCGCGAGGGGCTCGCGCAAGCGCGCGCGATCCTCGTCGGCTCGCGCCACACCGCCGAGAGCCTGTGGCAGGCGCTTGCGGACGCGCCGGACCTGCCCGCGCGCACCCGCCTGGGGCCGCCGGGCGTCGACGTGGCGCTCTTTGCGCCGCGCGAGCCCGCGCAGGCGGCCGCGGGAGTGCGAGAGCTGCAGCTGGGCCTGCAGCGCGCGCCGCGCGCGCAGGCGAACGGCGACAGCGCGTTTGCGCGCGACCCGCGCGCCGCAGCGCAAGCGCTCGCGCACGTCGCGCCCGGCAGCGACCGGCTGGTGGCCTTCGTGGGGAAGCTGATCGTCAACAAGGGCGTCGATCTGCTGCTCGCGGCCTGGCCGCTCGTGCTCGCGCGCGTGCCGCACGCCCGCCTCGTCGTGGTCGGCTTCGGCGCCTACCGCACCGCACTCGAGCGTCTCACGCTCGCGCTTTCGGCGGGAGACCTAGAGGCCGCGCGCGAGATCGCGGACGCGGGCCGAGCGCTCGAGTCGGGCGCGCAGGCGCCACCCGCGCCGCTGCGATACCTGCGTGCCTTTCTCGACGGCCTCGCCGGCGAGGCGCGCGAGCGCTACGCCGCCGCGTCGCGGGCGCTGCCGGATCGCGTGCTGTTCACCGGACGCCTGGAGCACGACGAGCTTGCACTGCTGCTGCCGGCGTGCGAGGCGCTTGTGGTGCCGAGCACGTTTCCGGAGTCCTTCGGCATGGTCGCCGCCGAGGCGGCCGCCTGCGCCGCGTTGCCCGTCAGCGCAGCTCACTCGGGGCTCGCCGAGGTCAGCAGCGTGCTCGCGCGGGCGGTGCCGCGCGAAGCGGCGCCGTGGCTGGCGTTTGCGCTCGACGACCGCGCCGTGCAGGCTATTGCCGAGCGCGTAGTGGCGTGGCTTGGAGCTTCTCAGGCCGTGCGCGAGGCGGCGCGGGACGGGCTGGTGGGGGCGGTGCGCGAGCACTGGTCCTGGCAAGGGGTCGCGCGCGGCGTGATCGCCGCGGCCGAGGGACGCCTGGACGAGCTGCAGCAACCCTGAGCCGAGGACGCCCACGCTTTGGATAGTGTTCCGCCCGCTCATGGCCCCGCGCCTGCTTTCCGGAGTCGGTCAGCGCCTGCCCCTATGCGGGCGCTAGCGCTGCGCGCGGGCAGCGCGGCTGTGCTGGGCGCGCTGGCGCTGGGCGCGGCCGGCTGCTCGGTCAAGGCCGAAGACAACGCGAGCCTGATCGTCGGCAAGCAGCAGTTCGTCGCCAAGTGCGGCTCCTGCCACACGCTCGCGCGCGCCAGCACGAAGGGCAGCATCGGCCCGAACCTCGACGAAGCATTCCGCACCGCTGTCGCCGAAGGGCTCAAGCGCAGCACGATCCGCGGCGTGGTCGAACAGCAGATCCAGATCCCCAACCCCGAAGGAGCGATGCCCAAGGACCTCGTCAAGGGGTCGGTGCGCAGCGACGTGGCCGCGTACGTGTCGAAGTCCGCCGCCAACCCCGGG
>DASZFR010000227.1:0-15680 GCA_035939635.1 Solirubrobacteraceae bacterium
CGCGAGCTCGGGGGCGGCGCGGCGGTCCAGCGAGAGCTTCGCGAGCGCGACGGTGACCGCCAGAGCACCGAGCCCGATTACCACGAACGCCACCCGCGGCGAGCTCAGCGCAACCAGGACGCCACCAAGCGGTAGCCCGATCGCGACCGCCAGAGCGCCAAGGGATTCGACCGCGCCCATCAGGCGGCCGTGCAGACGCGCGGGGGACAGTCGCTGCACGATGCTGATCAGCGAAGGCCACTGCATCCCGTTTCCCACCCCGCCCGCGAACCCGGCGATGCACGCCAGCGCCAGCGATGGCGCCACTGCGAGGCCGAGATATCCGATCGCTATCACGACCGTGCCGACGCTCAGCATCACGCCCAGCGGGCGCCGCACGAGGCGGGCGAACGCGACGCTGCCCAAGATGCCGCCGGCGCCCCACGTCGTCAACAGCAGGCCCAGACCGCGGTCGCCGGCGTGCAGGGTGGTCTTGGCGTAGGTCACCTCGATCGGCGCGCCGGCCTCGAAGAACACGAGCGCTACCGCCTCGGCCAGCAGCAGGCCGCGCAGCGAGGGCGCCTCAGAGATGAAGCGCCACGCGGCGCGCAGGCGGGCGCGCACCGAACCGCCTTCGGCCTCATCGACGTGGGGGTGCAGGTCGAGCAGCAAAGCGCCGCAGATCAGAAACGAGCCCGCGTCGATGAACAGAGCCGTGGACGCCCCGGCCGCCGCCACGATCGCGCCCCCGATCACCGGACCGAGCACGAACGAGGTCGAGGAGCAGACGTTTAGCGCCGCGTTGGCCTTGCGCTCGGCCTCCTCGGTGCTGTCCGCGACTTGTGGCCCGGAGTGGTCGAGGATCTGTGCCGGGGTAAAGCGCATGGCTGTCCGCTCGCGCTCGGCTTGCTCGCGCGCGACGCGCGCGACCTCCGCTCGCAGCAGCGAGCTGGCCGCGAGCGCAGCCACTCCGTCGAGCGCCGCCAAGAACAGCACCACGGGCAGCGAGAAGTGCGACATCAGCACCGCGAGCAGGGCGGTGACCAGCGCCTCGAAGCAGTAAAGCCCGGTGAGCTCGTGGCGACGTTCGGACGCCTCGACGCGCGCTACGACGGCGGCCACGAGGAACACGGGCAGCGCCTGTCCGGCCAGCAGCAGCGCCGACACTGCCAGCGCGTTGTGGGTGTGGTCGAACACCGCCACGAGCAACGCGAGCAGGCCAATCCACGTGCCCAGCCGGTTGACGGTGTAGGCGATCAGGATTCTGCGCAGTTGCGCTGAGCGCAGCGGCGACGTCACTCCGTCAAGCTAGCGGCTCGCCCCGGCGGGGTCGAGTTCTGCAACCGTGGGCGCTCAGGCGGAGGGTGAGCCCGGCGGCTCGAGGCTCACGACCGGCAGATCCGGGTGCCGGTGCGCCAAAGCGTGCATCAGCTCCTCCGCCGAGAATTGGCCAACCTCGCCGCTCAGGATCACCAGGCGACTTGACGGCGCCAGCACGAGTGCCTCCCAGAACGTGCCCGACTCCTCAAACCAGGTGGCGGGCATGAGCTCGGTCAATTCGTGGCGGACGTGGGCGCGCACGAGCGGATCCTCGCCAAGGATCAGCACGGGAGCCTCGACGGCGGCGGGCGCTTGCATCCGAGCCGCCTCGCCGGGCGCCCAGGCGTCAGCGGCGTGCGCTGCGAGGTCGTGCTCGCGTGGCAGCAGGCGCAGCCTGCGAGCGGCCGGCGATCCTTGTGCGGCGCGGCGAGCGCTCGATCCGAGCGCGGCGGTCGTCATGGCTACATCATCGGCCGGCAAGGCCGATGTCCCTGTCGGGCCGATGGTGCCGATCTTTGTCGTCCCAAACGGGCAGGCTCGTGTCGTGCCAAACGGACGACACGATCGATCCTCTGCGAACGGTACGTTGTCGCCATGGCCGAGGGCACGCCTGGCGTCGATCGCCCGATCGAGGTGATCATCGCCGACGACCACGGGGTTGTTCGCGACGGGATTCGCACGCTGCTCGAGCGCTACCCCGACGAGTTCCGAGTCGTCGCGGAAGCCTCCGATGTTCCGTCGACCGTTCGCGCCGTGCAGGAGCACAAGCCGGACCTGCTCACGCTGGATCTAACGATGCCGGGCGGCTCGAGCCTCGGCGCCCTGCCGTCGTGCTTCATCGCCCACCCGTCGCTTGCGGTGGCGATCCTGACGATGCGCGAGGACCCCGAGTACGCACGTCAGGCGCTGCGCGCCGGCGCACGCAGCTACGTGCTCAAGGAGGCAGATCCAGCGGAGCTGCTGCAGGCGTTTCGCCTCGCGGTCGCCGGACAGAGTTACTTGCACCCGCGGCTCGGAGCGCAGATGGCAGCGGGCCAGGACGCGCAAAGCGACGGCGTCGCGCTCAGCGAGCGCGAGCTCGAGGTGGTGCGGCTGATCGCCAACGGCTACACCAACCCGCAGATCGCCGAGCAGCTGCACGTTGCCGAGCGCACCGTTAAGACCTACCGCGCTCGCGCAACCGAGAAGCTCGGCTTCTCCTCGCGTGCTGAGATCACCGCGTACGTGCGGCGCGCGGGACTCGCCGACTAGACCGGCCCGCCGACGAGGCTGTTGACCGTCGCGCCGGGCCCGGCGACTAGAGCTGGCTAGCGGCCGCCGCCGGTTCCGCCGGCGCCGATTTGCGGCCGGCCAGCGGCACGGCCAGGCGGACCGTCGTTCCGCCGCCCGGCGCGGGACCGAATTCGAGCTCTCCGCCGACCAGCTCGGCCCGCTCGCGCATGCCGCCCATGCCGAAGCCGCCCTCAAGCCCGTCGCCCCGCGGTCCCAGCTTCTCGACCCCGGGCAGGCCGCACCCGTCGTCGGTGACCGAAGCCAGCACCGCGCCGTCGCGCTCGGTGATGGCGACGACGGCCTTTTCGGCGTGGGCGTGGCGGCTGACGTTGGTCAATGCCTCCTGCACAATGCGGTAGATCGTGCTCTCGAGCTCCGCGTCCAGTCGCGACGCGTGGCCATCGCCGTTGTGCGCATCCGCATCGCCTGCGATGTCCATCTCGATGCTCACGTCGAGGCCGTCGATTGCCTGGGCGCGTCTCGCGAGCGCCTGCAGGGCGGCCTCCAGCCCTAGGTCGTCGAGCGCTGCTGGGCGAAGCTCGGTGATCAGATGGCGCAGCCCGTCGATCTCGTGCCCGAGCCCCTCAAGCACCGCATCGACGGTCTCTTTCAGCGCCGCTTGGTCGTCGAGGTCGCGCGCGTTGGCGAGCTTCAAGCGCAGCGCGCCCATGCCCTGGATGCTCTCGTCATGAATCTCGCGCGCCCAGCGCGTGCGCTCGCGCTCGCGCGCTTGGATCCCGTGTCGCAGGCGTTCAATCTCCACCGAGCGCTCCGCGGCCAGCCGTTGGGCCACGCTCGCCGCGAACGCGTGCAGGGCCTCACGGTCGTGGCCGCGGTAGCCGCCGTCGCGGCGAACCGCGATCACGAGCCCGCCGCCGTAGCTCTCCATCGTGAAGGGCTCCGCCAGCGCGGCGCGCGCCTCGAGCCCCATTTCGTGCAGCCACGCCGCTTCTTTGCCGCGCGGCCGGTCCAGCGCCACCGGGTTGCCGGCGCGATACATCTCCCCGAGCGCGCTTCCCTCCACCGGTGCGATGCGCAGGCTGGCGGCCTGGTCGCCGCGCGACGCGCCCACGCGCAGCTCGCCTCGCTCCTCGATCAGGATCACCACGGTGCCGCCGTCGAGCAGCGCCAGCCCGCGGTCGGCCATCAGGCGCAGAAGCCACAACTCTGATCCGGCGAGCACTGTCGCTAAGTATGCCTTCGGCTATGGACGCCCCAACGCGGGCGGCGAGGTGCTCGCGGCGCCCGAAGAAGCCTCGGCTCCCGAGGCGCGCGCGGCGGCGGCTCGCGTCTGCGAGAGCAGGTCGTCTGCGCCCACGCCTTCTCGCCACGCCGCGAGTCCGACCGACACGCGCAGCGGCCGGCGTTTGCCGTCGGCTTCGATCTTGATCGTGCGAAGCCGCACGAGCACGCGGCGGGCCACCGCCTCGGCGCGCGGGCCGTCGGCGCCGGGCAGTACGACGAACAGCTCGCGCTCGGACGGGCGCCCGATGCGGTCGAAGTCGCGCAGCTGGCTGCGCAGCGCGCTGCCGACGTACGCGAGCGTGCGCTCGGCCAGATCGCTGCCGTGCACCCGCGACAGCTCCTCCAAGTTGCCGATCGTGATCAACAGGCACGCCAGCGGCGTGCCCTGGCGCGCCGCGCGGCTGATCTCCTCGCGCAGCCGCTCCTGCAGCTCGAAGGCCGAGATGCTGTCGATCTGCTCTGCTCCCTGCAGCTGCGGATCCGGGTCGGTGGTGTCGCTGGCAGCCATGCCTGTCGTGTGGGCGAACGAGTGTATGCAGAACGCTCGGTTGCGTGGGATCCATCCCGCCGGGATCCACAGCCTACGCTCGTTATCGTCATATCGGCGCGGCGGCTGGAGTGCCGTCCGGTGCGCGCGCGATCCGTCGGCGGGCGCTGCTACAGATCGCTGCATGCTGCTCGAGTTGTCCGTTGAGAACCTGCTGCTGATCGAGCGCGCGCGCCTGCGGCCGGGACCTGGCCTCAACGTGATCACCGGCGAGACCGGCGCGGGCAAGAGCGTGCTCGCACACGCGCTTGACCTGCTCCTCGCCGGACGCCCGCGCGCCGGCATCGTCCGGCCCGGGGCGCAGGAGGCATTCGTCGAGGCGGTGTTCGAGGCTCCGGCCGCCCTACCGGAGGGTCTCGGCGAGCGCCTGGACGCCGCCGACGGCGAGCTCGTGCTGGCGCGGCGGGTTGGCGCGGACGGCCGTACGCGCGCCTACATCAACGGGCGCACTGCGACGATCGGCGAGCTCGGCGAGGTGGCCGCCACGATGATCCGCTTCTTTGGCCAGCATGAGCACCGGCGCCTGACAATCGCCGCTGCGCAGCTCGAATTGCTCGACGCCAGCTGCGGGGCGCAGCATGCGCTACGGCTGCGCTCTTGCGCGCAGGCGCACGCGCGCTGCGTGCAGCTGCGGGCAACACTGGAGGAGCTGCACGAGCGCTGCCGCGACCGAGAGCGCGAGCTCGACTTGCTCGAGCACGAGCTCGCGGAGATCGAGCACGCCGCGCTTGACGAGCACGAGCACGCGCATCTTGTGGTCGCCCGCGAGCGTATGCGACGACTCGACGCGCTGAGCGCGGCCAGCGGCGGGGCGGCCGAGGACCTCGGCCCCGAGTTGCTCGAGAGCCCCGGCGCCGCGGCGTTGCTGTCGACTGCCGCCGCACGCCTGCAGGGCGTCGCGGGCGTGGATCCGAGCTTGGACGCACTTGGCGAGCGAGCGCGCTCGCTGGCGATCGAGGCCCAGGAGCTGGCCGGCGAGCTGCGCGCCTACGGCGACGGTCTGCTCGGCGACGGTGGCGATGCGGCGCAGGGTCTCACGCTGGAGGCATTGGAGGAGCGGCTCGACGCGGCGGAGCGCTTGATGCGCAAGTACGGCGGCAGTTTGCACGCGGTCGCGCAGTACGCCGAGCGAGGCGCTGCGCGTGTCGACGAGCTGAGGCGCGCGAGCCTGGATCTGGACGAGACCAGCGAGCAGCTCGCGCTTGCGCTTGCGGAGCTGACCGAGCACGCCGACGCGCTGCGTGCCGCGCGGCAGGCGGCGGCGCCGCGCCTCGAGCGCGGCGTGCGCGAGCAGCTCGCGGCGCTGGGCATGTCCGACGCGGAGTTCGAAGTACGGCTCTCAGAGCGCGACGCCGGCCCTGCGGGAAGCGACGCGGTCGAGTTCGTCATCGCCCCCAACCCCGGCGTGCCCTCCGGCCCCGTACGCGAGATCGCCTCGGGGGGCGAGCTGTCGCGGATAATGCTCGCGCTCACCGCGACAGGTCTGCAGGGATCTGCGCACACCGGACGGCGCGCCGCGGGCAGACGGTCCGCGGGCGCGAAGGCTGCGGCGGGCGCCACCGCCGCGGTTGCCTTCGACGAGCTCGACGCAGGCATCGGGGGGCGCACGGCCCGCGCGGTAGGCGAGAGGCTCAGGGAGCTTGCACGAGCGCGCCAGCTCTTGTGCATCACGCACTTGCCGCAAATCGCGGCCTTGGGCGAGCGCCATTTCTCGATCGTCAAGGACACGTCTGCCAGCCCGACCGTGGCGCACGTCGTGCAGCTCGACGAGCCGCAGGTTGTCGCCGAGCTCGTGCGCATGCTCGGCGCCGACAGCAGCGACAGCGCGGCGCTGCGACACGCGCGCGACCTGCGCAGGGCGGCTTGAGCCAAGGCGTTCCGGAGCGCTTTGCGATGGCGCTCCGCGCGCGTGCGCGTTACCCTCGCAGGAGCAATGGCTGCGACGCGATCCAGCGGGCCGCCGGCCCGCAGCGCGCCGGGCTTGCCTGCTGCCCGTGGACAGGCTCTCCCGAGGGGCCGGAGCCCTAGCCCGGCGGGCGTCGCGCGCCCGCAGGCCCCGGACGGCTCCCAACGCGTCGTGCACGGCGTCGTGCGCGCGGGCCGCCGCACGAAGCTGCTCGTCAAACACATCGCGCGCGGTGAGATCGCGCTCATCGACCATCGCGACATCGACAGGGTCTCCGCCGAGGAGCTGATCGCGGCCGGCGTCGCTGCCGTGCTCAACTGCAGCGCGTCCTCGTCGGGGTCCTACCCGAACCTCGGCCCGCAGCTGCTCGTCGAAGCGGGAATCCTGCTCGTCGACCTCCCAGACGACTCGCTGTTTGGCGAGATATCCGACCGCGATGCGCTAGTCGTGGTGTCGTCGCCGGTGCCTGCGGCCGCGCAGCTGCAGCCGGCGGCACTGACCGTGGCGTCCCTGTTCGGCGCACCGCACGCCTTCGGCGCCGAGGTGTTGCGCGACGGGCAGACGGTGGCGCGCGGGGAAGTACTCGACCTGGAGCGCGTGCGCAGCGAAACGGAGGCACGCCGCCAGGAAGTTGGCGAGGCGCTGGAGCGGTTCGCGCACAACACCATCGAGCACATGCGCGAGGAGCGCGAGCTGCTCGCGGGGCGCATCGACCTGCCGCGCTTTGACACAGACTTCCGCGACCGCTCCACGCTCGTGGTCGCGCGCGGCGTGGGCCACCAACGCGACCTGCGCGCGCTGCGTCCCTTCATCCGCGATCGGCGCCCGGTGATCATCGCGGTGGACGGTGGGGCCGAGGCGCTGCTTGAAGCGGGGTTGCGTCCGGACGTGATCGTCGGGGACATGGACTCCGCCGGGGAGGCGGCGCTGGCCTGCGGCGCCGAGCTGGTAGTTCATTCCTACGCCGACGGCCAGGCACCGGGGCGCGAGCGCCTGGAATCTGTGGGCCTTCCGTTCAAGCTCGTGCCGGCGCCGGGTACGAGCCAGGACCTCGCGATGCTGATGGCCGCCGAGAAGGGCGCGCGCCTGATCGTCTCGGTCGGGTCGCAGTTCAACCTCGTCGAGTTCCTGGACCGCAACCGCAAAGGAATGTCCTCGACGTTCCTCACACGCCTGCGCGTAGGCGAGATCCTGGTGGACGCCAAGGGTGTGAGCCGCCTGTACCACCCCCGTCCTGGCCTGACGCCGCTGCTGGCGGTGATCGCGGCCGGCCTGCTGGCGCTCGTTGCCGTGGTGTGGCTTACCCCCGCGCTGCGCGACGTCGTCAGCCTTCTGTGGCTGAAGTTGCAGCTCCTGCTGGGCGCCAGCGGCTAGCCGCAGGGCCGTCGGGTTGTTCGACTTTCGCTACCACGCGCTCTCGCTGGCGGCCGTGCTGCTGGCGCTCGCGGTCGGGATCGTGATCGGCGTGGCGATCGGCGACTCCAACCTGGTCTCCTCGGCAAAGAGCGGGATCGTGCACGACCTCGAATCGGAAGTGAGCGCGGCGGCCCATCAGAACAACCAGGTGCGCGCACAGCTGGCAAACGAGGAAGCGTTCACCAACGCCCTCTACCCGATCGCCGTCCACGGCCTGCTGGCGGGGCGGCCGGTCGGGCTGGTGTTCCTCGGCAACGGCTCCGACCAGATCGACGGACTCGTGCGGGAAGCCGTCTCGCAGGCGGGCGGCGACGTGGTCACGGTGACCGCCCTGCGCGAGCCGGTGGATCTCGCGGGCCTGGCTCGCGATGCCGCCGGCACCCGCTTCGCGGCATTGCAGGAAATTCCCGCGTCGGGCACGGCGCAGCTGCAGCTGCTCGAACGCTTCGGTGCGCTCGCCGGCACCCAGCTGGTCAGCGGTGGCCAGGCTGTCGGCCATGAGCTGCTGAGCCGGGCCCGCAGCCAGTTGCTCAGCGCGTTCGATGGTCAGCTTGGCAAGCTGGAAGGGCTGGTCGTCGCGCGCACCGAGCCGGCAAGGATGACCCCCGAAGCGGCGCGCGCTGCGAATGCGCTCGAGGCCGGCCTCGTGCGCGGCGCAGCCGCGGCTGGCGTGGCCACCGTGGGCGTCGAGCTGAGCGGCACCGAACCGTCGCAGGTGCCCTGGTATCAGGGCCGCGGCATCTCCAGTGTGGACGACCTCGACGCCACCGCCGGCCGCGCAGCGCTGGCGTACGCGCTGGGCGGCGCGCGCGGCTCATACGGCGTGAAGGGCACGGCCAACTCCCTGCTGCCGGCCGTGACGACCCTCGGCGAACACCTTTGAGCCCATCCGCTTGCGGCGCTAGCTTGCGGCCATGCACGCTCTGCCCCTCATCTTGGCTCTGGCGTGCGCGGCGGCGATCGCGACGCCGGTGATGCGCACGCTGAGCGGCGCGTCGCAAACCAAGCCCAACTACCGCGGCCGGTCGCTGCCTTTTCCGCTCGGCGTGCTCGCGCTCGGCGCCGCAGCTATCGCGCTCGTGCCACTCGAGCTCGTGCAGCGGCTGGGCTCGAGCGGCGTGTTTTACCCCGAGTCGCTGCCTGTGGCGGCCTACGCGCTGGGGGTGATCGCGCTCGGGCTGGTCGACGACATGGCGGGCAAGCGGCCCAGCGAGCCGCAGCCGCGCGGCCTGCGCGGCCACGCTGCTGCCGCTCTACGCGGTGAGCTGTCAACCGGCGCGCTCAAGGCGGCGGGGTCGCTCGGACTCGCGCTGTTTGCGATGAGTTACCTGCGGTTATCCGAGGCGCGCTGGTTTGAGGCGGCGGCGGTGCTGGTGCTGGCGACGCACCTGTTCAACCTGCTCGATCTGCGCCCGGGGCGCACGATCAAGGCGTTCATTCTGCTCGGGGCGGGCCTCGTCGTGGGCTCGGGCGACACGCGCGTCCTGTGGACGCTGGGACTCTTCGCCGGGCCGGCGCTCGTCGCCGGACTTTTCGACCTGCGCGAGCGAGCGATGCTTGGCGACAGCGGCGCGAGCCTGCTGGGTGCGCTCGCGGGGCTCTGGCTAGTGCTCACGCTGTCGGGCACCGGGCAGCTGGTGGCACTCGTGCTGCTGGTCGTTCTGACCGTGTACGGCGAGCTGCGCTCGATCTCTGAGCTCATCGAGCGAACTCCGGGGCTGCGCGAACTAGACTCCTGGGGCAGGCCTTCATGAGCGCGAACTACTCCGAGCGACCGGCGCAGGTTCCGAGCGACACGCGCTTCATCTTCGTCACCGGCGGCGTCGTCTCCTCACTCGGCAAGGGCATCGCCGCGGCGTCGATCGGGCGGCTGCTGGTCTCGCGCGGCCTGACCGTGGGGCTGCAGAAGTTCGACCCCTACATAAACGTCGACCCGGGCACGATGTCGCCTTACCAGCACGGCGAGGTGTTTGTCACCGAGGACGGCGCCGAGACCGACCTCGACCTCGGTCACTACGAGCGCTTCACCGACGCGAACACGAGCCGCGCGTCCAACGTCACCGCGGGCGGCGTCTATGACACGGTGATCAGGCGTGAGCGCCGCGGCGACTATCTCGGCGCAACGGTGCAGGTGGTCCCGCACATCACCGACGAGATCAAGCAGCGGATTGCGCTGATCGCCGCGTCCAGCGATGTGGACTTCGTGATCACCGAGATCGGTGGCACGGTCGGCGACATCGAGTCACTGCCCTTCCTGGAGGCGATTCGCCAGTTTCCCGTGGACGTCGGGCGCCGACGCTGCATGTTCATCCACCTCACGCTTGTGCCCTACATCGGCCACGCGGGCGAGCTGAAGACCAAGCCGACGCAGCACTCGGTCAACGAGCTGCGCCGCATCGGCATCGCGCCCGACATGCTGCTGTGCCGCTCCGAGGGCGCACTCTCGACCGAGATCCGCAAGAAGATCGCTCTGTTTGCAAGCCTGCCCATTGAGGCGATCGTCTCCGCGCGCGACGTGCCGAACATCTACCGCGTGCCGCTTGTCTTTCGCGAACAGGGCGTCGATGACTTCGTGCTCGAGCACTTCGGGCTGACTGCTGCGCCCGCGCAGCTGGAGAACTGGCAGGAGCCGATCGCGCGCGCAGAGCGCGCCACCGACGAGGTGCGCATCGCGCTGGTGGGCAAGTACGTCCAGCTCGAGGACGCCTACCTGTCCGTGTGCGAGGCGCTCCGGCACGCGGCCGCGCAGCGCGATGCGCGGCTTCGCATCGAATGGATCGACTCCGAGTCGCTTGGTGGCGGCGAGGATACGGCGGCGCGTCTGGCAGACGCGGACGGCGTGTTGATCCCGGGTGGCTTCGGCGGGAGGGGCATCGAGGGCAAGATCGATGCGGCCCGGTTCGCGCGCGAGGGTCAGGTCCCGTTCCTTGGCATCTGCCTGGGGATGCACGTGGCAGTGGCGGAGTTTGCGCGCAACGTGGCCGGCATGGAAGGCGCCAATTCGACCGAGATGGACGTGGAGACTCCGTACCCGGTGATCGACCTGCTGCCCGAGCAGAAGGAGGTCGCAAACCTGGGCGGCACTATGCGCCTGGGCGCGGACCCGATCAAGCTGCACGACTGCACGCTGGCGCGCGAGATCTACGGCGAAGCGGTGGTCTACGAGCGCCATCGTCATCGCTACGAGGTCAACAACCTCCTGCGCAAGCGCCTGGAGGCGGCGGGGCTGCGCATGTCGGGTACCTCGCCGGACGAACGGCTCGTTGAGGTGATCGAGCTAGAGGGGCATCCCTTCTTCGTGGCGTCGCAGTTCCACCCCGAGTTCAAGTCGCGCCCCGAGCGCCCGGCGCCGTTGTTCGACGGATTCATCGCCGCGGCGCTGCGTCGCGCGTCGCGGTCGCAGTCGGATCAGGCGGTGGCGACCGCCGGCACGCCGCCGCGGTCGTGACCGCGCATTCCCTGCGCGCCGCGGGCGAGCTAGAGCACCGCTACCTCAATGGCATCTTCGCCGAGTTGTGCCGCATCGAGAGCCCATCCGGGAGTGAGCGCCGTTGCGGGGAGCGAGTCGCCGAGGAGCTGCGCGCGCTCGGCCTCGACGTCGAAGAAGACGACGCGGCCGCGCTGCTCGGCTATGACAGCGGCAACCTGCTGACGCGTATCCCGGCCGCCGGAGCGCGCGCGGACGATGACGAGACGCCGCCCCGCTCGGTGCTGCTCTGCGCCCACCTGGACACCGTCCCGCTACAGGCGCCGGTGGAGCCCGAGCTTGCGGAAGGGGTCTGGCAGAACGCAAACCACGCCATCCTCGGCGCCGACAACAAGGCCGCGGTGGCGGTGTTGCTTGCGCTCGCTCGCCACATCCGCGGCGCGAGCTGCCCGCTCGAGGTGGAGATGCTGTTCACCGTCGGCGAGGAGGTGGCGCTCGCGGGCGCACGGGCGTTCGACATTGCGCGTCTGCGCAGCGAGGTGGGCTACGTGTTCGACCACGCGTCGCCGATCGGCGAGGTGATCGTGGCCTCGCCGACGCACTTTCGCATCGACGCGACTTTTCGCGGCCGCTCCGCGCACGCGGGAATCCGCCCGGAGCGCGGCCGCAGCGCGATCGTGGCGGCCGCGCGCGCGATCGCCGCGATGAGCCTCGGCCGCGTCGACGATGAGAGCACCGCCAACGTGGGATGCATATCGGGCGGCAGCGCGATGAACGTCGTGGCCGAGGAGTGCTCGCTGGTGGCCGAGGCCCGATCGCTGCGCGACGAGCGTGCGGAGCAACTCGCAGGCGAAATGGTGGCGCGCCTGCACGAGGCGGCGAACGAGCGCGCGTGCGAGTGCGACGTCGACGTCAGCGTGCAACGGACCTTCGCCGGCTACCGTCTGGCCGCGTCGCGGCCGGTGGTGCGCGCGGCGGAGGCGGCGCTGCGCGCGTGCGGGCATGAGCCGTTGCACGTAACGAGCGGCGGCGCGTCGGACGCCAACGTTTTCAACACACGCGGCCTGGAGGTGGTGAACCTCGCGAATGGCACCGAGGCAAATCACGAGCCCGGCGAGCGTGTCAGCGAGCGGGCGCTTCAGGACATGCTCGAGGTGGCGCTCGCGCTGCTCGATGAGCTCGCCGCCGACGGCGGCGCGCTCGCGCGGTAGCTTGCGCGAGCAATGCTGAAGCTACGCCGCGGGGTCGTGCTCGAGCTCGTCGCCGACGCCGAGCCCGCAGAGCAGTCTCTTGTGGTCGCGCTCGCAGGCGAGCCGGTGCAGCGGCGAGCCGCGATTGCCGACACGGCCCTTGTGGGCCGCGCCGAGGTGGGCGATGAGGTGATCGTCAACGTGCAGGCGCTGGACCTCGGCCTCGGATCGGGCGGCTTTGACGTAGTGCATGCGAACCTCACGCGCGGCCTGCGAGGCGAGGGCGCCGAGGGCGCGCACGTGATGAAGCTCAACTACACAAGCCTGCAGCACGCGGTGGACCCGGTCGAGCGGGGCCAAAAGCTGGGCACGCCCTTGAACAGGCCCGTGGCCGTGCTCGCGCTGCACGGCCAGCTCGCCCCGGTCGCGTGGGCCTTCGTGCAGTCTGCGCCTGGCCGCTCGCTCGGCTACGTGCAGACACAGGGCGGCGCGCTGCCCGCGGCGCGATCGCGTGCCGCGGCCGAGCTTCGCCGGCGCGGTCTGCTCGACCGACACCTCAGCGCCGGCGCCGCGTTTGGCGGCGAGGGCGAGGCGATCACGACCGCCGGAGCCCTGTACGCCGGATTCGACGAGCTCGGCTGGGACGCGGCCGTGTGCGGTCCTGGCCCAGGGATCGTGGGCTCGGCCTCGGCGCTCGGCCACGGCGGCATGTTCGCGCTGGACTCCGCGCATGCGGCACTCGCCCTGGGTTGTCCCACGGTGGTCGTGGCGCGCATGTCAAGCGCGGATCCGCGCGAGCGCCACCGCGGGCTTTCGCACCACACGCGCTCGGTGTTGGAGCTGCTGCTGGCGCCGGCGATCGTCGGCTTGCCAGAGCGCGAGGAGGCAGAGCTCGCCAGCCTGGACGACCGACCGCGTCTGGCTCGCCACGATTGGCGGCCCTTGCAGACCGATCTCGAGGGCTTCGCCGGCTCGGGACTTGCGGCCGAGACGATGGGGCGCAGCCTCACCGAGGATCCGCTGTTCTTCGCGGCGGCGCTCGCCGGCGGCGCAGCGCTGGCGTCGCTGGTGTCAGCCGGCGCGGAGGAGGGCGATGCGCTGCTCGGGGGGGACGGTGCGACCAGTCGACGGTGAGAGCATGTTTCGCGGGCGTTTCATCGACGTGCGCCGAGAACGCTTTCGCCACAACGACGGCGAGGTGGTGACGCGGGAGATCGTGCGCCATCCCGGCGCGGTGGGCATCGTGGCTTACGACGAGGAGACGCTCTGGCTCGTGCGCCAGCCGCGCGAGGCCGTGGCCGAGGAAGCCTTGCTTGAGATTCCGGCCGGCCTGCTCGACGTCGAGGGAGAGTCTCCCGAGCAGGCAGCGCGCCGGGAGCTCGCCGAGGAGATCGGGTGCGGCGCGCGCAATTGGGGCGCGATTCTCAGCTACTACTCGAGCGCTGGTTTCAGCGACGAGTGCGTGCACCTGTTTTGCGCCACCGAGCTGCACCCGCGGGAGGCGAGCCCGGACGAGGGCGAGCGCATCGAGGTGGTGCGCTGGCCGCTGGACGACCTCGACGGGGCGATCTCGCACACGCGCGACGCAAAGACGCTGATCGGGCTGATGTGGCTCGCGCGGCGTGTCGATCGTGGCACTACGCCTGGCGGCTGAGACGCAGCGGGGCGCCTGAGCGGTCGCGCTCCGGTGGGCGTGAACGCGCGGTTGCACCGTCAAGGAGCCGTCGCTGAGAGCGCGAAGCTGCAGCGGTGAGCTCGCCGTCCGCTGCCGCACCGGTCGCCTCGCCCGAGCAGCTCGCGCGAGGAAAAGCGGCGGATTCGATGCAGCGTCTGCTGCTCGACTTCCTCGCATACCTCGAGCTCGAGCGAGGCCTGTCGCGCAACACGCTCGAGGCCTACCGCAGCGACCTGCTGCAGTTCGGCGCGTTTCTGGCGCGGCGCGACGTTGCTCCCGAGCATGCGCAGCACGGCGACCTGGCGGCGTTCGTGGCCGAGCTCGCCACCCCCGACTGCGGCGTGCGCCCGGCGCGGGGCGCGGGGCGCGGTGCTGCGCCAGGCGCGCAGGAGCGGGTGCCCGCGTCGGCAGCAACACTCGGGCGCAAGGTGGCGTGCCTGCGCTCTTTCTACCGACACCTGCGCCGCGAAGAGATCATCGAGCACGATCCCACCGCCGAGCTTCGCGGGCCACGCAAGACGCAGCGCCTGCCACAGGTGCTCTCGCGCGACGAGGTGGCGCGGCTGCTGAGCGAGCCGCGCGGCACAGACCCGCGCGCGCTGCGTGACCGGGCGGCTCTAGAGCTGCTGTACGCGTGCGGACTGCGCGTGTCGGAGGCGATCGGCCTGCAGCTGGCCGACGTGGACCTCGAGGACGCGATGTTGCGCGCGAGGGGCAAGGGCTCCAAGGAGCGCCTCGTGCCCGTGGGCAGCCGCGCGGTCACGGCGCTACGCGCCTACTGCGCGCGCGGACGCCCGGCGCTGGTGGGCGTGCGCGCGGAGACAAGCCTGTTCGTGAACCACCGCGGCAAGGCGCTCACGCGCCAGGGGCTGTACAAGATCGTGCAGCGCCACGCGCGCGGTGCGGGCCTCGATCAGCGCATGAGCCCACACACGCTGCGCCATTCATTTGCGACGCACCTGCTCGCCGGCGGTTGCGACCTGCGCTCGCTGCAGGAGATGCTCGGCCACGCCGACCTTGCGACCACTCAGCTCTACACGCAGCTTTCCTCGCAGCGCCTGAAAGAGGCCTATTTCAGCGCGCACCCCCGGGCGACTTCGTGATCCTGCGATGCCGGCCGCGGACGCGCCGCGGCATGCGCTAGACATCGGGGCGTGGGGGAGACGGGCGAGAGGAGGGCGTTCGTGTTGGTGATCGACGCCTGCGGCGTGGGGGCACTGCCGGACGCGCATTCATACGGCGACGAGGGGACAAACACGCTCGCGCATCTGGCCGACGCCGTGGGGGGATTGGAGCTGCCCACGCTGGCTCGACTCGGGCTCGGATCGATCGTTGCGGTGCGCGGCGTCGCGCCCGCCGACCGTCCCGTGATCCACGGCCGCCTACACCCGCTGGGGCCGGGCAAGGACTCCATCACCGGCCACTGGGAGCTGATGGGAGTGGTCGTGCCGCGCCCGCTACCGACGTATCCCCACGGGGTCCCGCCGGCGCTGCTGGAGCGGCTGGTTGCGGCGATCGGGCGCGACGTGATCTGCAACCGACCGTACAACGGCATCGCGGCGATCGAGGACTTCGGTGTCGAGCACCTGCGCACGGGCGCGCCGATTCTCTACACCTCGCAGGACTCGGTGCTACAGCTGGCCGCGCACGTGGAGCGCATGAGCGAAGGCGAGCTGTTCGGCGCGTGCGAGCGTCTGCGCGAG
>DASZFR010000228.1:0-9963 GCA_035939635.1 Solirubrobacteraceae bacterium
CAGCGCCGGCTACAGCTGCACCGCCGAACAGCGCGGCGACCCCGATCGCTCCCGCGCCAAGCACGCTCAGGCCGGACAGCGCCCGGCCGGTGCCGGGGTTCAGCCCAAGCGACGCGCGTAGCCCGTTACAGAACCACACGAACGCGATCGCGGACAGTATGAGCGCGTATGCGCCCACAATGATCCCCGCGCGGTGGCCGCTGGTCGAGAGTTCTGCCAGCCACTTCTGAGCCGCCGTCGCGGCGGTGTCGGATTTCTTGATTTCGGGCGTGTTGCTGAAGGTGAGAATGACTCCCGCCACGAACAGCACCACAAACCCGATTCCCGCGTACATCGCTCCGCGTTGCCGACCCGCGCTCATGTGAGGCTCCTTTCTGGAAGTGCCTCGCCAACGTTCGACGACGCCGCGAGCGATCCTGCCAGAGGCCGGATCGTTCGGGCGGGGCGCGATCACGGATTCACATGGGGCGCCGTGTCGTAGGCCTTCGCCGGCTCGCCTCGAGGAGCCGTGGCGCGTACCCGCCGAGTTCGAGATGACCGAGCCGAGATCGCCTACGCGGCTCTGGCGAGCTGCGCCGCGGCGTGCTTGCCCTGCGCAACGCCCGCTTCGACGACCGCCGCGCGCCGTCTGGTGTCGAAGAAGTTCAGACCCATTGCGCGACGGCTTGCGTCGTCCGGGTTGATCACCGTGACAGCCGCGCCGCGCTGCTTGAGCGCGAGGCTCTCGGTCGCGGCGATCGAGCGCGACACCGTCCCCAGTGCGCCGGCAGGGGCACGCGGCGTCGGGCGCAGCGAGCCGGTCGGGTTCAGGCACAGCACGCGCGAGCCGCGGCTCACTTGCGCCGCGTCGAGATTGGTCGGGCTCCAAACGCCACCATCCACGTAGCTGCGGCCATCGACGCGAATCGGACGGAACACGCCGGGAATCGCACACGAAGCCTGCACGGCCTGCGACACGTCCGCCCCTGGCGCGCCGGGCCGCCCGAACATCACGCGGCGTCCGCTGTCCACGTCCACCGCTGCTATCTGCAGCCGCCCGTCCCAGCGCACGCCCAGGCGCTCGATGCTCGATGCCAGATAGGCCAGGGAGCGGCGCCCGGTGGGCAGGCCCGCCAGCAGCGCGCGCCGCGCGACGGCGCCCGCGGCGGCCGCTGCTCCCCAGCCGAGCGCGATCGCGGCCAGGGGCGCCGCAGCCGAGGCCCCCAGGTCGATCAAGCCGCGCAACGCCCGGTACGAGGCAGCCTGATCAGGCCCGATGTCGGCACGCGCCGTTGGCCTGCGCCGGGCGCCGTCGGCGTCGCCGTCGCCGAGCCTGCTGTATGGGTCCACGCCCGCCGCGAGCGAAACGGCGACGATCGACCCTGCCGAGGTGCCGACGAAGCCGGGGCTGTCGCGCACGTCGATGCCCGCGCCGTCGTTGATGCCGGTCAGCACCGCGTTCATCCATATCTCGCCGAGCAACCCGCCGCCACCGAGCACCAGCGCATCCGGCGGTCTCACGCGACCTCCGGCAGCGGCTGTGGCGCTACGAGCCCTCGCCGGGGAATCGCCGCCAGGGCAGCTGTGCAAAGCGCCGCTACGGATGCGAGCACGAACACGGCGGGGTAGCCCGCGAGCGCAGCCGTGGCTCCCGCCAGCGGGGCTCCGAGTCCCACGCCGATGTCAAAGAACGCCGTGAACGCGCCGAGGGCGGAGCCGCGCCGGTCCTCGCTGACGCGTCCAACGACCGTCAGCGCGAGGGACGGGAACAGCATCGAGAAGCCCACGCCTACCACGACCGCGCCGCACAGCGCGACCGCGAGCGAGTGCGCGACGGCGATCACCGCGAGGCCGAGCGCCTCGAGCAGTGCCGCCGCGGTGGCGGTGGGTCTCGCGCCGGCGCTGTCGGGAACGCGGCTCAGCACCAGCCGGCTCGCGAAAACGGCCACGGCGAAAGCGGTGAACACGCTCGCGCCGCCGCCGATCCCGCGCGCGTGCAGGTGCAGCACGACAAAGCCCGCGAGCGCCGCATAGCCGACGTTGGCCAGCGCGAGCGCCAGGCCCGGCCGGCGCGCCGCGCGCGGAAACAGCGCAAGCGGCGCGGGCGTCTGCCATCCCTCCCGCGCGGGCTCGGGCAGACGCGCGGCCAGCAGAGCGCCGATCAGCGGCAGCAGCGCGGTGGCGGCCCAAACCGCGTCATAGCCGGCCGCGCCGCGCAGCACCTCGCCCGCGAGCGGCCCGAGCGACAGCCCGCCCCAAACCGCCAGGCCGAACAGACCCAGCGCGAGGCCGCGGCGGTCTTCGGGCGCGAGGTCCACCGCCCAGGTCGCGCCCGCGGTGTAAACGGCGCCCTCGCCGGCGCCCACCGCCAACCGCGCTGCCACCAGCGCGGGCACGCTGTCCGCGAGCAGATACAGGCCCCCGCCAACCGCCATCGCGAGCGACCCGCACGCGAGCACCGCCCGCCGGCCACGCACGTCCGCCTGGCGTCCGGCGAGCGGCCTGCACACCACGGCGGTGAGCGCGAACGCGCCCACCACGATCCCAACCGCGAGGTCGCCGGAGTGCAGCGGTCCCCGCACGTACGCCGGCAGCACCGGGAGCGCCGCGCCGATCGCGAGAAAGGCCAGCAGCGCCGAGGTGAAAACTCCCGCGCTCGCGACGATCTCGGACCGCCGAAGGTCGGGCCGACGTGGTTGGCGTGATCGCGAAAGCCGGGCGATCGCCTAGTCATAGCGCACCGGCTCGCGCGCTCGCGCGCCGGCTCGCGCGGTCGCTGCACCGGTCTCGGGTTGGTCACGCGCGCAGCGGCTCGTGCGGTCGCGCAGCGGCTCGCGCGGTCACGCGCGCCGCGCTCGGGCAGTCACGCGCGCAGCGCGGCTACGGGGCAAACGCGAACTGCGTGAGGTCGCTCAGGCGAGCCTGCGCGACGGGCGCTCTTGCAGGACGCCGTCGATGAACAGGTCGACCTTCTCGTTGTAGAAGGCCATCAGGCCGGCGATCTTCTGGCTCTCGGCAAGCGGCGCGGGGTACGACCACGCCACGTTCTCCAGCGCGACGTCGCCGGCCCGCAGCGACCACGACTGGGCGCGTCCCTTGTACGGGCAATGTGTGACCTTCTCGGCGAGCGCCAGGAGATCCATGCGCACGTGCGGCTTGGGAAGGTAGTAGCGCACCATCACACCCGTCTCGAACAGCAACCGTGGGCTGCCCGAGTCGGCCAGGACCAAGCCGTCGACCTCGACGCGCACGTTGCGCGAGCTCGCGAGGATGTCCACGCGCCTATATGGATCGCGCGCGTGCGTGAAGACCTCCTCGTCCTCCTCAAACCACGAGTCCATCGCGTCCCACTGCAGCCTCACCGCGCCGCGTAGTGGCTCGATCGCATCGTCTTGGTAGCGCACGGCCGCGCCTCGCGACAGCTTGCCGCCGGCCGCGACCGTGAAGCTCTCGCCGTCGCCGCGGCTGGGTGAGTGGGCGCGCTCGCCGTCGTCTTGCAGAAGCTCGCCGCGCACGTCCTCGGCTGGAAAGTAGTACGTGGGGTAGTGGGGAGACTCCCACACGAGCAGCGGGCGGATCGAGTCGGCCACGAGCTCGCCACCGAGGTACGCGCGCACTCGCTTGGCGCCGTGCTCGACGCGGATCTCGTGCTTTGCTTTTCGCGCCTCTGTCGTGCTCACCGACGCGTCCCAGAGTAGCGTGCGCAAGCTGTTGGCAAGCGCCGCCGGCGCCCTCCCGCGCCGCGGCGCCGCGCCGCGGCCCGCCAGTACAGTGGCGCGTCATGAGAGCAGCGGTGCTGCGCGAATACGGCGTGCCGAGCGCCGGCGAGTTCGCCGAGCCCGCCGCCGGCGCGGGGCAGGCGGTCGTCCCCGTGCTCGCCGCCGGCGTCAACCCGGTCGACATCTCGATTAGCGCAGGACGCTTCTACGCGGGCAAGCCGCCGCTCCCGTGCGTTGCGGGGCGCGAGGGGGTGGGGCTGCTTGACGGAACGCGCGTGTATTTCGACGCGCCGCTCGCGCCGTTTGGCTCGATCGCCGAGCGTGCGCTGATCGATCCGCGAGCCACCCACGCGTTGCCCGACGCGGTCGCCGACGGGGTCGCGATCGCACTTGGCATCTCGGGGCTCGCGGCCTGGCTTGCGCTCAGCTGGCGCGCGAGGCTCGCACCGGGCGAGCACGTGCTCGTGCTCGGCGCGAGCGGTCTCGTCGGGCAGCTTGCGGTGCAGGCGGCACGGCTGCTCGGCGCGGGGCGGGTCGTTGCCGCTGCCCGTTCGCGGGAGGGCCCGCAACGCACCCGCGCGCTCGGCGCCGACGCATTCGTGCCCCTGGAGATCTCCGATGAGCTGCCCGCCGCGCTGCAAGAGGCGGCGGAGGGACGCATCGACGTGGTGGTCGACCCGCTCTTCGGCGAGCCGTTCGCGGCGGCGGTGCAGGCGGCGAGCTTCAACGCGCGCCTGGTGCACCTCGGCACCGCGGCCAGCCCCGACGCGACGCTCCTCTCCGCGCCGATAAGGGGCAAGATGTTGACAATCATGGGGCACACGAACGGCGCCGCGCCGCCCGAGGTCAAGTGGGCGTCGTACGAGGAGATGCTGCGCGCAGCCGCGAACGGAGACCTGCGCGTCGAGGTGGAGCCGCTGCCGCTCGAGCGTGTGGCCGAGGCGTGGTCGCGCGTGCAGACCGGCTCGCACCGCAAGGTCGTGGTGCTTCCCGGCGTGGCGGAGCAGATGCCATGAGCACCGACTGGGGCGTCGACCAGATCACCGACCAGAGCGGGCGCACAGCGGTCGTCACCGGCGCGAACAGCGGCCTCGGCCTTTCGGCAGCGCGCGAGCTCGCCCGCCACGGCGCCAGGGTGGTGCTCGCGTGTCGCGATCTCGACAAGGGGGCGCGCGCGATGCAGTCGCTACGCGCCGAGTTCCCACGCGCCGAGCTCACGCTGGCCGCGCTCGATCTCGCAAGCTTGCAGTCGGTGCAGGAGTTCGCCGACAGGTGTCTCGCGTGCGAGCAGGACGGCGGGTTTGACCTGCTGATCAACAACGCAGGCGTGATGGCGCCGCCGCGACGTGTGACCGCGGACGGCTTTGAGCTTCAGTTCGGGACGAACTTCTTGGGGCACTTCGCGCTCACCGCGCGGCTTGTCGCGGCGATGGAAGCACGTACCGACGCACGCGTGGTGACCGTCTCCAGCAACGCCCACAAGATGGGCCGCATCAACTTCGATGATCTGCAATCCGAGCGCCGCTACAGTCGCTGGATCGCCTACGCGCAATCCAAGCTCGCAGATCTGATGTTTGCGCTCGAGCTCGACCGGCGCCTGCGCGCCGCGGGCTCGACGATCAAGAGCGTCGCAGCGCACCCGGGCTACGCGGCCACCAACCTACAGACCGCGGCGCCGCCGCTGCTCGACCGTCTCACGATGCAGGTGACGAACCTGCTGGTGGCGCAGTCCGCCGAGCAGGGCGCGCTGGCGCTCCTCTACGCGGCCACCGCCCCTGACGTCGAGGGTGGCGCCTACGTGGGGCCTGACGGTATCGGCGAGTTTCGCGGCCGCCCGCGCCTGGTTTCACCGAATGCGCGGGCGCGCGACCAGCAGACTGCGACGCGCCTGTGGGAGGTCGCCGAGCAGCTCACAGGCGTGAGCTTTCAGATTCCCAGCGCCGCCGCCGCGTGAACACGCGCGCCGAGTGCGCCGTGTCGCTGCCGGCGGCGAGTGCGTTTCGCGCGCGGCTACTTGCGCTTGGCCTGCTGCTCGATCACCTTGCCGAACGCGCTCTCGAGCTGCGCGGTCATCGCGAGCTTGAACAGCGCCAGTAGCGTCTCCGACGCGATCGGCCGCAGCGCGGCGACCGCGTCGATCAGGCTGTCCCAGCGCTCCTGCGGCTGACCAGCGCTCTCAAAGGGCTCCCAGAGCTCGGTCAAGAACAGCTTCGCGAACGCACGCGAGATCGACTCGCAGTCGCGGCTCACGCGCTCGATCAGCACGAGCGACGCGTGCAGCGGGATCCCCATCTCGACCACCTGGTCCGCGGCCTCCAGCAACGCCGGGCTGGGCACTTCAAAGCGCCCGTCTCCGAGCGCAACGAGCAGCTTGAGCCGCCGCACCCGCTCCGCGTCCTTGCCCGAAACGTCACCGAAGCGCTGTTGCAGTTCCTCGGCGGTGATCACCTCGGGCGTCTCGGGCTCAAACGGCGCGGTCACGGCGCGGTGTAGGCCGAGCAGCCGCTCAGCGAGAACGTCGGTGCCGCTCAGCAGCCGCTCGATCGCGGCGAGGTTGAAGCCGTCGGCCTGCAGGTCTTGGATCAGGCGCAGCCTCGCGACGTGCTCGGAGTTGTAGTAGCCCACACGCGCGCGCACGTCCGGCGGGGGCAGCAGGCCGCGCGTGTGGTGGTTTCGGATGTTGCGCACCGACATCCCCACCTCGGCCGCCAGCTGCTCGATCGTCAGCTCACTGCGCGGGTCTGACGCCGGCTCGCCGGGCGCACGGTCGCGGGCGCTGATCGCGCGGCCGTCCTTCGGCCGCGAGTCGCCGGTGCTGTTGTGCCGGCTCGTGTGCTGAGAGCGGCGCGCCGTCGCGGAGCGCTTGCGCGGGGCCCCGGCGCTGCGTTTTTCGCTACTTGGCATCTTTTTTTCAAGATACCATGAAACATGTTACCTCAACTGAGGTATCATCGGCTGAGGACATGATCTTCCGCCAGCGACACCCGGCGACACAGACGAGGGTGCTCAGACAGGCCGCGGTGGTCGCGCGACGCAAACGCCGCGCGAGCCCGACGGCGTCCGCGGCACAGAAGGCGTGTGCCCCAGATGGCTGAACGCGGCGCGGCGCCGAGCGTTCCCGCCGCCCAGCGGCGTGCCCTGCGCGTGCTGCGCTCCTTCTCCTCACCGCTTCTTCCCGACGACTACCTCGAGCTCTTCAACCCGCTGTGGTCCACGCGCGAGCTGCGCGGGCGCATCGAGCGTGTCGAGCGCCACCTCGCGCCGGCGGCCACGATCGTGATCAAGCCCGGCGGGGAGTGGCCGGGTCATCTGCCGGGCCAGTACGTCCGCCTCGGCGTGCAAGTGGACGGCGTCTACCACTGGCGCGCCTATAGCCTCACGTCCGATCCCGCGCGCGCGGACGGCCGCATCGCGATCACGCCCAAGCTGGTGCCGGAGGGGACGGTGTCGCCGTTTCTCTGCCAACGCGCGCGGCCCGGCATGATCGTTCGCCTCGGCGGCGTGGAAGGCTCGTTTGTTCTGCCCGACCCGCTGCCGCCCCAACTTCTGTTCATAAGTGCCGGCAGCGGCATCACCCCGATCATGAGCATGCTGCGCAGCCTGGCATCCTCGGGAGGCCTCAACGACGTCGTGCACCTGCACAGCGACCGCACCGAGGCGTCGGTGATCTTCGCCGACGAGCTGCAGTCGCTGGCGCTGCGCAACGGGGGCTACCGCATGCGCGGTCGCATCAGCGGTCGCGAAGGACGCCTCTCGCCAGGCGCGCTGCAGGAGCTCTGCCCCGACTGGCGCGAGCGAGACACGTTTCTGTGTGGTCCCAGCGGGCTGCTGCGCACGATGCGCGCGCACTGGCAGCAGGCCGGCGACCCGCTTCGCCTCCACACCGAGCACTTCCAACCCGACGAGCAACTGGCCTGCGGCGGTCACGGCAGCGGCGGCAGCGTGCTGTTTTGCAACAGCGGCGTCCACGCGCACAGCGACGGCACCCAGCCGATTCTGCTCGCGGGCGAGCAGGCCGGAGCGTCGCTGGCGCACGGCTGTCGCATGGGGATCTGCCACAGCTGCGTCGGCACGCTGCGCGCGGGCCGCGTACGCGACCTGCGCACCGGGCGCGTTCACGGTCAGCCCGGCGAAGCGGTTCGCATCTGCATCAACGCCCCCGAGGGGCCCGTCGAGATCGACCTCTAGCGAAAGGACCACACGACATGTCAGCCACCCTCACCAGACCCCTCGCGGCGCCCGCTCAGACCGCGCTGGCGTCAGCTCCGCCGCCCGCGGGCTCCCAGAGCGACGAGGCGCAGAGCCCGCTCGCGCGCCTGACCCCCGAACAGATCGAGCAGCTCGGGCGGGAGTTCGACGCGATTCACGACGAGGTGTTCGCCGACCTCGGCGAGCGCGACGCCAGCTACATCCGCAACACGATCAAGCTACACCGCTGCCTCGTCCTCGCCGCGCGCGTTCTGCTGCTCGGGTCAAGGCGCAGACCGCTGTGGCTGACGGGAACCGCGGCCCTGTCGGTGGCAAAGATCCTGGAGAACATGGAGATCGGCCACAACGTGCTGCACGGCCAGTGGGACTGGATGAACGACCCCGACATCAACTCCCGGAACTGGGACTGGGACACGGCGTCTCCCGCGGACGCGTGGCGCCACTCGCACAACTACGAGCACCACACGTTCACCAACATCCGTGGCAAGGACCGCGACCTCGGCTACGAGATCATGCGCGTCGATCCGCACCAGCGCTGGCACCCGATCTACCTGCTGCAGCCGCTCTACAACCTGCTGCTGATGGCGTTCTTCGAGTGGGGCGTGGCGGTGCACGACCTCAACGCGGAGGCGGTGCTCTCGGGCGAGAAGTCGCGCCGGCAGGTGACCGACGAGCTCAAGGCGATCGGCGTCAAGGCGCGCCGCCAGGTCGTCAAGGACTACATCGCCTTCCCCGCGCTGTCGCGGCGCAGCTGGCGCTCGACGCTCGCGGCCAACTTCACCGCCAACATCGTGCGCAACGTGTGGGCGCACTCGATCATCTTCTGCGGGCACTTCCCCGACCAGACCTACACGTTCGGCGAGGACGAGGTCGCGGAGGAGACCCGCGGCGGCTGGTACGTGCGCCAGCTGCTCGGTGCGGCCAACATCGACGGCCGCCCGCTGTTTCATCTGCTCGCGGGGAACCTCAGCTTTCAGGTCGAGCACCACTTGTTCCCCGACATGCCGTCCAACCGTTACGCGGAGATCGCGCCGCGCGTACGCGACATCTGCCGCCGCTACGAGCTGCCCTACAACACCGGTCCGCTGCGCAAGCAGCTGGGGACCGTGCACCGCACGATCCTGCGGCTCGCCCTCCCGGGCGGGCGACCGCGCCCGAAGCCGGGCGCGTACCGGCCACAGCCCTCGTGACGGCGGCGCCCGGATCGCCGAACGGCGGTTCGGGCGCGACGCCGCTCCAAGCTTGCGCGATGGCACCTCGCGGTCGGCAGCGGTACAAGCTTGGGCATGGCCCGCGGCACGATCTACACGGTCGGGCACTCCACGCGCGAGTTTTCGCGGTTCGCGCAACTGCTGCTTGACGCCGGCGTGGACGAGCTCGTCGACGTGCGCCGCGTGCCGCACTCGCGCCGCCATCCCCAGTTCGACTCCGCCGCGCTTGCGCGCACGCTCGCCGAGCTGGGGATCGACTACCGGCACGAGGAGGCGCTGGGCGGCTTTCGCCGCCCGCTCGCCGCGTCGGGCAATGCCGGCTGGGAGCACGAGGCGTTCCGCGGGTACGCCGACTACATGGCAACGCCGCAGTTCACGGCGGCGCTTGCCCGCGTGCAACAGCGCGCCGCAACCCGCGCGCTCTGCCTGATGTGCGCCGAGGCGCAGTGGTGGCGCTGCCACCGGCGGCTGATCTCCGACGCACTGGTGGTCGCGGGGTGGCGCGTGCTGCACCTCGGCGTCGGGCGCGAGCCGGTCGAGCACGAGCTCACGCCGTTCGCGGTCGTCCTTCCCGATGGCGCGATCACATACCCGCCGCGACAGGGTGAGCTGGCGTTGGCCGACGTTGGTATGAACGACTGAGCAGCGTCGCGGCTAGTGCTCTTGCGCGAGCACGAGCTCCATCACGAAGTGCGGCCCGATATCTGGGATCTCGAACTCGTCTGAGAGCGCGCGAAAGCCGGCGCGCTCGTACAGCGAGCGCGCGGGAGTCCGTACGGTGCACCAGACCGTGCGAGCCTCTTGTTGGCGGGCGTGTTCGAGCAGAGCCGCGAGTACCGCCGTTC
>DASZFR010000229.1:0-7566 GCA_035939635.1 Solirubrobacteraceae bacterium
CCCCACGCCCGACAGCCGCTCGACCTTCCGCGCCACCGACGACGCCCCGCCCGACGCGCACGCGTGGATCGCGCAGGCCGACATGAAACAGGGAAGCTGGTGGCCCGACTACGCAGCGTGGCTCGCGGCGCGCTCAGGCGCGGACAAGCCCGCGCCGCGGGCACTCGGCAGCCGCGCTTTCCCCCCGACGGCGAAAGCCCCCGGCTCATACGTGCGCGCAGCGTGAGCGGCGCGCGCCGCCGCCCCGGCTGCGGGCGCCCCGCGCGGGTGCGCTTGCGTTGACCACCTCCGGGTCGCGCACGTCGGCGCGCGTCGAGCGCGTGCATGTCGGCGGGCTCGAACTGCGCGTCAGCCGACGCGGCAGCGGCTCGCCGCCGCTGCTGCTGCTGACCGGGATCGGCGCCAACATCGAGATGTGGCGCCCGCTTGAACGCCTCGTGCGCGGCCGCGAGCTGATCGCCGTGGACGCACCCGGGACCGGCCGCTCCGAGCGGCCGCGCTATCCGCTGCGCATGCGGGGGCTGGCGCACATCGTCGCGGCCGTGCTCGACGAGCTCGAGGTAGATAGCGCGGACGTGCTCGGCTACTCCTTCGGCGGGCTGCTCGCGCTCGAGCTCGCCCACCGCGCGCCTGCGAGGGTGCGCCGGCTGGTGCTGTGCGCCACCGCCCAGGGCCTGCCGGTCGTCCCTCCACGCCCGCTGCCGGCGCTGATGCTGCTGACGCCCGCGCGCTACTACCACCCCAGCCTGTTCAGGCTCATGGTCCCGCGCATAGCCGGCGGGCGCACGCGTCGCGAACCGCAGCAGCTCGACCGCCAGATCGCGGCGCGCCTCGCGCGCCCGCCCCAGCTGCTCGGCTACGCCTATCAGCTGTACGCGGCGTCGGGCTGGACGAGCGTTCCCTGGCTGTGGCGGGTACGCCAGCCCGCGCTGATACTCGCCGGCGACGACGACCCGGTCATCCCGCTGATAAACGCGCGCATCATGGCGGGGCTGATGCCAAACGCGCACCTGCACGTGGTCGCCGGTGGCGGGCACCTGTTCCTGCTCGACCAGCCCGAGACCGTGGTCGACGAGATCCATGAGTTCCTCGATCGCTGACGCGGCCGCGTACGCGAGGTGTCCGCCGGTGGTCGCCCGCCGGCGTGCCGGCGCGCGGGCCGGCTGAGCGATGCTCGCGGCGGTCGCCTCCCAGCACCTGCCCGGGGTGCTCCACAGCCTGGAACCGACGCTCAACCACTACGGCTACCTGGCGGTCTTCGGCCTGGTGGCGCTCGAGGACTTCGGGGTGCCGGTGCCCGGCGAGACCGTCCTGATCCTCGGCGCGGTGTACGCGGGCGCCGGGCGTCTGAACATCGTGCTCGTTTGCCTGCTCGGCTTCCTCGGCGCGATCCTCGGCGACAACATCGGGTTTGCGCTCGGCCACTTCGGCGGCCGGCGCCTGGCAGAGCGCTGGGGACGGTACGTGTTCCTCACGCCTGAGCGGCTGGACAAGGCCACGGGGTTCTTCGAACGCCACGGCGGCAAGATCATCGTCGTCGCTCGCTTCATCGAGGGGCTGCGCCAGGCCAACGGGATCATCGCGGGCACCACCGGCATGCACTGGGCGCGGTTTCTCTTGTTCAACGCGATCGGCGCCGCGCTGTGGGTCGCGGTGTGGACGAGCATCGGCTACTTCTCGGGCAGCCACATCAACGCGATCTACGACGCAGCCACGCGCTACTCGCTCTACCTCGCGGTCGCGGCCGGCGTGCTCATCGCGGGCTTCATCGCGCGGCGGGTGTACAGAGCCCGCGCGGCTCGTCCCCACACGCGCCTCTAGGACCTCCGCGATGGCACCAAAGAATAAGGAGTTTTTGGAACGTTTGAGCTGTTTGTTCTGATACGTTCGCGCGCACTTGTGCTTTAGCGGCCGGCCGAGGGGCTGGGAGAGGAGGACGTAGAAGTGAGCAGCATCCGTGGAGGTCGTCGAGTCGCGCGCGTGCTCGAGGCGCGCTGGTGTATCGGTGCTGCGGCCGCCGCGGCCCTGGTGTTCGCCACCGCGCCCGCGGCCTACGCCAAGCACGTCAAGCGCGAACGTCTGCCGGTGCTGCTCGTGCACGGCTTTGAGAGCGCGGGCTCGAACTACGCCTCGCAGGCGATGCGCTTTGAAAGCAACGGCTACCCCACCACGTGGGTCGAGACGCTCGACTACAACTCCACCGCGGCCACCGGCAACATGAGCGAAGTCGAAAAACAGATCGAAGAAGCGATCGCGCATCTCAAGCAGGTGAGCGGCAAGTCCAAGGTTGACCTGGTGGGGCACTCCGAGGGCACCTCGGTGGACTACCACTACCTCGCCGAAAGCGAAAAAGCGGCCGAACACCGAGCGAGCGTCGCGGCCTACGCCAACCTCGACGGCCAGGAAAAAAACCCGGGTGTACGCACGCTCGCCGTGTGGGCCGGGCGCTGCCCGCCGCCGGAAGGGACTGCGACGTGCAAACCCGAATCCCCACGCCACATGGAAGGCGCGGAAAACGTGTTCATCCCGAATGCGACGCACGTGCAGACGTCGACATCGGCGCTCACGTTTCAGGACATGTACAAGTTCTTCACCGGCAAGATGCCCAAACGCGACATCAAGGCCGCGCGCAAGCGCGAAACGATCCAGCTCGCGGGCAAGGCGCTCGAATTCCCGCAGAACACGGCCCTGACGGGTGACACGGTCGAAGTCTGGCCGCTGAACGAAGAAGGGCTGCGCACCACGAAAACCCCGATCTACAAAACGGTCATCACCAGCACGGGTGTCGGCGCCGGCGAATGGGGACCCGTCACCGCCAAGCCCTACCAGCGCTACGAGTTCGCGCTCGTGGGGACGGAAAGCAAAACGCTTCACGTCTACATGGAGCCGTTCGTGCGCAGCGACTACGAGATCCGCTTGCTGAACTCGACCGCGATCGGCACCGCTTCCGGCAAGTTCCCGAAAAGCTCGGGAGCGGTGATGATCCGCTACAAGGAGTATTGGGGCAACGTGCCCGGCGAAAACGACGAACTGCTCGTCAACGGCCTGAACGTGTGCACGGCCAGCCTGTGTCCGTTCCACAAGGAGGTGAACGCCTACTTCGTGCTCAACTGGGAAGGCAAAGAAGAATCGACGCTCAAAGAAGAACCGGCGTTGAGCGCGCTCCCGTTCATCCAGGCCGCGCAGGTGTTCATCCCGGGCAGCGAACCGCCCACCGCGATTGTGAAATACCAGCTGAAATCGCGCACCGGCGGCGGCCTGCGCACGCTCGACGTGCCCAACTGGGAAGGCACGAAAAACCAGGCCGAGATCTTCTGGAACGACTTTGAGAGCTTGAAGTTCTAGCGATCGAGGCTTGCGTGGGCGCCTGGCCGTGACCGCAGCCCGGCGCCCACCGGTTCGGCCCAGCCGCCGGCTACGGCCGCGCTCCGGCTGCACCGCTCGCGCCCCGTACGCGCGCTGCGTTTGCTCAGACGTGCGTCACGACAGGTGGGCGGTGGTCTGCCCGACCTCGATCAGATGGCCATCGGGGTCGCGGATGTAGCAGCGGATCTCGTGCGGGTGCTGCTTGGGCTCCGTGAGGAAGTTGGCCCCGCGAGCGCTCCACTCGGAATAGACGGCCGCGATGTCCGCGACGCGGATGTTCAGAAAGCTCGAGGTGCGATCGGGGTCTTTGGGCGTCTCCAGCGTGACGGTGGGCTTGTCGTCGGTGGGTCCGCCGCCGCTGTTGATGATGATCCAGCTGTTGGCGAGCGCGACGAACGAGGGTTCGCCCTCGCGCGCGGTCTCGCCGCCGAGCACGTCGGTGTAGAAACGCCGTGAGCGCTCGACGTCGTCGGACACGATGAAGTGGGTGAGGATGATCCCCTCAGCGGGAACGGGCAAGTCGGCCATGTGCGAGCTCCTCGGGCAGTCGTGTGTGGACGTGTCGCGCCAGTCGTGTGTGGGCGCGTCGCCTAGTCGTGTGTGGGCGTGTGGCGCTAGTTCATCACCAGCGGCCGCCGGGCGGGTGAAGCCCGCGCGGCGGCCGCTTGGTGTGGGGCGGGGCTGCGCTCTGCTCGAGGCGCGGCATCGGTACTACACGCTCACGACGCAGCCACCGGCTCGGCCTGCATGGCGGTCGTTTGCGCGGTTGCCATCTCGACGTGTGCGCGGCTGTCTCGGGTGCGGATCAGCGTCAGCGCCGCCACGAACCCGAGCGCCGCGATCACCGAGCCGCCGAGAAACGCGCGCTGGAAGCCGTCGGTGAGCGCGGTGTGCAAAGACGCCGTGCCGCCGGCCAACACGTGCGCGGTCTGCGTGGTTGCGATCGTGGACAGCACCGCCAGGCCGAGCGCGCCGCCGATCTGCTGCGACGTGTTGATCAGCCCGCTGGCCAAGCCCTGGTCGCGGTCTTTGACCCCGGAGACGGCGGCGATCGTCGAGGTGACAAAGCCGAAGCCGAGGCCGACGGCCGCGAGCAGGGAGGGACCGAGGATGTCGGCGAGGAAGCTGCCGTGCACCGAGATCTGGCTAAACCAGGCAAGCCCGGCCGCGACGCACAGCATCCCCACGGCGAGGATCGGCTTGAAGCCGAAGCGGGTAACCAGCTGGCTGCCGAGGCCGGCGGCGACGACGATCGTCAGCGCCAGCGGAAGGTAAGAGAGGCCTGCGTGGATCGGGCTGTAGCCCAGTACCTGCTGCATGTACAGCGAGATGAAGAAGAACATCGAGAACAACGATGCGCCGAGCAGAAGGCCAACCACGTTGGCTCCGGTGAGCGTGCGCAGGCGGAATATCCGGAACGGGACCAGCGGCGCGTCAGAGCGCGACTCGATCCACACGAACGCTCCCATCAAAAGCACGGCCACGCTCAGCAGGCTCACGATCTTGACCGAGCCCCACCCCGCGCTGCCTGCGTCAAGGAACGCGTAGGCCAACACCGACAGGCCCGCTGTCACGGCCACCGCGCCGGCCGCGTCGAAGTGGCGTGTAGTCGACTCGGAGCGGCTCTCGGCAATCAGACCGGGTGCAAGCGCCAGCGCTATCAGCGACACCGGGACGTTTACCCAGAGCACCCATTCCCAGCCGAGGCCTTCGGTGAGGATGCCGCCCAAAAGCACTCCGGCGGCCCCGCCGGACCCGGCCACCGCACCCCACGCGCCGAGCGCCTTGTTTCGCTCGGCCCCGTCGTGGAAGAGCGTGGTGACAATCGATAGCGCCGACGGCGAGATGATGGCGGCGCCGAGGCCTTGCGCCGCCCGCGCTGCTATCAGCTCGCCCTGCGTGGACGCGAAGCCGGCGGCGAGCGAGGCGACCGCCACCACCACCAGGCCTGACATGAATACGCGCCGCCTGCCAACGAGGTCGGCGGCGCGGCCGCCGAGCAGCAGAAAGCCGCCGAACGCGATCACGTACGCGTTGACCACCCAGGGCAGGTCCCGATCGGTGAAGTGCAGCCCCTTGCCGATGCTCGGAAGCGCCACGTTGACGATTGACGCGTCAAGCACCACGACGAACTGCGCCACGCAGAGCAGGATCAAGGCGGTCCACCGGCGGTCCAGATATTGCTGTGCGGTTGTCATTTCGCTTGCTCCTTTGCGCGATTGACTTTCGGGGTGTCCATCACCGAGACGAACGGCAGCGGATCGAGGGGACCGGTCTGATAGGCTCTATCTGGAACCTGAATTCCGGTTTCGGTCGCGACTATAGCGGAATCCAGATTCCGTTTCCAGGGCGACCGGCGAACTTTTTGAGAGTCGCGCCGAAGGCGACGAGACTGAATGACCACCGTCACACAAGAGAACCCCACCGCGGCCTCCAAGCCGGCCGTAGCGGAACGCGTGCAGCGCGCGGACGCGCGCCGCAACCGCGAAGCGGTGATCGCCGCGGCGAAGAAGCTGTTCGCCGACGAGGGCCTCGACGCCCAGATGCCCGACGTGGCTAGAGCCGCGAAGGTCGGCGTGGGGACCGTGTACCGTCACTTCCCCACCAAGGACGACCTGATCGCAGCGCTCGTCGCGGATCGCTTCGAGCGCCTGGCGCAGAAGGCGCGTGACGGCGTCGAGGCGGCGGACGGCTGGCAGGGCCTCTGCGATTTCATTCGCTTCGCCGCGCAGATCCAGGCCGACGACCGCGGGCTGTGTGAGGTGATGGGGTCGCGCCCGGACGTGATGGACGCCGCCGCGCGCGCGGCCGGCCTTCCGGAGCTTTGCCACGCGCTCGTCACGCGGGCGCAGCGCTCCGGCCAGCTGCGCAAAGATCTCACCTGGGAGGACATCCCGATGATCGCCTGCGGGCTTGGGCGGATCACGCAAACGGAGGTGGGCCCCGCGACCGGCCGCTGGCCGCGTCTTGTTGAGATCGTCCTGGACGGCCTGCGCGCGCCCGGAAGCGCGAAGCTCCCCCGCTGCCTGTAACGCCGCGGCGTTCGTCGCCCGCGAAAGCGAGCTCGCGCGGCGTTCAGCGCCGGCGCTGGGGGCGCGACACGGGCAGCGCGCTCGCGCCCACGTGCTCGTCCAGCCAGCAGGTGACCGGCGCGGCCGCGCGCCAGGTCTTGGTCGCGAACTGCAGCCCGCTCGACCTGTCGATGCCGCGCCCGAAGGGCAGGGAGGCGCCGAGCGACAGCGACTTGCGCCGCAACAGGTCGATGCGGTCGTGCTCCTTGGCATAGCCGCGCGGCGACGTGGCGAGCGTCTGTCCCCACAGCTCGAGCCCGGCCTTCTCGGTTTTGGCTACGAGCCTCGCCAACTCGCGCCCGTGCTTGGCGTCGTGGACCTGTTCGCGGTAGCGCTCGAGCTGGTCGCGGGCCATCGTGTGGTAACCGCTGCCGGCCACGAGCCCGCGCGCCGAGATCGACGCGTATAGCCCCTGGGCGGCGATGGATGACCCGTAGATCACGCCGTACGTGTTGGTCTTGTACGGAGACTTGTCCGCAGAGAAGCGGATGTCGCGGTTGTGGCGAAACATCTTCACCTCGCCGCCGAACTTGCCCGCGAGCTCGTCGAGCAGGGCCTCCATCTGCCCGCGCACCGACTCCTCGAAGACGCCACGGTGGGCTGTGAAGTACTCCTTGCTGTTATCGGCTTCAAGGCCCTGAAACCAGCGCCGCACACCTGGCCCAAAGCCCTCGAACTTGCTCATGGGGCGATCCTTTCAGCTTCTTTGCATCCGTTAACCGACGTCGCGCCTGTGCGGGGACGTTCCCGTGCGCTTTGCGCTCCCCGAACCCGCCCGTGTCGCCCCCGCGACCGCGTGCATGGCGCGCTGGCCGCATCCGCGCGCCGCACGCGGACGCGTGCGAAGATCGCGCGGGTGCCCTCGCTCTTGTTCGACCTCGACGGCACGCTGGTCGACAGCGTGTACCAGCACGTGATTGCCTGGCGCGACGCCCTGCAGGCGCTCGACATCGACGTGCCGGTATGGAAGATCCACCGGCGAATCGGGATGAGCGGCGGGCTGTTTGTCAACGCGCTCGCGCGCGAGCTGGACGGCACGCTCGACCGCGACGTGATCGAGGCGCTTCCCGGTCTGCACGCGGATGCGTTCAGCCGGCGCTTTGACAGCGTGCGCCCGCTTCCCGGCGCG
>DASZFR010000230.1:0-3635 GCA_035939635.1 Solirubrobacteraceae bacterium
CAACCGCTCAGAGCTCGAGGCGGCGCGCCCCGCGTGCGCGGTGGCGCTCGTGCCAGACCCATCGCTGTTTGCCGCTGCGCCCGTCGCTGCGGTGGAGCTTGGCGCGGACGAGCCGTGCCTGATCACGTTCACGAGCGGCACCGCCGGTGGGCCGAAGGCGGTGGTGCACGCACAGCGCTACCTGCCGGGCCAGCGGCTGCAAGCCGAGTACTGGCTGGGCGCCCGCGAGGGCGACCTGGTGTGGTGCACCGCGGCCAGCGGCTGGTCCAAGTCGGCTCGCAACGTGTTCATCGCACCGTGGCTGTGCGGCGCCGGCGCGCTGCTGCACGACGCGCGCTTTGACGCCACCGAGCGCGTCGCGCTGCTCGCGCAGGAGCGCGTCAACGTGCTGTGCATGGCGCCCACCGAGTACCGCGTGATCGCCAAGAGCGGCGCGGAGCCGGCGGCCGGCACGCTGCACGGCCTGCTCGCCGCAGGCGAGGCGTTGAACCCCGAGGTGCTGCAGGCGTGGCGCGCGCTGACCGGCCTTGGCATCCGCGACGGCTACGGCCAGACCGAGACCGGCCAGCTCACCGGGGCGCCGCCGGGAACCCCCGCGCGGCCGGGGTCGATGGGCACGGCGCTGCCAGGCGTGGATCTGCACGTGGAGCGCGGCGGCGAGCTGGTCGTGGACCCGCACACCGTGTCCACCTTCTTTCTCGGCTATCTCGGAGAGCGGGTGCGCAGGCGCGCCGACGGCGGCTGGGACGTCGACGATCGCCGCGGCGCCGGCCCCTGGCACACCGGAGACCTGGTCGCCCGCGACGAGCACGGGTGGTTTCACTTCCACGGCCGCAACGACGACGTGATCGTGTCGGCCGGTTATCGCATCGGGCCCTTCGAGGTGGAGTCCGCGCTCGTGTCGCATCCCGCGGTGCTCGAGGCTGCAGCCGTGGCCGCGCCCGACGAGGAGCGCGGCTCGGTGGTGCGCGCCGTGATCGTGCTGCGCGACGGCCACCGTCCCAGCGAGGAGCTTGCGCGCACGCTGCAGAACCACGTCAAGCGCGAGACCGCGCCATACAAGTACCCGCGCATCGTGCAGTTCGTCGACGAGCTGCCCAAGACCGCAAGCGGCAAGGTCAGGCGGGCCGCACTGCGGGACGGCCGCTAGCCCCGGGCGAGCGCGACGGCTGGGCGCGCAGGACGAATCATCGTGTGCCGGCGATGCCTTGGCCAAGCCCGTCCGGGCTACGTTGACAGCGATGGACGGCGCTGCTAAACCGGTGACGGAAGGGTCCGCTGAGTGTCCTGGGCGGGAGGAGCAGCTGGAGGCGCGGGTGTGGACGAGCGAGCAGAGAGCGCAGACGGACCGAGCGCGCGACGCGGCGGGTGCGCCGTGCGCGGCGCGCTCGTCACAGCGCTAGTCGTGGCCGCGGCGGCGGGTGGGCTTGCGACGCCGGCCCCTGCCAGCGCCACGCCGCACTGGTACGGCAACGGTCAGCTGATAACCACCCCCGTTCGCGCGCTCACGCGCGCCAGGCTCGGTCAGCTCCTGTTCAATTTCTCGACCGGCACCGCCACGTGCTCGGTGAAGGGCACCGACTTCGTCTCAAATCCATCCTCTGGCGAAGCGGGAATCGACGAAGCCACGGGGTTCAGCGCGAAGCACTGCGAAGAATCTGCAGAATCTCCGTGCGGCAGCGTGGGAGAGGAAGAACTGCACATCGGCGCGCTGGGGCTGCCGTGGCGCTCGCACCTGGAAGAATCCGGGCTGGGCATCCGCGACGTCTTCGAAGGCGTGATGCTCGAAGCTAGGTGCACGAAGTCCCGCGCCAAGGGCGGCAAAGGAGGCATCTCGCTCGGCGTGTACTCGGGCACGCTCACGGCGAAGGCGGGCAACAGCGTGCTGGAATTCGAAGCGGGTGGGGGCCTGACCGGCGGTGAGTTCGGGCCGCTCACGGTGACCGGCACCGAGACGCTGGTGGGCAAAGGCAAGGCCAAGCAGATAACCGCCGCCTAGCTGTAGGACGCGCAAAGGCCCTGCCAAGAACGCGTTAGACGCCGTTAGGCCGGCTCGACCGCCGGCTCGAGCTGCACCTGGACCTGCTCCCCCACACGCCGCGCCGGCGGCCGCAGCACCAGCAGCGTGACGAGGACGCCGGCCGCGACGCAAGCCGCGCCGACCACGTAGGCGAGGTGGTAGCCGCCGGTCAGCGCAGCCGCCACCGTGTGGCCGCTCGCGCTGAGTGCGCGCGAGTGGTCGGTGGCGATCGTGCCCAATACGGCAAGCCCGATCGCTCCGAAGAGCTGTACCGAGACGTTGATGATCCCCGATGCAAGGCCCGCGTCCTGCGCGGGGGCCTCGGACATTCCCAGCGTGAGCAGCGGCAAGAACGACGTTCCCGCGCCCAGCCCGAGCGTCAAGAACGAGACGAACAGCCCAGGGAAGTAGGCCGCGTGCGTGCCCTGCGCGGCGAGCGTGAGCAGCCCACAGATCAGTACAAGCAAGCCCACGGCGAGCGTGCGCGCCGCGCCGAAGCGCGCCACGGCTTTGGCAGCCGGGCCCAGCGACATCACCGCGATCGCAGCGGTCAACGGCAGGAACGCGAGGCCAGTCTGGATCGCGTTATAGCCGAGCACGCGCTCGAGATACAGCGACCCCAAGAAGAACGCCGAGAACATCCCGGTCACGAGCAGCCCGCGCACCACGCTCGAGCCCATCAGCGTGCGCAGGCGCAGCACGCGCAGCGGCATGAGCGGGTTGGCCACGCGCGCCTCCAGCGCCAGGAACGCACCGAGCAGCCCCAGCGCGACGCCGCCCGTCGCGAGTGTGCGCGCCGAGAGCAGGCCGTACTGCGTGGACTTCACGATCGCATAGGCGCCGATTGAGGCGGCGAGCGTGATCAGCACCGAGCCCGCCCAATCCACCCCGTGGCCGAGGCCGATGCCCTTGTTCTCGGCGATCAGCGCGGAGCCGAGCACGAACGCCACGGCGCCGATCGGAACGTTGACGAAGAAGATCCAGTGCCAGTCAAGCGACTGCGTCAACGCGCCACCGGCGAGCAACCCGATCGACCCGCCGCCGGCCGAGACGAACGCGTAGAGGCCCATCGCGCGCGCCTGCTCGCGGGCGGCGGGGAACTCGGTGACGATGATCGCAAGGATCACGCTCGAGGCGATCGCGCCGCCCACCCCCTGCAGCAGGCGGGCGCCGATCAGCGTGCCCTGCGTGGTCGCGACGCCGCACAGGATCGAGGCCACCGTGAACACCACGAGCCCCGTAAGAAAGACTTTCTTGCGCCCCACAAGGTCGCCCATGCGACCGGCGAGCAGCAAAAAGCCGCCGAACGTGATCAGGTAGCCGTTGAGCACCCACGTGAGGTTCTGCTGGGTGAAGTGCAGGTCGCGCTGCATCGAGGGCAGCGCCACGTTGACGATCGTGGCGTCGAGCACCATCATCAGCTGACCAAGGCAGAGCACCCCGAGCGCTATCCAGCGGCGGCGCTCGCTCCGGCGCGCCGGCTCACCGCCGCCGACGATGGCCTCGCGATCGGCCCCCACCCGCAAGCGCGCGACCGCGGCCCTCCCGGGGCTCGTCAGCGCGCGCAGCGACGCGCGGGCCGCGGCGACCGCGCGCGTGTCGCGCAGTGCCGGCG
>DASZFR010000231.1:0-25213 GCA_035939635.1 Solirubrobacteraceae bacterium
TCTCCGAAGTGCTCAACCAGTCCGAAGACCCCGCCTCGGCGATCGTCACGATCAACCCCGCCAACGGCGACATCGAGGCGATGGCCGAGTCCCAGAGCTACGACCGCTCGCAGTACAACCTCGCCTCGCAGGGCCACCGCCAGCCGGGGTCCACGTTCAAGGCGATCGTGCTCGCCGACGCGCTGACGCACGGGGTGGACCCGAACAGCACCTTTTACCTTTCGCACACGCTCCAGCCGGGCTGGCTGCCGGCGTTCCCCACCTACGAAGTGAAGACCTTCGAGGGCACGTCGCTGAACCAGACGTTGAACCTCGTCACCGCGACGCTCAAGTCCGACAACACCGTGTACGCGCAGCTCGCGGCGGACCTGGGCGAGGACACCGTTACCGAAACGGCGCGCAAGATGGGCGTGGTGAGCCCGCTGCACAGCTACGCGGCCGAGGCGCTCGGGGGGCTCACGGTGGGGGTGACGCCGCTGGAGATGGCAAACGTGTACGCAACTCTCGCCGACGGTGGCTGGCGCAACACGCCGATCGCGATAACCAAGGTGGTGTTCCCCGACGGTCACAGCGACTCCAACTGGGGCCAGCCGCACCGCACGAAGGTGCTCAGCGAAGCGGTGACCGCGGAGGAGACGCGCATCCTCGAACAGAACGTGCAGAGCGGCACCGCGACGCGCTCGGCCATCAACTGCCCCACCGCGGCCAAGACCGGCACGACCAGTGAACTCGTCGACGCGTGGCTCGACGGCTTCACGCCGAGATATTCCACGGTGGTGTGGATGGGCTACCCCAACAAGCGCGTGTCGATGACCGACGTGCACGGCCAGCCGCAGCAGGGGGGCTACCTGCCGGCGGAAATCTGGCACGCGTACATGGCGGCGGTCACCGAAGGTCAGCGCTGCGCGCCCTTCCCCCAGCCCCGCGAAACGATCTCCTACACGCCGTTCTTCGGCAAATACGCAACGACCGGGCGCGCCGAAAGCACGCTTGGCGAAAACGAATTCCCCACTCGTACGCACCGCACGACGCCGCGCTCCAAGAACAACCACAGGGAATTCGAACGCCACGAACAAACCGTGCCGGCGCCGCGCCCGGCGCCCGCGGCCCCTGCCCCACCGGCGACGCCGCCGCCCACCGGCACGCCTCCCGCAGAACCGGGAGTCGGCAAAACCGGTGGCGCGGGCGCCTGACGCCGCCGTCGCAATCTGCTCCCGCGCGCGCGCGTTGGTAGTTTGAAGCTTCCAGACAACGAAGAAAGGGCCGCTTACGCGGCCCGGATGGGACGCGTAACGTGGCAAAGGAGGACAAGGTCGAATTCGAGGGCGAGGTCATCGAGGCGCTGCCCAATGCGATGTTCCGCGTCAAGCTCGACAACGACCACATAGTCCTCGGGCACGTGGCGGGCAAGATGCGCCGCTTTCGCATCCGCATACTGCCCGGCGACCGCGTCCGCTGCGAGCTGTCGCCGTATGACCTCGACCGCGCGCGGATCGTCTATCGGCACCGCTGAGCGCTCGCATAGCTGAGCGCGCACTCATCGAAGCGATCGCCGCCGAGCTCGGCCGCGCTCAAGGCGCCGGCGCCGGCTCGCGGCGGGACGGCACGCCGCCTTCGCGCGTGCTGCGCGGGATGGGCGACGACGCCGCGGTTGTGCGCGCGGACGGCGTGTGCGTGGTGTCGGTGGACGCGATGGTGGCCGAGCAGCACTTCCGCCTGCGCGGCGGCTGGTGCTCGCCCCAGGACGTGGGCCATCGCGCGCTCGCGGGGGCGCTGTCAGACATCGCCGCGATGGGTGCGAAGCCGGGCGAGGCTTACCTCGTGCTCGGCCTGCCGGACGGCTTCGCCGAAGCCCAGGCGCTCGAGCTGCTGGCGGGCGCCACGCAGCTCGCCCAGGCGACTGGGACCACGATCGCGGGCGGCGACATCACGGCGGCGCCGGCGCTGGTTGTTTCGGTGACGGCGGTTGGGTGGGCGCCGCGGGCCGAGGACGTGGTGGGCCGCGACGGCGCGCGGGCGGGCGACCTCGTCGGCGTGACCGGCCGGCTCGGCGGCGCCGGCGCCGGCCTGGCATTGCTCGAGGGACGCGCGACCCCCGGGCCCGGCAGCGAGGCGGCGCTCGCCCGCGCGCGCAGGCCGTGGCCGCGGCTCGCGGAGGGGCAGGCGCTGGCGGCGGCGCGGGTGCGCGCGATGATCGATCTCTCCGACGGGCTTGCGAGCGACGCCGCGCATCTCGCGCGCGCGAGCGGCGTGCGCGTTCGTGTGGAGTTGGCGGCGCTTCCGCTGGACGACGGCGTGCGCGAGGTCAGCGCGCAGCTGGGACAGGCGCCGTGGGAGCTCGCGGCTACGGCCGGCGAAGACTACGAGTTGTGCTTCTGCGCACCCCCCGACGCGCGCGAGCGCGTGGAGCGCGCGCTCTCGGCCCCGGGCCTGGGCGGCGTGAGCTGGATCGGCACCGCGGTCGCGGGTGCGGCGGGGCTGTCGCTGCTGGACGAAAGCGGCGCCGAGCAGCGCCTAGGCGGCTTTGAGCACAGCTGGTGAAGGGGCCCGCAGGGGTGGCGGCGCCGCGCGTCGAGCGCCCGCCGGGGCACGCGCGACGCCGGAGTTCGCGGCGCTGGCGTGGCGCAGGCGGGCGAAGACCAGGATGCGTTTTTCGGCGCTGAACAGCGGCGTGCACGCGGACAGCACCAGGCGCGGGTAGCCCCAGTCGGCCTCGGCCAGGTGCACGGCGGTGGGCGGCACAACCTCGCTGCCGGTGACCGTGTAGAGGAAATGCGCGTAGGGCATTTCGAGCTGGATGTGATCGCCCGCGCGCAGCGCGTCGATGTGGCGAAACGGCGCCAGGTACGTGGTCCTGTGCCCGGCGATCGCCGTCGTGTGGCCCGCGCCGGGGAAGCTCGTTTCGGGGTAGATGCCCGGTCCGCTCTGCAGCGCCCCCGTGCTCGTGCCGCTGACGACCACGAAGTCCGCGCCTATGCGCGGGATGCGGATACGACCCACCGGCGAGCCGTCATGTGCGCGCCGCTGCAGCGCCGCGGCCAGGAACGAGATCCGCGCGCCTTCGCTTGAGAGACGCTCGAGTGCGCGTTGCTCGAGTGGCGTGGGCGGCGCCCGTTCCTCCGCTCGCAGCTGGCCGCGGAGGTGGTCCTGGCGCAGTTTGGCGTACAGCGCCGAGAACGGCTCCTGCCACACCAGCGTGACAACCGCGTCCGCGAGGGCGAGGGAACCGAGCGTGATCAGCGCGATCGCCAGCCCGCGCACCCAGCGCGGCCTGCGACGCCGTACTTCAAGCAACGGCGGGGGCCCCGCCGGCGCGTCGCTGTCGAGCGCAACCACGCGACGCTCATGTTCGTCGAACAGGCGGACGGCCATGCCTGCTTATCGTCGCAGAGCGGACTCCGTTCCACCGAGCGAACCGGGCCCGGCGTAGCCGAGCGGGCCCCGCATCGTGATCTGGACCTCCTCGTCGATCTCGGGCTCGCGCAGGGCGGGCGGCTCGCGCAGCGCGACCATCGTCATCGCCGCCGCGCACCCCAGCACGACCGCCCACACCAGCGAGCCCGCGATCCCGATGTGTCCGCCTGCGAACAGGAGCGCCCCGCTCCACAGCAGCTTGCCGACGCCGAGCCCGAGCGCGTCGGCGTAGAAGGCGATCAGCGCGAGCAGCGGCAGCAGGCCGAGCGCCACGAGCGCCAGCGCCGGGCCGCGGCGCGGGCGCAGCTCGGGCGAGGCCAGCAGCAGCCACGCGTGTGCGGCGGGCACGATCAGCAGCGCGGCAAACGGGTTGACTGCCCACACCACGACGGCGGCGCACAGCAGCACGAGCAGCGCGATCACGCCGGCCGCCTCGTGATCGGGCGCCACCCGCAGGCCGACGCGGCGCACGAGCGCCGGCCACAGCAGCCAGCCGAGCGTGAGCGTGGACGCCGCGGCCGCGATCGCCGCAGCGCTGGTGGCGTCGAGCTCCAGGCCGGCGGGCGGCAACGGCACCGTGGGGGCCACGGGCAGCGCGCCCGACCCGCCCAGCACGCGCAAGAACAGCGCGCACGCCGCGAACGGCAGCGCGCAGGTCAGCGTCCAGATCGTCCACCTCGCCACGGCGATGCCGCGCCTGCGCACGCGCGCCAGCGCGTCGACGGCCGTCAGCAGCGGCGCCGCGAGCAGGGCCGCGACCAGCAGCCGCAGCGCCCACTCGGGAAAGGTCTTGCGCTGCACCAGCAGCGACGACTGCGTGGCGCTTTCCAGGTCTTGGGCGCCGTCGAGCGCGTCCACGGAGCTCAGCGCGGCGCGGCCGAGGGCTTCCAGGCGTTCCTCGCTGACCGCCTCTGAAGCGGTCGGGCCGCGTTCGCCCGAAGCCTGGATCAGCAGGGCGGGCGCACCGTGCTGCTGCAGCGACCCCTGTTCGCCCACGCTGTAGGGGAAGGCGAGGTGTGCGAGCTGGCCGAGCAGGCTGGGCGCCGCGGGCTGCCTGCCGGTCTCGCGCGCGATCGCGTCGTCGACTGTGCGCTGCAACACCAGCGGCGCCGAACCGAGCCCGTCGGAATAGGGAACCACCACCGGTTCGCGCGACCTCGCCGCGGCGAGGTCGCCGAGCACGATCGCGACGTCCAGCGATCCGCCCCGCAGCGCGGCGAAGTCGACCGCGCCGCCGTCGCCGCCGCTGCCGCCGCTGGTGGACACGAGCACGATCGTGCGGCTGGTCTCGCGCGTTGCGAACACCTGCGCCAGCTCCAGCAGCGCAGCGGTGCCGGACAGCTCGGCCCGCGCGCCGGTGCCCGCGGCATCGCGGTGGGCGACGATCGCGATGGGGGACGCGTTGGTGGCGCCGGGGCGTTCGGCTATCACGGTCTGCAGCGTGCGCCTGCCGTCGACCGTCTGAGCGCTCACCGAGCGCGTGCGCACCTGAAAGCCGCCTCCGGCGGTGCCGCCGAGCCCCTGCAGGTCACGAGCGATGTGGGCCGCGAGCGCCTGGTCGCCGGGGCTGCCGGGGCTCCGGTCCGGATATTCGCGGGCGAGGGTGCTCATTTCGCTGAACGCGCGCGCGCCCGAGAACGCGTCCGGCGCCAGCGATGAGCCCAACGGCTGCGGGCGCGAACCCAACGAAAACGCTGCGACCGCGAGGGCGAGGGGGATCGGCAGCAAGGCCGCTCTGTACAGGCGCCCGCTCAACACCCCGCAGAAGATAGTTCGCGCGCGGCGCCCGCGCGGCGAAATCACCCTAGGTCGGTCATATATCGTGCGGCCGCGTGCTCCAGCCCGTCGCAGTCGCAAGCAAGTCGCTCGCGGACTACACGCACATCTGCGGACGCGAGCTCATCGCCGAAATCCGGGAGCTGGCCGAGCCGTTGCGCGACTGGCGCGTGGTGCACATCTCGGCCACCGCGTTCGGCGGCGGTGTGTCGGAGATCCTGTACGCGCTGGTGCCGCTGATGCGAGACGTGGGATTGGACTGCGAGTGGCAGGTGATCTACGGCCGCGAGGAGTTCTTCAACGCGACCAAGGTGATGCACAACGCGCTGCAGGGTGCGCCGCAGGACCTCGACGACGAGCAGTGGGCCACCTGGCGCCAGTACAACGAGATGAACGCGCGCGAGCTGTCGGGCGGCTGGGACGTATGTCTCGTGCACGACCCGCAACCGGCCGCGCTCTACCACCTGGTGCCAGAGAAGGCGCGCGACTGGCTGTGGCGCTGCCACATCGACCTCTCGACGCCCAACGAGCAGACGATGGCCCGATTTCTGCCGCATATCAAGGACTACCCGCAGTCGATGTTTCACCTGCGCGAGTACGTGCCCGCCGGCATGGGCGGCCGCGTGTACGTGGTGCCGCCCGCGATCGACCCGCTGACGCCGAAGAACATGGCGCTGTCGCCGGAGGACGCCTCGTATGTGTGCGGGCAATTCGGCATCGACGTGGACCGGCCGCTGATGTGCCAGGTGTCGCGTTTTGACCCGTGGAAGGACCCGCTCGGCGTGATCGACGCCTACCGTGCCGTCAAGCAGCAGATGCCCGAGGTGCAACTCGCGCTGGTGGGCTCGATGGCCAGCGACGATCCCGAGGGGTGGGACTACTTCAACGCCACGATCGCGCACGCCGACGGCGACTCGGACATCCACATCCTCAACAACTTCAACAACGTGGGCGCGATCGAGGTGAATGCGTTTCAATCACATTCCGACGTGATGGTGCAGAAGTCGACGCGCGAGGGCTTCGGGCTGACGGTTTCCGAGGCGATCTGGAAGGCGCGCCCGTTCATCGGGGGCAACGTCGGCGGGATCCCGCTGCAGATCGAAGACGCGGTGACGGGCTATCTCGTGTCGAGCCCGCAGGAGTGCGCCGAACGCGCGCTCGCGGTCCTCAGCGACCCGGGCCTCGGCCGGGACCTCGGACGCCGCGGCAAGGAGCACGTGCGCGCGCACTTTTTGATGCCGCGCTACCTGCGCGACTACCTGCGCATCTTCCACGAGGCAGGGCGCACGTGAGCGCGAGCTGAGGACCCGCATGAGCGCCGCGCGCGAGCAGCGCGCCCTCGGAGCAGAGCGCAACCAGGCCGCTACGCAGGTGCCGCTCGTGCTCGTGTCAAACCGCGGCCCGGTGACGTTCGACGCAGAGGGGGTGCCGCAGCGCGGCTCGGGAGGCGTCGTCACCGCGCTCACGGGGTTGGCGTCGTATCGCCACGCGATCTGGATCGCCTCGGCGATGAGCGAGAACGACGCTCAGGCGTCGCGCGCAAACGGCGGACGCTCCTTCGCGGTGCGCTCGCCGGCCGGCCAGGAGTTCCACGTGCGCCTCGTGGTGAGCGACCCAGAGGCCTACGACCGCTTCTACAACGTTGTGGCCAACCCGATGCTGTGGTTCATCCAGCACTACCACTGGGACCTGTCCAACGCGCCGGACATCAGGCGCGAAGAGATCGAAGCGTTCGAGTTCGGCTACAACGTCGTCAACGAGGACCTGGCGCGCGCCGTCGTCGAGGAGCTCGAGGGCGCAGCCGAGCCGGTGGTGATGGTGCACGACTACCACCTGTACACGCTCCCGGATCTCATCCGGCGCGCGCGCCCGGACGTGTTCCTGCACCACTTCGTGCACATCCCGTGGACGCAGCCCGACTCCTGGCGCGTGCTGCCCGCTCGCATCCGCCAGGAGATCTTCGAGGGGCTGCTGGCGAACGACATCGTGGGCTTTCACACGCGCTCCTATCGGCGCAACTTCTTGCAGTGCTGCCGCGACCTGCTCGACCTCGAGGTGGACTTCGGCGCCGGCGCGGTTCGCTGCGGCGAGCGCGAGGTGTGGGTGCGCGCGTACCCGCTGCCGATCGACCACGCAGCCACCCGGCGGCTCGCCCAGAGCGCGCGCGTGGAGGCGTTCGAGCGCGAGCTGCGGCAGCGCCGGCGCGACTTTTTGATCCTGCGCGTGGACCGCGCCGACCTGAGCAAGAACGTGCTGCGCGGGTTCTCGGCGTTTGACCTGTTCCTCTCCCAGCACCCGGAGTTCAGCGAGCGGGTGACGTTCGTGGCGCAGCTGATGCCGTCGCGTACCGACGTGCCCCAGTACGCGGAGTACCTGGAGCGAATCGAGGCGCTGGTGGCGGTGGTCAACCACCGCCACGGCACCCCCGATTGGATGCCGATCCAGCTGAAGCTGCGCGACGACATCGACGAGGCGATGGCCGCGTACAAGCACTACGACGTGCTACTGGTGAACGCGATGTTCGACGGCATGAACCTGGTGGCGAAGGAGGGCCCGATCGTCAACGAGCGCGAGGGCGTCTCGATCCTCTCCGAGAACACGGGCGCGCACGAGGAGCTAGGCGAGTACGCGCTGTCGGTGAACCCGTTCGACATCCAGGAGCTCGCGAACTCGATCTACGCCGCGCTCACGATGACCCCCGCCGAGCGCCGGCGGCGCGCGCGGGGGCTGGTGCAGATCGTGACCTCGCGCGACCCCGGCGACTGGATCGACGAGCAGCTCGCAGACATCCGGGCGAAGGGCGACAGCCGCTAACCTGTCGCGCCGAGTCGCGATGCCCGCACAGTCGCCCACATATGACCTCGTGATGCTGCTCGACCCCGACGCGGAGGAGCCGGCGCGCACGCGCCCGCTCAGCGAGGCGCAGGCGGCCATCGAGGCAAACGGCGAGCTGCTGCGCCACGACGAGTGGGGCGACCGGGCGCTCACCTACCCGATTCGCAGGCGCGCCACCGGCGAGTACCACCTGCTGCAGTTCCACGCCGGCACCCCGGAGCTGCTGCAGACGCTCGACCGCTCGCTGCGCATCGCCGACGAGGTGCTGCGCTTTCGCATCATCAAGCTGCGCCCCGGCACGCCGGACCCGCCCGAGATGCGCGCCTCCGCGCCGCCCCCGCGGCGCGCCGCCGACGCGCCGGCGCCGCAGGCCGAGCCGGAGCCCGCGCAGGAGTCCGCGCCGGCCGAGCAGGTCGCCGAGGCCGAGCCGGGTGCCGAGCCGGGTGCCGGCGTGGCGGACGGCTCGCAAGCCTGACCCGGCCGCCGCCGTTCATGCATCCCCCCGCGGCTCGCGGGGTAATAAGATCGCCGCGTGAGCTGGGCTGAGGACATGACCGACGGTACACAGACTCGCACCGACGTGCTGCGGGCCTCGCCGCCGATGTTCGAGTCGCGCGTGCTCGACTCGCTCTCGCGCGTTCACCCGGCGGTGCCCGTGCTGATCTTTGGACCGGTGATCGCCGCACTCGGGGCGTGGGCGCTGTCCAATCAGCAGGTGGGCGTGTGCGTCGCGTTGCTGCTGGCGGGCTATGCGCTTTGGACGCTGTTTGAGTACTGGCTGCACCGGCTGGTGTTCCACTTCGAACCCCAGCAGGGCATCGGCGCGCGGCTGCACTGGATCATCCACGGCGTGCACCACGACCACCCCAACGACCCCCTGCGCCTCGTGATGCCGCCGTCGGTGAGCGTGCCGGCGGGCGCGGTGGTGTTTGCGCTGCTGTACGTGGCGCTCGGGTCACACTACGCGCCGGCGGTGGGTGCGGGGTTCTTCGTCGGCTACCTGGCGTACGACATGACGCACTACTACCTGCACCACTTCCGCCCGCGCGGCCCGCTCGGCCGCATGCTGCGCGAGCGCCACATGCGCCACCACTTCCAGGACGACACGCGCGGCTTTGGCATCAGCGCGCCGTACTGGGACGAGGTGTTCCGCACCTCGTACCGCAGCCGACAGCGCAATTAGCGACCTGTGCGGGCGCCCCGCGAGCGGTTGCGCCCGCGCCCATCTCTAGACTCGAAAGCCGCCGCGGCGCTGAACAAGCGGGTCGCGAGGCGTACAGAACCAGCCGAAAGGAAGAGCAGCAGTGGCCGCCACGAACATCAACCGGGTCGTAATGACGGGCAACCTCACCGCCGACCCCGAGCTGCGCTCGCTTCCAAGCGGCACGTCGGTTTGCAAGCTGCGCATCGCTTGCAACACGCGCCGCAAGAACGCGAGCACTGGCGAATGGGAGGACAAGCCCAACTACTTCGACGTGACCGTGTGGGGCGCGCAGGGCGAGAACGCCGCGCGCTACCTCTCCAAGGGCCGTCCGGTGGCGATCGACGGTCGCCTCGAGTGGCGTGAGTGGGAGGCGCAGGACGGCAGCAAACGCCAGGCAACCGATATCATCGCCGACTCGGTGCAGTTCCTGGGCTCGCGCGAAGACGCGTCGGGCGGCGGATCGTTCGTCGCCGAACGTGCGGGCAACGGGGCTTTGTCGAGCGGCGGTGCGCCGGTCGACGAAGGCGATTTCCAGCCCGCGCCGGTCGCCTCCAGCGGCGACGACGACATCCCCTTCTAACACTTCCACGCCAACCTCTTGCACTCGATCGACTCACACGGGCCTATTGCGAGCACCCTCTCGAGGGAGCCACGCTGATGGCCAAAGCGCGCGCGAGAGGCAAGCCGCTGCGCCGCCGCGACAAGCGCGGCGGCCACGGCAGTGGGCGGCGCAAGCCGTGCCAGCACTGCCGCGACAAGATCGAGCAGGTGGACTACAAGGACGTCGCGTCCCTGCGCAAGTTCGTCTCGGAGAAGGGCAAGATCCGCTCGCGGCGGATCACCGGCGCGTGCCGCCGCCACCAGGTGCAGATCGCGCGCGCGGTCAAGCGCGCGCGCGAGCTCGCGCTGCTGCCCTACGTCAACGAGGGCGGACGCGACGACAGCCCGCGCCGCGAACGCGGCGACCGCGACCGCGACCGCTAGCGCGCGATGCCCGAGGCGATTCTGCTCCAAGACGTCGAGGAGCTGGGCGAGAAGGGCAACGTGATCGACGTCTCCAAGGGCTACCTGCGCAACTACCTGTTGCCGCGCAAGCTCGCGCAGCCGGCGACCAGGGGCGCTGTGGAGGCGATCAGAGAGCGCCAGGAAGCCGCTGAGCGCGCCGCGCGCAACGCGCAGGAGCAGGCGGAGGAGAACGTGCGTTTGCTCAACCGCACCGTGCTCACCGTGCCCCAGCAGGCAGGCGCGGACGGGCGCCTGTTCGGCTCTGTCACCGCGCAGGACATCGCGAGCGCGATCCGCGAAGCGCGGGGGCTGCGCATCGACCGGCGCAACGTGCACCTGCCGGAGCCGATCAAGAACGTGGGCACCTACATGGTCGTGGTGGAGCTCGTGGAGAACATGACCGCCACCGTGAAGACGATGGTGGTCGCAAAGAAGTAGCCGACGCCCCTGCGAACATGTGTTCGTGGGAACAAATTACCGCCGATTTAGCGGACCGGCACCGCTGCGAGCGCCCCGCGCGACCCTAGACTCGCGCAAGCGATGAGCGCTCCCGCGACCACAAACGGAGCCGGCCTGGCCGCGGCCGCGTCCACGCCGCCGCACAACCTCGAGGCAGAGCAGTCGGTGCTGGGCGCGATCCTGCTGGCCGACGACCGCTCGCTGTATGCGTTGGTGATCGAGGAGGGGCTGCGCGCGGAGGACTTCTACCGCAGGCATCACGGCGTGATCTACGAAGCGATGCTCGCGCTGTACGAGCAGAGCGAGCCGGTGGACGTGCTCACGGTGACCGACCGCCTGTCGCGCATGGGCAAGCTCGAGGACGTGGGCGGCCAGGCGGCGGTGGACGAGCTCACCGGGCTCGTGCCGGCGGTGGCCCACGCGCGTCGCTACGCCCAGATCGTGCGCGAGAACGCGCTGCTGCGCCGTCTGCTGAAGACCTCGTATGAGATCCAGGAGAACGTGCTGAGCAACCGCGCTGCGCCGCGCGAGCTGGTCGAGCAGGCCGAGCGCGCGATGCTGGAGGTCGGCCGCGACGACCGCCACCAGGACTTTCGCGCGATCGAGGACGTGCTGCACGACGAGCTGGACAAGCTGCACCGCCTGTCGCTGGAAGGCACGTCGCTGACGGGCACGCCGTCGGGGTTCAAAGACCTCGACGAGATCACGGGCGGCTTTCAGAAGGGTCATCTGATCATCATCGCGGCGCGCCCCGCGATGGGAAAGAGCGCGCTGGTGTGCAACATCGCCGAGAACGCCGCGGTGCACCACTCACGCCCGGTGGCGCTGTTCTCGCTGGAGATGGCCGAGGCCGAGCTCGCGCAGCGCTTCGTGGCCTCGCAGGCCAGCATCAAAGGCGAGGAGCTGCGCAAGGGCCGCGTCGCCGAGCAGCGCTGGCCGAAGATCCTCAAGGCCAGCCAGCGCCTGGCAAACGCGCCGCTGTGGGTCGATGACTCAAGCGACGTCGGGCTGCTGGAGGTGCGCGCGAAGGCGCGGCGCCTGCACGGCCAGTGCGAGGGTGGGCTCGGCCTGATCATCATCGACTACCTGCAGCTGATGCGCACCGACTCGCGCTACGACAGCCGCGTCACCGCCGTTGGCGAGCTCAGCCGCGGTCTGAAGATCCTCGCGCGCGAGCTGGAAGTGCCGGTGATCGCGCTGTCGCAGCTCAGCCGCGCGGTCGAACAGCGGCCGGACAAGAAACCACAGCTCGCCGACCTGCGCGAGAGCGGCAACCTCGAGCAGGACTCAGACCTGGTGATGTTCATCTACCGCGACGACTACTACGAGGGCGAGGAGTCAGAGCGTCCGGGCGAGGCGGACCTGCTCATCGCCAAGCACCGCAACGGCGCGACCGGCAGGGTCACGCTCACGTTCCACAAGGAGTACCCGCGCTTCATGAACTACACCCCGCCGGAGCGCTACGCGGCTTGAGCGCCGGAGCGCCCCAAGACGAGCACTCCCTGCAGTCCGAACTGCGCCTGCTGGGAGCGCCCGATCGCGCGAGCCGGCGCGACGGCTGCCCGCTGGGGCGCTGCGACGGCAGCGGCTTTCTGGTGGACGAGCAGAGCAACGTCGCGCGCGACTGCGACTGTCGCGCGGCGCGCATCTCGGGTGCGCGCACGCGCAGCCTCGCCGCGCGCATCCCCAAGCGCTATCGCGGCGTGTCTTTCGATCGCGCGCCGGTCACGGACATCGCGCTGAGCGCGCCCGAGCAGGTGGCGATCGTGCGCCGCTATGTGGCCGCGGTGCAGGACAACCTCGACAGCGGCCGTGGGCTGTGGATCCAGGGCGACGTGGGCACCGGCAAGACGACGCTGGCGATGCTGGTCTCAAAAGCGGCGCTTGCGGCGGGGCGCTCGGTGGCGATCTACTCGCTGCCGCGCCTGCTCAACCTGCTGCGCGAGTCGATCGACTCGCAGGCCGGCATGCTCAGCTTCCTCGACCGCCTCACCGCAGTTGACCTGCTGCACCTCGACGACCTGGGCGCGGAGAACCGCACCGATTGGGTGCTCGAGCAGCTGTATTCGATCGTCAACGCGCGCTACGAGACCGAGCGCGCGATCGTGGCGACGACCAACGTTATGCCCGACGAGCTGTCCGAGCGCTTGGGCGCGCGCACCGTCTCGCGCCTGGTGGAGATCTGCGGCGAGCTGATCCCGCTCTACGGCGAGGACCGCCGGCGCGAGTTTCGCCCCGCCTAGGAGCGGCGGCGCCCCGCCTACACTGCACTGCGCATGCCGGGGATAGTGGTGGTTGGCGCCCAGTGGGGCGACGAGGGCAAGGGCAAGGTCACAGACCTGCTCGCCGAGCGCGTCGACGCGGTGGTGCGCTTCCAGGGCGGCAACAACGCCGGCCACACGATCGTGCGCGACGGCCGCGAGTGGAAGCTGCACCTGATCCCGTCGGGCGTCCTGTATCCGGGCAAGTGCTGCGTGATCGGCAACGGCGTGGTGATCGATCCGAAGGTGCTGATCGACGAGCTCGATGCGTTGCGCGCCCAGCGCGTGGACGTGGGCGGGCTGCGCATCTCTGCCAACGCGCACCTGATCATGCCCTACCACCTGCTGCTGGACTCCGCGGGCGAGGCCAAGCTCGGCAGCCTGCAGATCGGCACCACGCGTCGCGGCATCGGGCCGTGCTACGCCGACAAGGCCGCGAGGCTTGGCATCCGCGTGCAGGACCTGCTCGACGAGAAGATCCTCAAGAAGAAGATCGTGGCCGCGATGGAGCCCAAGCGCCTGTCGCTGCGGCCGTTCGAGCGCGACCCCACGCTTGACCTGCACGCGATGACCGAGCAGTACCTGATCTACGGCCATCGCCTCGAGCAGCACATCGCCGACACCTCCAAGCTGATGTGGGACCTGCTGGACGAGGGCAAGACCGTGATCTTCGAGGGCGCGCAGGGCGCGATGCTCGACATCGACCACGGCACCTATCCATTCGTGACCTCGTCCAACCCGCTTTCCGGCGCCGCCTGCGTCGGCACCGGCGTGGGCCCGAAGAGCATCGACGAGATCTGGGGCGTGGCGAAGGCCTACACCACTCGCGTGGGCGCGGGCCCGTTCCCCAGCGAGCTGCACGACAGCATGGGCGCGGCGATTCGCGAGCGCGGCGGCGAGTTCGGCACCACCACCGGGCGACCGCGGCGCACGGGCTGGCTGGACCTGGTGGCGCTGCGCTACGCCGCGCGCCTGAACACGCTCACCGCGTTGGTGGTCACCAAGCTCGACGTGCTCTCGGGACTCGACCGCGTCTACGTGTGCACGAGCTACCGCGGGGGCGACGGCGCAGAGTTCGACAGCTTTCCTTACCACCAGACGGTGCTGCACCACACCTCGGCGAACCTCACCGAGCTGCCGGGCTGGAGCGAGGACCTGCGCGAGTGCCGCAGCATGTCTGACCTGCCCGACGCCGCGCGCGACTACGTGGAGTTCGTCGCCGAGCACATCGACGTGCCGCTCGCGCTGATCGGCGTGGGCCCGGGGCGCGAGCAGGTGGTGTGGACCGAAGCCGGCCGCGACACGCTGATCGCGCGCAGCGGCGCTAGTGCAGCTGGTCTATGAACGTGTAGGTGACCATGGCGCCCACCACCAGCACGAACACGCGCAGCGCCCACAACGTGGCCGCGGCGTAGCGGCCGAGCGGCGCGCGCGCGACCGGGCGTGAGGTCGCCGCCACGTACTGGTCGCGCTCGAGCTCTCCCACCAGCTCGTCTTCGACGCGGCCGCGCCGGCGCGGATCGCGCTCGAGGGGATCGTCTGGCGCGGGCGGCGTGGGTGTGCGCGCGGGCGAGCTCATGCGCCGATCACGTGCGTGGCGACCAGAAACGAGTCGACCCCGTAGGCCGCGCCGCACACCGCTACCGCGCACACCACGGCGCCCGCCACCGCGTTGGTGAGGGGTCTGTTGGCCCACGGGCCCATCAGCTCGCGGTCGCTTGCGAGCATGATCATCAGCACCAGGCTCACTGGCAACAGCACCGTCGCGAGCACGTTGGCGTTGAGCGCGATCGACAGAAGCGGCGCGCCCGGGATCAGGATCACGGCCGCCGCGAGCGCGGCGGTGCCCACATTTGCCGCATAGAACACGATCGACTGGCGCGGCGTGTTGTTGAAGCTGTGCGCCACGCCCACGCATTCCCCGGCCGCGTACGCGGTGCTGGCCGAAATCGTGAGGATCGCCACCGCGCCGGCCTCGATGAGGCCGAGCGCGAACACCGTGCCTGTGGCCGTGCCGGCGACGTGGCGCAGCGCCTCGGGAAAGCCCGCGCCGGCAAAGCCCTCTATGCCGCCGCCGTAGCGACCGCGCAGCGCGGCGCCCGCGACCAGCGCGCCGATGCCGAAGACGGCCGCGAGCGCCGCGCCCAGCGCGCTGTCGTAGCGGCCGTGACGAACGTCGACCGCGGTCATGCCCTTGTCGGCGGACGCGCTCTGCTGGAAGAACAGCATCCACGGCGTCACGGTCGCGCCGATCGTGGAGGCCAGTAGCAACAGCAGCGTGTTGAAGCTGCCACCGGGAAGCGGCGAGAAATCAAGCGCGCCCGCGACGCTTCCGACGTCCGGCTTGACGAGCACAGCCGCGACCAGGAATAGCCCGTTGAAGATCGCCAACCCGAGCACGATCCGCTCCCAGCGCCAGTAGCGCCCGCCGCTGAGCGTGAACAGCACGAGCGTCATGCCCAGCGCGACCGCGACGCCCGCCCCGAGGTGAAAGTAGGCAAGCCCCACACGGATCGCGACGAACTCCGCCACCAGCGTCACGAGGTTCGTCAGCGTGAGGTCGCCCGCGCCGAACCAGCCCCACGGCCTGCCGTAGCGCTGCAGGATCAGCTCGCCGTAGCCGCGGTGCGTGACCGCACCCACTCGCATGCTCATCTCCTGGCACACGAACGCCATCGCGAACAGCAGCGGGATGAACGGCACGAAGAACCCCAGCCCGTACTGCGCGCCGTCGCTGGCGTAGGAGATCATGCTCGGGCCGTCGTTCTCGCCGAGCATCACGAGGATGCCCGGGCCCAGCAGCAGCCACAAAAGCCGCCAGCGCCGGCCTTCGCGGCGCGCTCGGTGCACGCGCGCGCGATCGTGCGAGCGGACACGATCCTCCGGCGTCAGCGTCGGCGCCGGCAGCGCCGGAGGGGCGAGCACCTCAGCGCGTGCCATCGTCTCCCCCGTGCGCGGCGCGCTGAGAGGCGCGCGGGCGCGCGTGCCTGTCGCTGAGCTGGACTCGCATCGCGCGCGCGAGCTGGCCGCCGATCGCGTGCTCGCGCGAGCCGAAGCGAACGAACAGCGGACCACCGAATGGCTGGCGCTCGCGCACGGTGAAGCGGTCACCCGGCGAGATGCCGCGGCCGGCGAGGTAGCGCAGCATCTCGGGATCGGAGTCGGACACGCGCACGAACACGCCCGACGTCCCCGCCGGCAGGCTCTCGAGCGTGCGCGTGGCGGGCTCTGACAGCTCCAGCCGGGCGTCGGGGATGGGATCGCCGTGCGGATCGACCGTTGGGTCGCCGAGCTTGCTCGCGATCAGCTGCTCGAGCTCCTCCGAGAGCACGTGCTCGAGGACCTCGGCCTCGGCGTGCACGCGGTCCCACGGCATGCCCAGCGAGTCCGCGAGGAACAACTCGAGCAGGCGGTGATGGCGGATCACCTCCAGCGCGACGCGTCGGCCCGCCGCGGTGAGGCGCACTCCGCGGTAGGGCACGTGGCGGATCAGGCCCAGCTCGTCGAGCTTCTTGAGCATCCCCGACACGGAGCCCGGAGTCACGTTGAGGCGCTCGGCCAGGGCGTTTGTCGATACAGGCTCGGGGCTGCGCGACTGCAGCGCGAAGATCGCCTTGGTGTAGTCCTCCACGGCCGGGGACCGAGCAGATTCCTTGGTGGCCATGAGAAAAGAGTATGGCATGCCAAAACTTCTCTCAAGGCTTCCGCAACATCGTGTGCGACTAGCCTGCGTAACACGATGAGCGCGGGCGTGGGCCAGAACAGGACGCCGTACTTGGACGCGCTGCGCGACTACGCGCTGCGCGACCCCGCGCGGCTGCACGTGCCCGGGCACAAGGGCGGCCCCGGCGCGGACGCGGGCCTGCTGCGCGCGATCGGCGAGCGCGCGCTGGCGCTGGACATACCGGCGCTCACCTACGGGATCGACGTGGGAAGCACGCCGACGCCGTTTGACCAGGCGCAGCAGCTCGCCGCCGAGGCGTGGGGAGCGGCGCGCACCTGGTTTCTCGTCAACGGCGCCTCGCAGGGCAACCTCGCCGCGGGCCTCGCGCTCGCGCACCAGGGCGACGAGGTGGTGGTGCAGCGAAACGTGCACTCGAGCACGATCGACGCGCTCGTGCTGTCGGGCCTGCGCCCCACGTTCGTCGCGGCCGAGCTCGACGCGCAGCTGGGCATTGCGCACTGCCTGGAGCCCGACGTGCTGCGCGAGGCGCTCGACCGGGCGCCCGGCGCCGCGGGCGTGTGGGTAGTGTCGCCGACCTACTTCGGCGCGGTCGCCGACGTCGCGGGCCTGGCGCTCGCCACCCACGAGCGCAACCTGCCGCTGATCGTCGACGAGGCTTGGGGCGCGCACCTGGCCTTTCACGAGGACCTGCCCGTGCACGCGCTGGGCGCCGGCGCCGATCTGGTGGTCTCGAGCACCCACAAGATCGTCGGCAGCCTCACGCAGTCGGCGATGCTGCATCTCGGCAGCGAGAGCCGCGCGCGCATCGACGAGGAGGCAGTCGACCGCGCGGTGACGCTGACGGAATCCACCAGCCCCAACTCGTTGCTCACCGCCTCGCTTGACGCGGCGCGGCGCCAGGCGGCGGTGCACGGGCGCGAGCAGCTGACGCGAATCATGGCGCTGCTCGCGCGCACGCGCGCGGAGATCCGCGCGATCCCCGGCCTGGACGTGCTCGACGAGCGTCTGGCGGGACGGCCGGGAGTGTTCGCGTATGACCCTCTGCGCCTGGCAATCGACGTCCGCGGCCTCGCCTCCAACGGCTACGAGCTCGCGCCGCACCTGCGAGAGATCGGCGACATCAACCTCGAGCTGTACGGTCAGAACGTGATCGTGGCCGTGTTCGGTATGGCTGAGCGCGGCCTGCCGGTGGCGCGGCGCCTGGTACGCGCTCTGCAGGAGGTCGCGGCCGAGGTGGGGCTCGACCCCGGCGGCGAGCGCGAAAGCTTCGCCACCCCGCCGCCCTGGGGGGAGCTCGTGCTGACTCCGCGCGCCGCCTACCTGGGTGCGCAGGAGGTCGTGCCGGCGCCGCAGGCAGTGGGACGGATTGCCGCGGAGTCGCTTGCGACCTATCCGCCCGGCATCCCCAACGTACTGCCCGGCGAGCGCCTCACGGCGGAGACGCTCGAATACGTGCAGCACACGCTGCAGCAGGGAGGCAGCGTACGCGGCGCCAGCGACCGCCTGCTGCGCAGCGTGCGGGTGGTGGCCGGCGAGCGGTGAGCGAGCGCAGATGAGCGCGACGCGCGACGCGCCCCGCTACACCGGCGTGCGCACGTTCGCGGGCCAGCCGCTCGTCGCCCTGCCCGAGGCGGCGGCGCCTGGCGTACGTGCCGCGGTGGTGGGCGTGCCGTTCGACACGGCCACGAGCTGGCGCACCGGCGCGCGGTTTGGCCCGGAGGCAATCCGCTCGGCATCGGCTTTGCTGCGCCCGTGGCATCCGCGCCACGAGGTGTGGGCGCTGGACGCGGGGGTGGTCGATGCCGGCGATGTGGCGATCACGCCCGGCAACGCCGAGCGCTCGACGGCGCAGGTGGCGGCTGCGCTCGGCCCGCTGTGCGCGGCCGGCACCGTGCCGCTGCTGCTGGGCGGCGACCACTCCATCGCCCTTGGCGAGCTACGCGCGCACGCGGCTGCGCACGGGCCCGTGGCGCTCGTGCTGCTGGACGCGCACGCCGACACCTGGGAGGACTACTACGGCGAGCGCTTCTTCCACGGCACGGTGATCAGGCGCGCGGTGCAGGAGGGTGTGCTCGATCCGAGCCGCTCGCTGATCGCGGGCCTGCGCGGGTCGCTGTACGACGCTCGCGATCTCACCGACGCGCGCGACCTGGGACTCGAGCTGCTCGCAATCGAGCAGCTGCGCGAGCTTTCGCCCCAGCAGTTCGGGCGGCGCGTGCGCGACCGCGCCGGGCAGGGGCCGCTGGTGGTTGGTGTCGACATCGACGTGGCCGATCCGTCGGTTGCGCCCGGCACCGGCACGCCGGAGGTGGGCGGGCTGTCGGCGAGCGAGCTGATCGAGCTGCTGCGCGCGCTCGCAGGCATCGCGGCAGTGGGCTTTGACGTGGTGGAGGTGTGCCCGCCGTACGACACGCCGGCGCAGATCACATCGCTGCTGGCCGCCAACGTGGCGTATGAGATGCTCGCGCTCGCCGCGCTCGCCGACCGCGGGGCGCGCTCGCAACGCTAGCCGCGCGGCCGCCCCGGGGCCCCACCATCGCGGCCGCTGCGCGTCCGCCGCGCCCACCGCTGCGCCCACGCCTCAAGCTGTGGATACAGCTCGAGCAGCCGCTGCCCCTCGGCGCTCAGTGCATAACCCTGCTCGCGACGTTCGAGCGCACCAGCAGCACGCAGCTCGGCCAGCCGCTGGTTTAGCACCGAGGAGCTGATCGATCCGCAGCGCCGCTGGAGCTCGCGAAAGCTGAGCGGCCCGTGGCGCAGCTCCCAGATCACTCGCAGCGCCCAGCGGCGCCCGAGCAGGTCCAGCAGCGCCATGATCGGCCTGCCGGTCTGCGAACCGCGCACGGAGCGCCCTGGTCGTGGGATGGAGGTCATTTGCGTCGCCGGCGTGGGTCAGGTGTGGGGTGGGCGCTTCGGTTTTCAAAGCACGATATGCTGCCGCGCACTGCTTTTGTTTTCGAAGCGAAGGAGAGATTAGCGATGACCGCCGTCGACACCGCGCCACGGATCGCACCGTTGCAGCCGCCCTATGACGAGGAGACGTCCGCGATGCTCGCGCGCTGGATGCCTCCCAACAGCGACGCCGAGCCGCTGCTTCTGTTTCGCACGCTCGCCGTGCACCATGAGCTTGCGGCGCGGATGCGTCCGCTGGGGGCGGCGATCCTCGCCCACGGAACGGTGCAACCGCACCTGCGCGAGCTGATGGTCCAGCGCACCTGCGCGCTGTGCGGCGCCGAGTACGAGTGGGGCGTGCACGCGGCGGCGTTCGCGGACGCGGTGGGACTGAGCGCCGAGCAGCTCGCAGCGACCGCGGGGCAGGGCTCCGCCGACGCGGTGTGGACCGCCGACGAGCGCGCTGTGCTCGCGCTGGCCGAGGAGCTGCACGAGACGAGCACCGTCAGCGACGAGCTGTTCGCGCAGCTGCAGCGCCATTTCAGCGCGCAGCAGATACTCGAGCTCGTGGTCACCGCGGGCTGGTACCACACGATCTCATACGTGATCACCGCCGCGCGCGTGCAGCTCGAGCCGTGGGCGATGCGCTTTCCGCGGCCCTAGCTGCGACTGCCCGCGCACGCCGCGGTGGCGGTGAGGGTAGGGTGCTGGCGCAGGGTCAAGCCAGCGCCGAGCTCGCGGCGGTCGAGTCGCAAAAGCTTTCAGGACGCGGTGATCTCGACGGAAAGGAGCAGCGCCAGTGAGCTATGAGACGATCATCTGGGAGCAGTCGGGCGCGGTGGGGCGCCTCACGCTCAACCGCCCGCAGACGTTGAACGCGTGGACCGGCCAGTTCGGCAGCGAGCTCAAGCAGGCGGTCGAGCAAGAGGCGGCGCAGGAGTCGGTGCGCGCGGTGCTGATCACCGGCGCCGGACGCGGCTTCTCCTCGGGCGCGGACCTCAAGGCGGGATTCGACCCCGCCGAGGACGGCATGCCCAACATTCGCAAGGAGCTGCACGAGGTCTATCACCCGGCGATCACAGGCATCCGCCGCCTGCCAAAGCCCGTAGTGGCGGCGGTCAACGGACCGGCTGTAGGCATCGGCTGCTCGCTCGCGCTGGCGTGTGACCTGGTGCTCGCCGCGGAGTCTGCGTTCTTCGGGCTGGCGTTCGTGAACATTGGGCTGATGCCCGACGGCGGCTCCACCGCGCTGGTGCCGCCGGCGGTCGGTAAGGCGCGTGCGTTTCAGATGGCGCTGCTGGGCGAACGCGTGCCCGCGCCGCAGGCGCTCGACTGGGGCCTGGTCAACTGGGTGCACCCCGACGACCGCTTGATGGACGAGGCGCAGTCGCTCGTCGATCGCTTGGCCGCGGGCCCGACGCGCTCCTACGCGGGCTCAAAGCAGGCTCTCAACAGGTTCCTGTACGGCGACCTCGACGCCCAGCTGGACCTCGAGGCCGAGCTGCAGCACGCGCTGGGGCGCACAAAAGACTTCTTCGAGGGCGCGGCGGCGTTCGTCGAGAAACGCGACCCGGTGTTCAGCGGCGCGTAACGACCTCGCGGGTCAGCCGTCCCCGGCCAGGTACTCCCGTACGAGCCGCGCAGGCGCGCGCGCGAGCCACGCCTCGGTGATCAGTTCGCGCAACTCAGCGGCCTTGAGACGATCCAGCCGCGCGAGCACGGCCGGGTAGCCGTCGAAGTGGTCCGTCGTGAAGTACAAGTCGGGCTCGGCCGCGATCAGCGCCTCCTTGGCGTGCAAATGCTCCACGCGCGCGGCGAGGATCGGGCCGCGCGGCGCGCGCTCGCCGAGGCTCTCCAGTTCTTTGGGCCGCAGGGGCCGCTCCCACACAAACAGCTTGTCCTTGACACGCCACTGGCGGTTGCCGCGCGCGTCGCGTTCGCTTGCCTGCGGCAGCGAGAGCGCGATCTTGCTCACTTGCTTGAAGGTAGCCATCTGCGCCGCTTTCCGGTCGCGCCCGCGCGCTACAGCGAGCGCAGAAAATCCAACAGCGGCGGGTTGACCTGCTCGGGATGCGTGAGATTGGCCGCATGCGGCGCGCCCTCCACGCGCACAAGCGGGCGCGCATCCGCCAGCCCGTCGCAGAGCTGCTCGGCGCGCCCCATGTCAATCGAAACGTCGGCGGTGCCGTGGAAGACGATCGCCGGGCACGAGATCTCGACCAGGCGCTCGGTGATGTCGTCGCGGTCCAGAAGACAGTCACCGGGCTCCTTCATGCTGCGCTCGCGGTCGAGCCCCCGCCACTTCTCGACCCAGACAGAGTTGAGCTCCGGCGTGCCGAGGATGAGATTGGCGATGGCGTCGGTGAGCTCGTCGACGGGCCCGGCCTCCAGCCAGGTCTGCTGCATCTGGCGGTAGGCCGGCAGGCGCACAGGATCCTCCACCCCGGCCTGCGTGTCGATCAGCACCAGCGCGCGCACCCGCTCGGGCTCGAGCAGCGCCGCGCGCAAAGACACGAAGCCGCCTTGCGACATCCCGCCTACCACCGCGCGCTCGATGCCGAGATGGTTCATCAGGCCGAGACAGTCGCGCGCGGAGTCCCAATAGCTGAACGGCTGACCGTCGTACTCGGTCTCGCCGAAGCCGCGCTCGTCCCAGGTGATCACGCGAAACTCGCCCGCCAGCGCTGCGACTTGTGGTGCGAACATCGTGCGGTCCATCAGAAAGCCGTGCGCAAGGATCACGGCGGGGCCCTCGCCGCCCGTGTCGTCGAAGCGAATGCGTTGGCCGTTGATCTCGGCGAAGCTCATGAGGGCACCAGCTCGTGCGCACGGGCGATGTTCGCCGCGGCCATCGCCTCCAGCTGCTCTTCAAACCCCGCGTCCGCGGGCGGCAGCAAAGGGCCATGCGAGAGTGCGGAGTCGAAAATACGCTCGCGTGACTGCTGCGCGAGGCGTTGTACGCGCGAGGAGTCGACCGCGACCAGTGCGCCGTCGCGCTTGACGAACCGTCCATCCACCAGCACGTGCTTGACGTTTCGCGCGTTGGCCTGAAAGACGATCGAGCCCGCCATCTCGGGCCTGGGGGTCATGTTCAGCTCCTCGCCGCCGACCACGATCACGTCGGCGCGCTTGCCCGGCGTGAGGCTGCCGGTGCGCGATCCAAGGCCCATCGCCTCGGCGCCGTTGGCGGTGGCCCAAGCGATCACGTCGCGAACCTTCAGCTGCTGCTCTTGAGGCATCGCGCCCGAAGCGTTGATCGGGTCGTTGTCCATCGCGCGCTGGAAGTTCAGAACCAGCCGCATCTGCGCGAACATGTCGCCCGAGTTCAGCGAGACCACATCGCAGCTCAAAGTGGGCTTGATGCCGCGCTCCAGGCACTGACGCACGACGGGATGGCCCATTCCCATCGACAGCTCGGTCTCGGGACTCATCGATACCTTCGCACCGGCCTGCGCGAGCAGGTCGAACTCGACGAGGTCGAGGCAGTTGCAATGCACATGCACCTGGTCTGCGTCCAGCAGCCCGTGGAGCTGCAACTCGCGGACGCCGCGGGTGAGCGAGCCGCCCCACGTGCACCCGGTGTGCGCGACCAGCAGCGCGTCCATCTCGCGGGCCGACTCGATTTCCGCCTTCGTCAGCTCGAACGGCAGCAGCCCGACCTCTGTCAGCGCCACGCCCATCGTCACCAGCGCGTCGTCGGAGCTGAGCAACTCGTGCTTGATTCGGCGCGCGTCGTCGATGCGCTCGGCATGGTCGCCAAACGCAGCGTGCTCGCCCGACGCCGGGAAGTAGCCATAGCCGAACACGGCCCGGATACCGGAATCGCGCAGTCCCTGCAGCGCGGCGTCGGCGTGCTCGGGACTGTTCATGCAGTGCGAGAAATCGAGAATCGTGGTCACGCCCGCGTCGAGCGCTTCGAGCGCGCCGACGTAGTTGCCGGCGAAGACGTCCTCGGGCGTGTAGCGCGGCGAGATCGACTGGCGGATTGCGCGGAAGTAGTCCACGAGCGTCCAGTCCGCGCAGATCGCGCGCAGCGCGGTTTGCCAGGTGTGACGGTGGGTGTCGACGAAACCGGGCATCACCACACAGCCGGCGGCATCGAGCACCGAAGCGTCGCCGGTGTCGACGTCGACGCCGACCTCGGCGATGACACGGTCCTGTACCAGCACGTCGCCGCGCTCCAGCTCGCCGACCGCCGGATCCATGCTCAGGACGTAGCCCCCGGCAATCAGCACTCGCTCGCTCATGCTCCGCTCCTCTCGCAGTCCGGGTGCGCACCCGCGCCGCCGTGAGCCTAGTGGCCAGTCGCCGTCCGTGCTCGCACGGTCCTCGCGCCAGCAAGCGCCGGTGCCGTTGGCAGTGTCAAGCCCTGTGGGCCCGTCGTAGGCCGGGTGGGGCGGGCCGCACGAGCGTACGTGCATAGCTCCGCGACGCTTGTGGCTTCATCGCGGCGCTACGTTTGGGCAGAACCGGGCACGCCGAAAGGAGCGAAGTGGACATCAGCGACAGGCTCAATGACCTCAAGCGCAAGGCCGAAGACGCGGCGGTCGAACACAAAGACCAGCTCAAGAAGGCCGTCGAGAAGGCCGAGTCGACCGCCGACCAGCGGACAGAAGGCAAGTATCACGAGCAGATCGCCAAAGCGGGTGCGAAGGTCGAACAGTACGTCGAGAACCTCAAGCCTCAGGACGACGCCGGTGCGCCGCCGTCCGCGCACCACGAGTAGCGCAGCGGCCGGCCGGTCCCGACTTGCGACGGGAGCTCGAGGCGTTCGCCGAAGCTGCGTTAGGCACCCAAGCGGCTTCGCCACCGCCGCGATGGCCATTGGTAATCCACCTCCGTGGTCGGGGCGCGCGCGAACCTATCGACGCGCCAGGTGCCGGGTGGCGCGCGCAAACGGCGCTGTGCGTAATGCAACTCCAAACGCGCGATGGTCGATGCCGCCCGTCGCCGTGACGGCGGTACGCGCAGCTGAGGGGTGTGTGCTAACGTCGCGCGCTCGTCCGCAGGTCAACGTAGGACGGACGCTGGATGCCGCACGAGACGTTTGGGGGAAGGTTGTGCGCGGCGATGGCCGCAAGCGCGCCGAGAGACGTGCTCACATCGGCCAGCGCGTTGTACCCGTCTGGTGGGGTGATTTATCGGTGGCGACACCAAAGCCCGCGCTGGACCTCGCCGGAGCGGAACCGGCCTCCTGTCGAGGTGTGCGGGCAGTTGGTCTGACGCGCTCGGTGGCGCACAACTACAGGCAGGGGGGAACATGGGTAAACGGCGCGCGAGGAGATTGGGACGGAGTGGGGGCCGCTGGCTGAGCGCGCGGGCTGTGCTGCTGTGCAGCGCACTCGTGTTGACCATGTGTGGAGTCGTACTCGCGTACATGCCGACCGCGGGACCTGCGCCCGCGCCCGCCGGCCGGCCGACGTAGACCGTGTCTGCCTGCGCGTCTCATAAGTGCATACGTTCGCAGCGCACGACGCGGGTCACAAATCGCAGCGCCGTGTCCACAAATCGCGGCGCCGTATACGTAGAACTGCCCGCGGCCGCGGCCACGACCCAGGTCGGGACGCCGGTCTCGATCACCGCGACGGTCAAGGAAGGGACCCCCGGCGTCCCGCGGAACGGCGCGGCTGTCAGCTTCACGGTCACGGGCGCCAACCCCCACGGCGCGCAGAGCACGAGCAA
>DASZFR010000232.1:0-13443 GCA_035939635.1 Solirubrobacteraceae bacterium
AGGATTTGTCCCTAGTACGAGAGGACCGGGATGAACGCACCTCTGGTGTATCTGTTGTCCTGCCAAGGGCATTGCAGGCTAGCTACGTGTGGATCGGATAACCGCTGAAAGCATCTAAGCGGGAAGCCGGCCTCAAGATGAGTTCTCCCATCCCCTAGAGGGAGTAAGACCCCTGGTAGACCACCAGGTTGATAGGCCAGATCTGGAAGGACGGCAACGTCCGTAGGAGACTGGTACTAATGGGTCGAGGGCTTGACGGATTTTTGATGCTCGTTGTGGCTGCTGTGCAGTTTTGAAGGACCGGGAGGGCTGGTCTCTCGTCTTTTCCGGTGGCTTTGGCGAGGGGGAAACACCTCTTCCCATTCCGAACAGAGCAGTTAAGCCCCTCAGCGCCGATGGTACTTGGCCCGCAAGGGCCTGGGAGAGTAGGACGCCGCCGGTTTTTGTTTGCGGGCCGCCTTCGGGCGGCCCGTTTTCGCGTGCTCGAACTGTCGGCGATCCAGAGCCGACCGCACACGCGGCACCGCCCAATGCGCGTGGGCGCGCCGCCTACGGCCGGCGCGAGATCCGAGAAGCCGGCGGCCGGAGCTCGCCCGAATCACGCCCAGCCCCGCCAGGCGCCCGCTCGGAGCCGATCAAGCCCCCGAACGACCCGTGCGCGCAGCACTGCCGTAGCGCAGCGGCTCCCACGCAGCTGCGGACCCGACGCCTGCGCGCACCGCTCGCGCCACTCGGATTCACCGGCGTGACGCAGACCTGCGGCGCGGGCTGGGGCTGGCCCAGCCTTTGCCGCGGCCTGCGGTCTGCACCCTCGCGAAGCGGCGCCCGGCATGGACGAGCGCCGGCTGGCTCGCTCCCGTCGACCTCCCAGTCGACGCAATCGTCGTCCTCGAGCGTGAGGAGCGAGCGGGTGAGCCGGTACGCGGCGAGCGCGCGCTGTGCGAGTGCGAATGTCCGCAACGAACAGAACATGTGTTCGCAAGCTACGGACGCCTCCGGATGGACCATCGCGAGACCGGCTCGACGACCGCCCGCCGAACCAAAGAACGGCTCTACAAAGCCATTTTCTGGCGCAGAAAATGCAACCGGAATTGCATCGAGGCGGCGCCGCGAACGACCCGCCGGCCGGCCTCGATGAGCCCCCAACCCGTCCACCCGGGGAGGACCGCAAAGTGATCCCACCAGCGCCCAAGCTCGCCGGCGTTCACAAGCAGGTTAACGGGCGGCGAGCGCGAACTTTGTGCTCAGGAATGGCTGTTACGCTTGCCAGGCGCCGCACGACTCCGCGCCCGTGGGGCCGGCGGCGGCGCGCTCAGCTAATGGAGAAGTTCCTCATCGATGGCGGCGTTCCGCTGTCCGGCACGCTGGTACCGGCGGGCAACAAGAACGCCGCGCTGCCCATCCTGGCCTCCGCGGTGCTGACCGACGACGAGGTGGTGGCGCGCAACGTGCCGCGCATTCGCGACGTGGACGCGATGATCGACATCCTGCGCTCGATCGGGGTGGACGTGGCGTGGCGCGGACCCAACGAAATCGCGCTCTGCGCAGCCGGCGTCGACGAGGTGGCTATCGACGAAGAGCTCGCCGAGCGCATCCGCGCCTCGTTTTTGCTGGCCGGCCCGTTGCTCGCGCGCTTTCACCGCGCGATCATGCCGCCTCCGGGCGGTGACGTAATCGGGCGCAGACGCCTTGACCCCCACCTCGACGCCTTCCGCGCGATGGGCGCCGCCGTGGAGTACGGCCGCGAGATCGTGCTCACCGCACCGGGCGCGCTGCGGCCGACCGACGTGTTCATGGACGAGCCCTCGGTGATGGCCACCGAGAACGTGCTCATGGCCGCGGCGCTGACGCCCGGCACCACCGTGATCGGCAACGCCGCCTGCGAGCCGCACGTGCAGGACCTCGCGCGCATGCTGCTGAAGATGGGCGCCGACATCCAGGGCATCGGCTCCAACGTGATCACCGTCAACGGCGCCGCGCGCCTGCACGGCTGCGAGCACGAGGTCGCGCCAGATCACATCGAGATCGGCAGCTTCATGGCCCTCGCCGGCGTCACCGGCGGCGAACTGCGCATCAAGGACACCGTGCCGTCGGATTTGCGCATGATCCGCCTGGTGTTTGGCTCGATGGGCCTGCGCAGCGAGCTCGACGGCAACGATGTCGTCGTGCCCGGCGGGCAGAAGCTCGTCACCAGCTCAGACGCGGGCGGCTACAAGTGCAAGGTTCAGGACGGCCCCTGGCCGGCCTTCCCCGCCGACCTCACCTCGATCGCGGTCGCGCTCGCCACCCAGGCCGAGGGCTCGATCCTGGTGCACGAGTGGATGTTCGAGAACCGCCTCATCTTCACCGACAAGCTCATCCTCATGGGCGCCGACATCGTGCTGTGCGACCCGCACCGCGCGATCATCACTGGCCCCCGCCGGCTGCGCGGCGAGCGCGTCGAGTCGCCCGACATCCGCGCCGGCATGGCGATGCTGCTCGCGGCGCTCTGCGCGGACGGGCGCAGCGAGATCGGCAACATCCGCCAGATCGATCGCGGCTACGAGCGCATCGACGAGCGGCTGCGCGAGCTGGGTGCCCGCATAGAGCGTGTGGCCACCGAGCCCGTCCACGCCTAAGCTCGGTCGTAATGATTCACCCGATTCCCAGCGGCACGCGCGACGTGCTACCCGAAGAGACGCGCGAGGTGCGCGCGATCACCGACACGCTGCGCGCCGTCTTCGAGCGCCACGGCTACGGCGAGGTGTACACGCCGGCACTTGAGTACGAGTCGGTGCTCTCGCGCGCGGACATGGCCGAAGCCCGGCCTGCGTACCGCGTCTTCGACGAGACCGGCGCCGTGCTCGCGCTGCGCTCGGACATGACGGTGCCCATCGCGCGCGTGGTGGCCACCCGCTACGCCGCCAGTAAGCCGCCGATGCGCTTTTGTTACTTCGCGCACTGCTACCGCGGCGTGCGTCCCCAGCGCGGGCAGGCGCGCGAGCTGCTGCAGGCCGGAATCGAGCTGATCGGCTCATCCGCACCCGACGGCACGGCGGAGGCGCTCACCGTGCTCTGTCACTCACTCGACGCGGTGGGCCTGCGCGACTATCGCATAGGCGTGGGCGACGCCTCGCTCTTCCCCGCGCTGATGGCCAGCCTGAACGTGCCCGAGGATGTGCGCGACACGATGGTCGAAGCTCTCGGACGCCGCGATTTCGTCGATCTCGAGCGCCTCCTCACCGAGACCGGCCTGCCGCGCGACGACGCGCGTCTGTTGCTGGAGTTGCCCCAGCGTCGAGGAGGCCCGGAGGTGCTCGTCGACGCGCCGCCGCCGGCCGTGGAGGCCGCCACTGGCATGCGCCGCGTGCACGACCTGCTCTCCGCACCCGTGGCGGAGCGCATCATCTTCGACCTCGGCCTCGTGCGCAAAATCGGCTACTACACCGGCGCGGTATTCGAGGTGTACGACCCGGCGCTCGGCGCCCCGATCGGCGGCGGCGGGCGCTACGACGACCTGCTCGGCCGGTTCGGGCGAAAGATGCCGGCGGTGGGCTTCGCTCTTGGCGTCGATCGCCTGCACATCGCGCTCGCCGGCGAGGAGCGCGGCACCGGTGCCCTGCTCGCGCGCTCTCCGTGGCCACAGGCAGCTCACAACGCGGCCACCGCGGACGGCGCACCGCGGCGGGACACCCAAGCCCCGGCCGTGTCCGCGGCAAACCCAAACCCGGCCGCAAACGCCGCCATGGACTCGACGCCCGGCCAGACTCCGAGCACCACCACGGGCAGGGAGCCCGCCTGATGCGCTCGTTCGACGGGCTGACGATCGCGGTGCCGCGCGGTGCGCTGTTCGACGACACCGTCGAGATGCTCACCGGCCTCGGCGTGGACACCGAGGAGCTGCGCGCGAACGACCGCAAGCTTCTCTTCGAGGACATCGGCGTGATTACCATGCGCCCCTCGGACGTGCCCACCTACGTGGAGGCGGGCGCCGCCGACCTCGGCGTCACCGGCAAGGACGTGCTGCTCGAGCAGGCGCCACAGCGCGCGGGCGAACCTGGACGCGAGGTGTATGAGCTGCTCGACCTCGGCTACGGACGCTGCACGATGGTGCTCGCCAGCCGCGCCGGCCCGGACCCCTCGCTCGCCGCTCTGCGGCGTCTCGGTGTGATGCGCGTCGCCACCAAGTACCCGCGCCTCGCCGCGCGCCACTTCGAGCAGACCGGCAGACAGGCCGAGATCGTCGAGGTGAAGGGCTCGGTGGAGCTCGCGCCGCTCACAGGCATGGTGGAGGCGATCGTGGACCTCACCGCCACCGGAACCACTCTGCGCGAGAACGACCTGATCGTGCGCGAGGAGATCGCGACCTGCACCGCGCGTCTGATCGCAAACCCGGTGGCGCACAAGCTCAAGGCGGGCGCGATCGACCAGCTGCTCGCGCAGCTGCGCGAGATGTTCGCGGCGCCGGCAGTCTGAGATGCAGCCGCTGCGCCTCAGCGCCGCCGACCTTGGCCGGCTCGGCGGCCCCAACGCAGTGGCGGCGCACCTGCGCTCGCTCGTAGAGCCCACAAGCTCGGTGGCGCGCGAGGTGCGTGAGATCGTCGACGATGTGCGCGAGCGAGGCGACGAGGCCGTGCTGGAGCACACTCGGCGCCTCGATACCGGCGGGCGCGAGCCCCGTCCTCTAGTGGTGAACGGAGACGAGCTCGACGACGCGCTGCGTGCGCTCCCGCTCGATCTGGTCGCGGGGCTGCAGGTCACGATCGCCAACGTGGCCGAGGTGGCTCAGGCCGCAACCAGCGAGGGCGCCGCCGTGCAGCTCGCCCAGGGCCAGCGCATAGATGTGCGCGAGGTGCCCGTGGCCTCGGCGGCGGTGTACGTTCCGGGCGGTCGCGCGCCCTACCCGAGCACCGTCGCGATGGGCGTAGTGACCGCGCGCGCCGCGGGCGTGTTCGACGTCGCGGTCTGCTCTCCGCCGAGCGCGGATGGCGACATCGACCAAGTGGTGCTCGGGGCGTGCCGGCTGTGCGGCGTGGAGCGCGTGTACCGCATGGGCGGCGCACAGGCGATCGCGGCGCTCGCGTTTGGAACCACGACCGTGGATCGCGTGCAGGTGATCGTGGGCCCCGGCAACCTGTATGTGCAGGAGGCCAAGCACCAGCTCTCTTCGATCGTCGGCATCGACAGCTTCGCCGGCCCCAGCGACCTGATGGTGATCCTCGGCTCCAACGCCGGCCCCGAGTCCACGCGCCTGGCTGCGCTGGACATGCTCGCCCAGGCCGAGCATGGGCCAGCGAGTCTCGTGGTGGGCGTTGCCTGCGACCCGGCCACGGCAGAGTCGCTCTGCGCGGAGCTCACCAATCCGCCGGGCGCCCGACAAAACCCAGGCGCGCCGCAGCAGGCAACAGAACACGCACAACCGGAGCAGCGACTGCGACCGCAGCCCCCCGCCGACCTCAGGGCATCCGTCGCGGTGACCGAGGCAAGCGGCCCCGCGCGCGCGCTCGAGCTCGCCAACGCGTTCGCGCCCGAGCACCTGCAGCTGATCGGCGCCGACGTGGAGGCGCTCGCCGCAAAGGTTCAGAACGCCGGCTGTGTGTTCGTGGGGCCGTTCAGCGCCACCGCCTTCGGCGACTACGTGGCGGGATCGAACCACGTGCTGCCGACCTCAGGCTCGGCGCGCTTTGCGTCGATGCTTTCCGCGCGCCACTTCCGCCGCACGATGGCCGAGGTGCGCATCGACGCGGCGGCGGCCGCGAAGCTCGCTCGCGCGGGTGCTCCGATCGCGCGCGCGGAGAGCTTCGAGTGGCACGCGCGCTCGATGGAGGCACGCATGGGCGACAATAACCAGCCGCGATGACCCCTGGCAGCGCCACACTCAAGCGCAGAACCGCCGAGACCGACGTGAGCCTCTCGCTGTCGCTGCACGGCAGCGGCAGCGGCACGCGTCGCACAGGTGTGGGCTTTCTCGACCACATGCTCGACCTGCTCGCGCGCCACGCGCGGCTGGACCTGGACGTGAGCGTGGACGGCGACCTGCAGACCGGCGCGCACCACACCGCCGAGGACACCGCGATCGTGCTCGGCCAGGCGCTCGACCAGGCGCTCGGCGACCGCGCGGGCATAACACGCTTCGGATCGGCGACGGTGCCGATGGACGAGGCGCGCGCGAGCTGCGCGATCGACGTGTCGGGCCGCCCGTTCACCTCATTTGAGGCACACCTCCCGCCGGGTTCCACCGGCGGTTTCGAGCACGAGCTCACCGAGGAGTTCTTCCGCGCGCTCGCGAACGCCGCGAAGCTCACGCTGCACCTGCGCATCGAAGCCGGCGCAAACGCGCACCACATGATCGAGGCCGCGTTCAAGTCCTTCGCGCGCGCGCTGCGCGAGGCGGTCGCGGCCGACCCCACCGAGACAGGCGTGCCGAGCACCAAGGGCACGCTCACGACGTGAGCAGTCAACCCGCGCGAGCCGTGAGCATCGCCGTGGTCGACTACGGCATGGGCAATCGCCGCTCGGTGGAGAAGGCGCTGGAGCACGTGGGCGCGCGCGCGACGATCACGAGCGACCACGCCACGCTGCGCGCGGCAGACGGTCTGCTCCTGCCCGGCGTGGGCTCGTTTCCGCTGGCGATGCGCAACCTGCGCGAGCTCGGCCTGGATGAGCTGATGCGCGAGCGCCTGTCCGCAGGCGTGCCGCTGCTCGGCGTGTGCCTCGGGATGCAGCTGGCGTTCGAGCGCTCGAGCGAGCACGGCGGCGCGGATGGGCTCGCGCTGGTGGACGGCGAGGTGCACGCGCTCGACGCCCAGGGCCGCAAGCTGCCGCACATCGGCTGGAACGAGGTGACCTTCGCGCGCAGCTCGCCGCTGCTCGACGGGCTGCCGCAAAGCTGCGCCTTCTACCACGTGCACTCGTACGCGGCCGTGCCGTCGCACGCGCAGGACGTGCTCGGCACCGCGGAGTACGGGCAGCGCTTCGCGAGCGCGATCGAGCGCGCGCCGCTTTATGGCGTGCAGTTTCACCCCGAGAAGTCCTCCGCGGCCGGCCTGCAGCTGCTGGCCAACTTCGCGCGCATCTGCAGCGCCGCACCCGCCCTCGCCGGGGCCGGCGCGCGCGCGGGCCGGTGAGGCTCTACCCCGCCGTCGACATCCTCGGCGGCTGCGCGGTGCGCCTGCAGCGCGGCGACTACGCGGCCAAGACCGTGTACGACGAGGACCCGCTGTCGGCGGCGCGCGCCTGGGTGACGGAGGGCGCCGATGCGCTGCACGTCGTCGACCTCGACGGCGCGAAGAGCGGACAGCCGCACAACCTCGAGCAGCTGCGCCGAATCGCGACCGAGCTCGACGTGGAGGTGCAGTACGGAGGCGGGCTGCGCTCGATGGAGTCGCTGCAGCACACGCTGCAGGCGGGCGCTGCGCGCGTGATCCTCGGCACCGCGGCGCTCACCGATCCGCAGCTGCTGGCGCGCGCGATCAGCGAGCTCGGCGCCGGGCGCGTAGCCGTTGCGATCGACGTGCGCGCAGGCCACGCGGCCACCGCCGGGTGGACGCAGGCGAGCGACACAACCGCGCCGCAGGCCGTGGCGCTCATGCGTGAGGCTGGCGCAGAGCGCTTTGTGTACACCAGCGTGGATCGCGACGGCATGCTCGGCGGCCCCGACCTCGACGGTCTACGCGCGGTCGCCGAGGTGCTGCCGGGAAACGGCGAGCTGATCTATTCCGGGGGAATCGGCGAGCTTTCAGATCTAGAAGATTTGGCGCGCTCACGCGCGCCTGGACTGGCCGGCGTGATCGTCGGCAAGGCGCTCTATGAGCACCGCTTCAGCGTGTCAGAGGCGCGGGCTGCGCTCGCAAGTTGACCGCTACCGTGGGCAGGTGCACTTCAAGCGCGTGATTCCATGCCTGGACGTCGACCGAGGCCGCGTGGTCAAGGGCGTGAAATTCGTCGACATCAAAGATGCGGGCGACCCGGTTGAGCTCGCGGCACACTACGACCGCGAGGGCGCAGATGAGCTCGTGTTCCTCGACATCACCGCGACGCACGAGCGCCGCGACACGATGGCGCGGCTCGCGCGAAAGACCGCAGACGAGGTGTTCATCCCGTTCACGATCGGCGGCGGCATCCGCTCGGCGGCGGACGCACAGGCGGTTCTCGACGCGGGCGCCGACAAGGTGTCGGTGAACTCGGCCGCGCTCGCACGACCCGAGCTCATCGACGAGCTTGCGCGCGTGTTCGGCTCGCAGTGCGTGGTGCTCGCGATCGACGCCAAGCGCAGCGGCGACGGCAGCTGGCAGGCGTACGTCGCCGGCGGGCGCACCCCGGCCGGACGCGACGCGGTCGTGTGGGCAGGCGAGGCGGTGCAGCGGGGAGCGGGGGAGATACTGCTCACGAGCATGGATCGCGACGGCACCAACGAGGGCTACGACCTGCCGCTGACCGCCGCCGTGAGCGAGGCGGTTAGCGTGCCGGTGATCGCGTCCGGTGGCGCGGGAGAGCTCGACCATTTGCGCGAGGCGCTCGCGGCAGGGGCCGACGCAGCGCTGTGCGCCTCGATCTTCCACTACGGGCGGCACACGGTCGGCGAGGCCAAGGAGCACCTGCGCGCCGCCGGCCTGCCGGTGCGCCCGGCCGCCTGACGCCAATGGCGCCCCGCACGCGCGCCGGCGCGATCGACCCCGCGTCAGCCGGCCAGGCCGTGCTCGAGCGCGTGCACGGGCTGCCCGGAGGGCCGCAGCTGCTGGAGGCCGTCGCCGATCGCGACGACGCAGAGCTGGTGGGCGGCGCGACGCGAGACCTGCTGCTGGCCCGCACGCCGCGGGAGCTGGACGTGGTGGTCGAGCGCGGCGCCGAGGAGCTCGCGCGCGAGCTCGCCGCGCTGCTGAGCGCCGGCGACTCGGCCCAGGACGCCGTGCTGCGCCGGGGCGGGCACGAGCGTTTCGGTACCGCGTTTGTGAGCTGGTCGGGCGGGCGCATCGACATCGCCACTCGCCGCGCAGAGAGCTACCCCGCGCCAGGGGCGCTACCGCAGGTCCGCGCGGGTGATCTCGAGCAGGACCTGCTGCGCCGCGACTTCACCGTGAACGCCATAGCGGTCGCGCTCTCCGAGCCGCGCGCGGGCGCGGTGGCGGCACCCGCGACCGCGCTTGAGGACCTGCAGGCGCGCACGCTTCGCGTCCTGCACGAGCGCAGCTTCATCGACGACCCCACCCGTCTTTTGCGCCTCGGCCGCTACCGCGCGCGGCTCGCCTTCGATGTCGAGCCGCAAACGGCTTCCCTGGCGGACGAAGCGATTGGCCACGGCGCTCTGCAGACCGTGTCAGGATCGCGCATCGGCGCCGAGCTGCGGCTCGCGCTCGGCGAAAGCGACCCGAGCGTGTCGCTGTCGTCGCTCGCGACGCTGGGCGTGTTGGCAGCGCTGACGCCGCCGCTTGCCTTCGACGAGCCGCTTGCTCGCGAAGCGCTGGCGCTGCTGCCCGCGCAGGACGGCCGCGCTGACGTGCTGTTGCTTGCGGTGCTGCTGCTCTGCGCTCCGGACAACGCCGCGAGCGACCAGCGCGCTCTCGCCGCCGCGCTCGATACCTGGGAGTTCCCCGCGGCCGAGCGCGACCGCGCGATCGCCGCGGCGCAGCGCGCCCCGGCGCTGACGCAAGCGCTGCAGGCCGCGGACTCGCGATCGCGCCAGCGCGAGGCATTGCGCGGGGCGCCGCTCGAGGCCCTCGCGCTCGCCGGCGCGCTGGCCCAGCGCGACGACGCGCAAGGCGCCGCGCTCGCCGCGCGCGCGTGGCTGCAGGAGCTGCGCCATGTGCGCTTGGCGGTGACCGGCGACGACCTGCTCGCCGCGGGCGTCGCACCGGGCCCCGAGATCGGGCGTCGCCTGGCGAGACTGCTCGACATGCGCCTGGACGGCACCCTGGAGGACTCGCGCGAGGCCCAGCTGCAGGCCGCGCTGCAGGAGCGATCGTGAGCGCGGCGGAGTGGGCCTTTGAGCTGCCAGGCGAGGCGCATGTCCTGTTCACTGCGCGCGCAGCAGGCAATCTGTCCAGCGTGCGCGGCGCCGGGCGCGACCGGGCGCAGGAGACGCGCGAGGCGCTGCGCGAGCGACTCGGCGTGCGCCGCATTGCGCGCGGGCGCCAGGTGCACGGGGCGGTGGTGGCGCGGGTTGACGACTGCGACCACGACGATGGAGCGCTCGCGGAGGCCGACGGGCAAGCGACCGCGCGGTCCGGCGTGGGAGTGATGGTGCTCACGGCCGACTGCCTGCCGGTGGCCCTCGCCGGATCGGCTGCGGTGGCGATGGTGCATGCCGGCTGGCGGGGCATCGCGGCCGGCGTGCTCGAGCAGGGGGTGCTCTCCCTGCGCGAGCTCGGGTGCGCCGAGGAGATCGCCGCGATCATCGGCCCGGGCGCCGGGGCGTGCTGCTACGAGGTAGGTCCCGAGGTGCGCGCGGCCCTGGGGGGCGAGGCGCGCACGGCGACCGTCGATCTGCAGGCGGCCGCGCGCCGCCGCTTGCGGGCAGCGGGCGTGCGCGACGTGCGTTCGGTGGCGGCGTGCACGATCTGCGACGAGCGCTTCTTCTCGCACCGCCGCGAAGGGAGCCACGCCGGGCGACAGGGGGGTGTGGCGTGGCGCAGCTGATCGAGGGGCTGCAGGTGGAGCAGGTGCGCGCGAACCTGCGACGGGTTCGCGAGGAGATAGACGCCGCCGCACAGCGATCGCATCCCATCCGCGGCGACGCCCCGGTGCAGCTGCTGGCGGCGACCAAGTACATCCCCTCGCACGAGCTGCCGGTTCTCGCCGAGGCGGGGATCTCGCTCGTGGGCGAGAACCGCGCGCAGGACCTCGAGGCAAAGGTGGCCGAGCACGGCGATCGGTTCGAATGGGATTTCATCGGCCAGCTGCAGAGCCGGCGAGTGCGCGCGATCGTGCCGCACGTGCGCTTGATCCACTCGGTGGCGTCGGAGTCGGCGCTGCGCGAGCTTGAGCGCCACCGCGCGCTCGCACGACCCGGGCTGCGCATCTTGATCGAGGTAAACCTCGCGGGCGAGCCGGGCAAGGCGGGCATCGCACCAGCGCAGCTGGACGCGTTCATCGCGCGCTCACCACTCCCGGTGGCGGGCCTGATGACGATGCCCCCGCTGAGCGCCGATCCGGCCGCGAGCCGGCCGTGGTTTGCCGCTCTGCGCCAGCTCGCGCGCGAGCGCGGCCTGGAGCAGCTGTCGATGGGCACCACGCAGGACTACCCGGTGGCGGTGGAAGAGGGCGCCACGATCGTGCGTATAGGCACAAAGCTCTACGCCTGACGCGGGCCGGTAACGAATAGCATTGGGCAGGGAAACCCGCTAGCTGGGCGAACACGAACCTAGACCGATGGCTTTTCGCGACTCCTGGCACCGCGCGCTCGTGTACTTCGGCCTCGCCGAGGAGTACCACGACGACTACGAGGAGGCTCCGCCCGAGGCGGAGATCGAAGACCGCTACCGCGAGCGTCCCAATGTGCGCCGCCTGCGGCGCCGTCGCGACGAGTTCGACGACATCTTCTCCGACGACGACGACGCTGCGCGCGCGCGCACCGCGCCGGCGCTGAAAACGGTGGGCGCGCGCCCGAACGGCGACGTCCGCGTGCACCTGGTGGTGCCCAAGTCCTTCAACGACGCGCAGCAGATCGCGGACAAGTTCAAGGACTCGATTCCCGTGATCCTCAATCTGCAGAACTCCGAAACGGACCTTTCGAAGCGGCTCATCGACTTCGCCTCGGGGCTCACCTACGCTCTCGACGGCGGCATGCAGCGGATTGCCGACAAGGTGTTCATGCTCACGCCGCGCAACGTTGAGATCTCAGCCGAGGAGCGCGCGCGGCTGATCGAGAAGGGCTTTTTCAATCAGTCCTGAAGTCGCATGCAGATCGGGCTGATCGGCTGCGGCAACATGGCTCGTGCGCTCGCGCGCGGCTGGGGACGTCCGGTGGTGTGCTTCGATCCCGTGCGCGAGCGAGCGCTCGCGCTTGTGCAGGAGTCGGGCGGAGAGGTGCTGGCAAGCAACGGCGAGGTGGCGCAGCGCGCGGATGTGGTGGTTCTCTGCCACAAGCCGGCGCAGCTGCGCGAGGTGGCGGCGGAGGTTGGGCCCCACGCGCGCGCGATCGCGTCGATTCTCGCGCTCACGCCGCTACGAACGCTGCGCGAGGCGTATCCCTCAGCCCCGGTGTACCGGTTCATGCCCTCACTGCCGGTCGAGGTGCGCCAGGGAGCGCTTGTGCAGGCGGCGGACGGCGCGACAAACGCAGCAGCTCCGTCGGGCGGCGCTTCGGCCGAGCGCGAGCTCGACGAGTCGGTGCACGCGCTGTTTGCGGAGCTGGGGACGCTCGTGGTGCTCGACGAGGCGCTGATCGACGTGGCGATGGGCCTGATGTCGTGCGGCCCCGCATACGTGGCGCTGGTGGCCGAGGCGCAGGTCGACGCCGGCGTGCGCCGCGGCATCCCCGCAGCGCTGGGCGCGCCGCTGGTCGTGCAGACGCTCGCGGGCACGGCCGAGCTGCTGCGTAGGCGTGGCAACGACACGGTTGCGGTGCGTCGGGAGGTGGCGTCCCCTGGCGGGGCGACCGCGCGCGGGCTAGACGCGCTTGAGCGCGGCGGAGTGCGTGCTGCATTCAGCCAGGCGCTCGACGCGGTTCTCGGCGACGCATGATCCTGGCGAGCACGCGCACGTCGATCGCGGACTACCTGTCCACGGTGATCTACGTGTACACGCTGTTGATCATCCTGTACATAGTGACCCAGCTGCTGTTCGCGGCGGGCCTGCGGCCGCCCTACTCGCGCACGCTTGACCTGATCCTCGGCTTTTTGCGCGACATCACCGAACCGTTCCTGCGCATCTTTCGTCGCGTGATCCCGTCGTTTGGCGGCTGGGACTTCAGCCCTATCCTCGCGATTCTGACGCTTGCGATCTTCAACAGCATCGTCGTCCAGGGGATCATCCACGGCTGACGCCGGCGCCGATCGCGCCGTGCAGGGGCGCTCCGCGCGCCGCCAGCTCACCGCGTGGGGGCGCGTCGTGGTGGTCGCCGCGGCTGTGCTCGGAATCGACCAGCTGACAAAGGCGCTCGTGCGGAACTCGATCACGCCGGGCGACGAACACAAGCTGCTGCCTGGAGTGCAGCTGGTCAACACGCGCAACCACGGCGTGGCGTTCGGCTTTCTGCCCGGAAGCCACACGGCGGTCACGATCGTGATCGTGCTCGCGCTGCTGGCGCTGCTGGCGTATTTCGCGCGCCACACCACACGCCCGCTGTTCTGGCTGCCCACCGGCATGCTGCTCGGTGGCGCGGCGGGCAACGTGATCGACCGCGTGCATCAGGGGTCGGTGACGGACTTCGTAAAGCTTCCGCTGGGGTGGCCTCCGTTCAACCTCGCGGACGTGTCGATCACGGTGGGCATCCTGCTGCTGTTCGTGCTCGCGGAGCGCGAACGC
>DASZFR010000233.1:0-9892 GCA_035939635.1 Solirubrobacteraceae bacterium
GGCCGACACCCCCTTCGCACGGACCCGGAAGCGCGCCGGCTTCGATCTGGGCGAACAGCTTCAGATGGCCCTTGGGCGAGATCTCCACAAGCGTGGTGCCAGTGCCCTGTTCGTTTTCTTTGTTGTTGAAGTTGCTGATCAGGACGTCGCCGCGCTCGAGCTTGCCGATACTGCGCTGCACGACCACGATCCCGTACGGATTGACATCTCCGTTTTTCGGCTTGGTGCTCGCGATCGTCGACTGTTCGTGCAAGTTCGCCAGAAACGGCTTGTCTGAAGCAAGGGCCGATCCTGGCGTAAATGCGACAAGCGAGCAGGTCAACGAGACCAGCACAAACGGGAGCGCGCAAACACGCCCCCTCTTGCGTTCGGACACAGTTTTCTCCCTCCGTTGAGATTGCTGTCGACTGCGCAGACTCCGATCCGCACCGAAACTTCCCGCCCGGGCTGCGGAACAAACCCGCGGGCGCGGCCGTAATAGGCTCTGCCCGCACAAACGCGAGCGGGAGGTTTCATGGCGCAGGAGATCAAGACGGTGGGCGTGCTCGGCGCGGGGCTGATGGGGCATGGGATTGCCCAAGTGGCCGCGCAATCGAGCTATCAGGTGGTGGTGCGCGAGGTAGACGACGCCACGCTGGCCAAGGGCGTGGCCAAGATCGAGTCCCAGCTTTCGCGCGCCGTGCAGCGCGAGAAGCTGACCCAAGAGCAGGCCGACGAGGTGCGCGGGCGCATCACGGGGACCGTGCACTACCGCGACCTGCAGGAGTGCGACCTGGTGATCGAGGCGATCACCGAGAGCCTGCCGCTGAAGCTCGAGATGTGGCGCGAGGTCGACGAGATCGTCAAGCCGCAGGCGCTGTTCGCCACCAACACCTCATCGTTGCCGGTCATCGACCAGGCCGCGGTCACGGGCCGCCCGGCGCAGTTCGTCGGAATGCACTACTTCAACCCGCCGCAGGTGATGAAGCTCGTCGAGGTGGTTCGCTGCGTGACCAGCAGCGACGAGGCGATGTCGACCGCGCTCGAGTTCGCGCGCTCGCAGGGCAAGCTTGCGATCCCCACCAAGGACAAGGCGGGCTTCATAGTCAACCGCCTGCTGGTGCCCTACATGCTCGACGCCATCCGCGCCTACGAAGAATCCGTCGGGTCGGTTGGCGAGATCGACGAGGCGATGAAGGCTGGGGCAGCGCACCCGATGGGTCCGCTGACGCTGGCCGACTTCGTGGGGCTGGACACGCTCGGGTCGATCTGCGACGTGCTGTTCGACGAGTTTCGCGAAAGGCGCTTCGCGAGCCCGCCGACGCTGCGCAAGATGCTGGCCGCCGGCTGGTATGGGCGCAAGAGCGGAATGGGCTTCTACGACTACTCGGAGGACTCGCCCGTCGAGAACCGCGGCATCTGAACGCCCGCATCCGGCTAGATTTGGAGGCGACGTGAGCGACGACGCCCCCATGCGCGCCTCCGACGCCGACCGCGAGCAGACAGCCGATGCGCTGCGCGAACACTACGCCGCGGGCCGGCTGAGCAACGATGAGCTCGACGAGCGTCTCGACGTGGCGTACAAGGCGAGCACCGTGCAGGAGCTGGCGCAACTGGGCGCGGACCTGCCCGAGCTGCCCGCGCCGCCGTCGGCGCGCAAGGCCGAGCTGTCGCGGCGCAAAGCCGAGCTGCGCCGCCAGCTCTTGCAGCAAGCGGGCGGGTCGTTCACGCCGTTTGCGATCTGCGCGGTGGTCTGGGCGGCCAGCGGCGCGGACGGGGGCTTCTGGCCCGTGTGGGTGCTGATCTTCCCGCTGGTGTTCGTGCTGCGCAACATCTGGCGCCTGCACGGGCCCGCCCCAGAGCTAGAGCGCGTGCAGCGCGAGCTCGAGCGCCACCGCCGTGGACGGCGACACAGCCGCTACCCGCGGCAGCTGCCGTGAGCGAGCTCGACCAGGCGAGTGAGCGGGCGCTGCGGGGTGGCCCGCAGCGCCACCGCGACAAGGCACGCGACCAGGGCAAGCTGCTGGTGCGCGAGCGCGTGGCCGCGTTCGTGGACGAGGGCAGCTTCGTCGAGGATGGGTTGCTCGCGGGCTGGCAGGAGGACAGCCTCGGCGCCGAGGGAGTCGTCACCGGCGTCGGGACCGTGGACGGCCGCGGGGTGGCGTTGATGGCCAACGACCCGACCGTGAAGGCCGGGTCGTGGGGGCCGAAGACCGTAGAGAAGATCTTGCGCATCCAGGAACGCGCAATGAGCGCGCGCGTGCCGCTCGTGTACCTCGTGGACTCGGCTGGCGCGCGCATCACCGAGCAGGTCCAGATGTTTCCGGGCCGGCGCGGCGCGGGGCGCATCTTCTACAACCAGGTGCGCCTGTCGGGCGTGGTGCCGCAGGTGTGCGTGCTGTTTGGCCCGAGCGCGGCGGGCGGCGCCTACATACCCGCGTTTTGCGACGTGGTGATCATGCGCGACGGCAACGCCTCGATGTACCTGGGGTCGCCGCGCATGGCAGAGATGGTGATCGGCGAGCGTGTGACGCTCGAGGAGATGGGCGGGGCGCGCATGCACACCGGCGTGTCGGGGTGCGCGCACCAGCTCGTGGCAAGCGACGAGGAGGGGATCGCGATGGCGCGGCGCTACCTCTCGTATCTGCCCGGCAGCTGGGAGTCGCTGCCGCCGCGCGCGCCCGCTGCGCCTCCCGCGGCGCTCGACGGCGCCGGCTCGATCGGCGATCTGATCCCGCAGGACGAGAACAAGCCGTTTGACATGCAGCTGCTGATCAGCGCGCTGGTCGACGCGGGATCGCTGCTCGAGCTTCACCCGCGCTGGGCCAAGGAGCTGATCGTGGGCTTTGCGCGGCTGGAGGGCGAGGCGATCGGGATCGTGGCCAACCAGCCCAAGCACAAGGGCGGCGTGCTGTTCAGCGACTCGGCCGACAAGGCCGCGCGCTTCATCTGGAGCTGCAACGCGTTCAACGTGCCGCTGCTGTTCCTCGCAGACGTACCTGGGTTCATGATCGGCACCGCGGTCGAGCGCGGCGGCATCATCCGCCACGGCGCCAAGATGATCAGCGCGGTCAGCGAGGCGACCGTGCCGAAGCTGTCGGTGATCGTGCGCAAGGCCTACGGCGCGGGGCTGTATGCGATGGCCGGTCCGGCGTTTGAGCCAGACTGCTGCCTGGCGCTGCCAAGCGCCTCGATCGCCGTGATGGGCCCGGAGGCGGCGATCAACGCGGTCTACTACAACCAGCTGCAGGCGATCGAGGACGAGCACGAGCGCGCGCGTCGCACCGAGGAGCTGCGCGCCGAGTACGGCAACGACATCGACATCCTGCACCTCGCCTCCGAGCTCGTCGTCGACGCAGTCGTGGCGCCGGAGGCGCTGCGCGAGGAGCTCGTGCGCCGCCTCGCCTACGCCAAGGACAAGCGCCGCACCTGGCCGGCGAAGCGAAACCCCGTCACGCCTGTGTAGGAGGCGGTTGCGCGGGCGTTCCCGCGCTGCGCGTTACCTCGTCCTGAAAGGGCGGGTAGGTCTCGGTGAGCAAGAACAGGTAGGAGTCCGAACGCGCGATGTAGGAGTTCGCCAGCACCATCACGTCGAACAGCCCGCGCGGGAGCTTGCCGGTGACCACGATCACAAACCAGGCGGCGACGGCGCCGATCTCCAGCAGCAGGTTGATGGCGTAGCGCAGCACCACGATGGGGATCGCGAGGATGAAGCGAAAGAACGTCCTCAGCCGGCTGTAGCGCTCGAGCGGCCCAGCGAACTGCATCCGCACCGGGTAGGCGGGAGCATCGCCGCCGCCGAACGGGGGGTAGGGGTCGGCGAGCAGAAGCGCGTACGCTGTGACGCGCGCGACGGCGCGGTTGAACCCCGCCACGAACTCGTACAGCGCGCCCGGATAGCGGCCGCTGATTACGATCGCAAACCACGCGATCAGGATCGCGATCGACGCCACGATTCCGTAGATGTAGAGCACGATCGCCAGCGGGATCACGAGGATCGCGCGAAAGAAGGTCGTGAGCCTGCTGCGACGCTCGACGTAGTCGACCTCGAAGCTCACGGGATAGGGCACGACGGGCGATGCTAGAGGGCGTCTCGGCGGAGCCGCGGGCGTTCGGTGGCGGTCGCGGCGCGTGCAATAGATTGCAACGCGTGGACCTAAAGGAGCTGGCGTTCAGCGGGATCGCCCGCCAGGCCGAGCTGCTGTCTGCCGGCGAGGTGTCCTCCTACGAGCTCGTCGAGCTCTACCTCGCGCGGATCTCGGCGCTAGACCCGCAGCTGAACGCGTTTCGGGCCGTCTTCGCCGAGCGCGCGCTGGTCGACGCAGAGCAGGCCGACGCGCGCCGTGCCACCGGCCAACAGCGCCCGCTGCTGGGCGTCCCGATCGCGGTGAAGGACGACATCGACGTCGCGGGCGACGTGACCGCATGGGGTAGCAATGCCTACGGCGATCCCGCGGCGGCGGACGCCGAGGTGGTGCGTCGGCTGCGCGCCGCTGGGGCGGTGGTGCTGGGCAAGACGAACGTACCCGAGCTCGCGATCTGGCCCTTCACGGAGAGCGCCACGTTCGGCGTCACGCGCAATCCGTGGGACACGCAGCGGGCGCCCGGCGGGTCAAGCGGCGGCAGCGCCGCCGCTGTGGCGGCCGGCCTCGTGGGCGCGGCGCTCGGTTCAGACGGAGCGGGCTCGATTCGGATCCCCGCGGCGTGGTGCGGACTGTTCGGGCTAAAGCCCCAGCGCGATCGGGTGCCGGTGGCCCCGCGCGAGCGCCCGTGGCACGGCCTTTCGGTGAATGGCGTGCTGACGCGAACCGTCGCCGACACGGCGTTGTTCTTGGACGCGGTCGCGAGCACCGACACCGACGGCCAGGAGACGGCCGCCGCGGCCGGCACGTTCTCGGCCGCCGCGCGGGCGCAGCCGCCCGCGATGCGAATCGCGTTCTCGCGCAAGACCCCGCCGGGCGTACTGACGCGGCTGGACGGGGACGCGGCGCGCGCGCTCGATGACACCGTGGCGCTGCTGCGCACGCTCGGGCACGAGCTGATCGAGCGCAACCCCGACTACGGCGCGGGCGGGATATCGGAGGTGCTCGTGCGCTACCTGCGCGGGATCCACGACGACGCCGCGTCGGTGGCACATCCGCGACGGCTCGAGCGGCGCACGCGCGGGATGGCGCGGTTGGGAGCGTTGGTCCCGCCGGCGTTGCTCGAGCGCTCGCTGGCCGGCGAGGCGGTGTTTGCCGAGCGTCTGAACGCGCCGTGGGGCGACTGCGACGCGCTTCTCACGCCCGCCACCGCGACGCCGCCGCCGCGTATCGGCCAGCTGCAGGGCCGGGGGGCGCTCTGGACGCTGAACGCCATAGCCGGGATGGTGCCCTACAACGGCGTTTGGAACGTGACGGGCCAGCCCGCGGCCTCGGTCCCGGCGTCGATGGGGGCAGACGGCCTTCCGCGGGCCGTCCAAATCGTGGCTCGGCCGCACCAGGAGACCACGATCTTGTCGCTCGCGGCGCAGATCGAGTCGCAGCGTCCGTGGGCGCAGCTGCTCCCCCCCTGGCTGCGGTGAGCGACCGCGACGAGCTGCTCGAGCTCGCGGTCGAGGTCGCGCGTATGGCCGGCACGTTGCTGCTCGAGCGGGCGCGCAGTGGAGCCGAGGACCAGATTGCCAGCAAGAGCACGCCTACGGACCTCGTCAGCGAGGCAGATCTCGCCTCGGAGCGCGCGATCCGCGAGCTGATCGCCGCGCGACGGCCCGACGACGGCTTCGTGGGCGAGGAGAGCGGCAGCTCGGTGGCGAGCGCAAGCGGTCTCAGCTGGATCGTCGACCCACTCGACGGCACCGTGAACTTCCTGTTTGGCATACCGCAGTGGTGTGTGAGCGTCGCGGTGGCAGAGGCCGGCGAGGTGCTGGCGGGAGTGGTGTACGACCCCAACCGGGAGGAGCTCTTTGGCGCCACGAGTGTGGGCGGCGCGCTGCTGCATACGCGCGACCACACAAGCTCGCTATTGGCGCGCGAGGTCGCGGTCGGACCCTCGGCCGCCGCGGGCGACGATGGCGGGTTGGGCAGCGCGATGGTCGCAACCGGGCTGTACTACGACGCCGGCGTGCGCGCGGCGCAGGCGAAGGTGCTGGCGCGGTTGGTGGACCGCGTGCGAGACATCCGCCGCTTCGGCAGCGCGGCGCTTGATCTCGCGTGGACCGCCGCCGGTCGCTACGACGCCTACTTCGAGCGCGGCGTGCAGCGATGGGACGTGGCCGCCGGCGCCTTGATCTGCCGGCGGGCCGGACTCAGCGTCGTCGAGCTCGAGCCCGCCGCTGAGCTGCCGGCGGGCATCCTCGCTACGCGTCCCGCGCTGCTGCAGCCGCTGCTCGAGCTGGTCGCCGGCGCCTGAGGTAGGTCCGCGCACGCGGCGCCGGCCTGGCTGATGCGGCGGGTGGGAGTCGAACCCACACGCCCTTGCGGACAAGGCCTTTTGAGGGCCTCGCGTCTACCGTTCCGCCACCGCCGCAGCGCGAGCCAGTGTAAGTGCGCGGCCGCGCGGCCAGCCCTATGGTGCAGGCGCGCCCTCGCGGGCGCGGTCTCAGGCGGGGAGGGGAGGGGGTTCGGCGTACAGGTCCGCGCCCGGCTCGCGCTGCTCGAGCTCGACGTTCCACCCCTGGCGAAATCCCCGCATCGCAAACGCGATCAGCAGCATCTGCAGCGGCACGAGGAGCAGCGTGAGTGTTCCGAGCACGCCTGCGTCGATCGCGGGCTGCGCAAAGCCGGTCTTGTCGCGCGCGAACCAGCTCGGACCGGCGACGAGAGCAAAGATCAGCAGCAGCACGGCGAGCACCGCCGAGATCGGCAGCACGCCGCGTTTCCAGCGGAGCCCGTAGAACGCGAGTGTGAGATACGCCAGGACGAAGCCGATCTGGATCGGCTTGGCGCCCCAAAGCAAACTCCATCCGCCCACGGTGATTATCAGTACGAGCCCGGCGCTCGCGAGCAGGAGCAGCACGACGGTGGCGCGAGTGGCCTGAACGACCGGCTTGCCGCGATTTGGATGTGTGACGATCACGCCCGGGTCGCGCGTGGGTTGGGCGTAAATCGACATCGCAACTGCAAGATACCGCCTACGCGGCGCAACTGAGCGCGGTGGCGCGGGCTTGCGCCGTCGCCGCGGCTCTCGCGCACTGCGCGTCCTTGCGCGTAGCCTGTGCGCGACCGCGGGCGTGGTGGAACGGTAGACACGCCGGCCTTAGGAGCCGGTGGGCGAGAGCCCTTGGGAGTTCGAGTCTCCCCGCCCGCACTGCCAATAAACACAGCGGATTTCGGCGTCAGCCGAAGGTCTCCAGCGGCGGGAGAAGCAGGATCGGGTAACACCATCGGGTAACATTCGGCTCCGAGCGCCGCACGATGCCCGCTGCGGATACGACAGAAGGAACTCCCGAACGACTCTGCCGACCTACTCCCTGCACCTGCACCAGCGCCACCGGGGGCACCCGGTCTGGGACGTCTCGTTCCGGCTCAACGGGCGACAGCTCAAACGGCGCATCGGTTCAGCGTGGATCAGGCGCCGATCGCCGGCGCCCGAGGGCGCGTTCACCGAGGGCGCGGCGCACGACCGCGCGCGGGAGATCGTCGCCGAGCTCGTGGCGGCCGCCCAGGCACCGGCACCCTCGGGCCCGACATTTCGCGAGGTCGCGCGCGGCTACCTCGATTGGCTCGCGCGCGTGCGCGGAGCGAAGCCCTCCACGCTCGCCGACCATCGCACACATCTCGCAGAGCCGGGAGAGAGAAAAGCGGGCAGGATCATGGCCGCGCTTGGCGGTCGCACGGCAGCCGAGGTGACGCCCTCGGACGTCGAGGACCTGCTGGCGGCGATCGAAGCCGCAGCCGGTAGCCCCCGGACCGTCAACAAGAACCGCGCGCTCGTGCACGCCGTCTTCGAGTACGGCGTGAAGCGTCGCGGCCTACCGACAAATCCGGCGCGAGGCACCGACCGCAGGCGCGAAAAGCAACGCGACGCGCTCGAGACGTACACGGTGGCCGAGGTCGAGACGCTGGCTGAGGCGTTAGCCAATGGTGCCCACCGAGCGAACGGCGCACGCAACGACGTGGAGCGCGACGAGGACGCACAAGACGCCGAGCTCGTGCGCGTGGCTGCCTACACGGGACTCCGCCAGGGCGAGCTCCGCGCGCTGCGCTGGCGCGACCTAGGTGAGAGTGTCGTGACCGTGAGCCGCGCGGTATCGGCCGAGCAGTTCGCTGGCACGAAGGGCGGCCGTGTGCGCCATGTGCCACTCGTGCCGAAGGCGGCCCACGCGCTGGCGCGGCTCAAGCAGCGCGGCGACTTCACAGCCCCCGGTGAGCTTGTCTTCTGCAACTGGAGGGGTCGGCCGCTAGACAAGAGCGCCCTTGTAGCGCGATTCAAGAGGGCACGCGATTCCGCGGGACTTCGCCCGCTCCGCTTCCATGATCTCCGCCACACGTACGGTAGCCTCTTGGCGCAGGCGGGCGTGGACGTTCTCTCGATCAAGAACGCGATGGGGCACTCCGACCTGCAGACCACACAGCGCTACCTCCACGCCCGCCAGGCGTCAGAGCAGGTAGAGCGCTTCGCGCGCGCGTTCGTGGGCTGAGGCGGCTCACGCTGCGGACTAGCGGCTCGTAAACGCGCTACTCGCTAGTCAACTCTCGGACGGCAGGGTAAGGGCGGAAGATCGAGCGCGTCCGCACCCAGCGCGCCCAGCCCTCGGATGACAACAGCTCCTGCGGCGCCCTGCGCAGGCGTTCGCGATTGGCGCACCGGCGTTCGGCGAGCTCTCGCTCCGAGCGATGACGGCGTGACTTCCTAGCCATTGGCGACCTCCTGGACTCGGCCCCGCCCGTCGCGGGGCTGTGCCGCCGTCCACGCACCCGGAGGGTGCGAAAATGAGGCGGTCAGACCCGCGAGCGGAGCCGGTTGCTCGCGCTGATCCGGCCGCTAGGGTTCGCGCCGGCACTCGGTCGAGCCTGGGGCTCCTTGCCCTGTCCGGTATGGGCCTCCACGGCCGCGCCACGCGGCAGCGCGCGGCCGAGTGCCCTACTCACGGGCAGCGCGCCGTCTAGTACGCCCCGCCCGTTCGTCGAATCCGCCCGACTTTCTCTTGACGCGCGTCGCCGGTTGCAATACACCACGCGTGCTCGGACAGGGCGCCTCCGACACTCGGAGGCAATAGGGGCTTCGGTTCTGATCAGGAGGTTTGTGTGATGCAGTCGCTGCTACGCAGGTGTGCGCACGCACTCACTTGTGGACTGGTTTCATGGGTGTCCTCAAGGCGGTGGGAGACTTCACTTTCTCGTGGTGACGGCGCCAGGGGGCAGCGACCGCAGCGGCGCCCTGCTGAGAGACGATTTCGAGCGGTGCGAGTCTGCAGCCAGACGCCTGTCAAGTCGCCCGCCTCCCCCGCGGCCCAGCGCTTCCCGGCTGCACGGCCGCTGGGCAACGGCCTCGCCGCACTACTCGCCCTTGCGCTGGCCTGCATATGCGCGTCAGGCGCTGCCGCGGCGTGGCTGCTCACGGCGTCGCCGGCAGCCGCCACGCGGACCGCCCGCGCGGTGCCGGGCGGAACATCCCTGACGAGCTCGAAACCAGCCGGATCCGTGAGCAGTGCTGGAAAGGCACGAGCGCTGATCGCGGGCGTTCGCGGTCCGTGGCAACAGAGGTCAGGATCGGTGAAACCATTCCTCGAAGTGACCGCCTGCCGCGAGGAAGTGGCATTCAAATTCAAAGAAATCACCACAAGCGGCGAAGTCAGCACCGTCCCGTTTACGGGCTACACCGCGTGTTCGGAAGAATTCGAACAAGAAGGCCAGGCCCTGATCGAGAACGCGGAAGGCAAAGCGATCGCCGAAGGCAGCAAATATGGCCCGGCGAAACTGAAAGAAGGTGT
>DASZFR010000234.1:0-12445 GCA_035939635.1 Solirubrobacteraceae bacterium
CCACCAGCTGGTCGTAGGCGGCGACGAAAGCGGGGAAGGTCATGCGCCCAGCGTCGGCGATCACCGGCACGAGCAGCGTGCGCGAGCCATCGCGCCTCTCTACGTCCACCGCCAGCCCCAGGTTGACCTGGCCGTCGCGCACGCGGTTGGGCTTTTCATCTATCTGTGCGAAGTGGTCTGTCATCACGGGCATCTGCGTGGCCGCGCGCGCGATCGCATAGGCGATCAGGTGCGTGAAGGACACCCGCTGCCCCGCCTGCTTGAGCTGGCTGCGGCGCCCGTCGAGCACGCTCACGGTGAGCGTGCGAAAACTCGTTGCGGTGGGGATTTCGCGCGAGAGTTCCATGTAGCGGGCGAGCGCCGCCGCCGCGCCCCGCAGCGGTTCGGCGCCGGGGGGTGGCGCCACCGCGGAGCGCCCGTCGCCCGCCTGCGCCGTGGCGGGAGGCGGCGGGGCCTGTGCGGTGGCGGGCGTGGCAGGCGTGGCCAGCGGGGCGGGCGGCGCCGCGGCCGGGGGCGGGGACTGCACGGCAGCGCTGCCGTTGCCCGCGGCTGACAGCACGTCTGACTTAATGATGCGCCCAGCCGGTCCGCTGCCCGCGATGCCCGTCAGGTCCACGCCCTCCGCAGCCGCCGCGCGTTGGGCAACCGGCGTCGCGGCGGGCGTCGCGGGTGAGCCCGGCGGCGAAGCGCCGGCGCCGTCGGGCTCCGCGCCCGGCGCCGCCTGCGCGGGCGCTGCGGCTTGCGTGGCGGGCTGCTCGGGAGCAGGTGGCGGAGCTGTTGGCGGCGTTTGCGTTGCCGCAGCTTGCGCGCTTGGCGCGCCGTCCGCGGCCGGCGAGGCTTCGGCGGCCGGCGGTCCGTCGCCGGCTCGCTCGCCGGCGGCGATGCGCGCGATTACCTGGCCCACCGTCACCGTGTCGCCCTCGTCGATCAGGATCTCGGTGACCGTTCCGGTCGCCGGCGAGGGCAGCTCCAGGTCCACCTTGTCGGTGGAGATCTCAACGATCGTGTCGTTGGCCTTGATGAAGTCGCCAACCTTGACGTGCCATTCGAGGATCGTTCCCTCGGTTACAGACTCCCCCGCGGCTGGCGTCACGACGTCGATGATCTGCTCAGCCGTGGTGCCCGTTGCCATCTCGAGGTTCTACTCTATCGCGCGCTCGAGCCGCGGTTATCGCCGCTGCGGCGCCGCTGCTCGCGGATGAACTCATAGCTTCCGAAGAAGGGGCCGACGCCCCCCAAAACCGCCACGGCGACCGCCGCGCGCAGCGGGATCGCGCGCAAGCGGTAGGCCGCAAGGCACGCGAGCGACATGCCGATCCAGAGCAGTCCGTGCGCCCACCCGAGTACCGCGGTGAGCGGCTCCGGCCCCCCGGCAGCAAAAGCGCTCACAAGCAGAGAGAGGTAGATCAGCGAGTGCGTGAGCGACACCCATTTCAGACGGTTGAACGTCAGCAGCCCGCGCGCCGCTGCCAGCGTGCCATCGCTCCCGGAGCCAGCTCGCGAGGGTGCGTTCACTCCCCGAGCCAGCTCGCCATGCGCCGCAGCGGCTCGGCCGCCTCCGGCGGCCAGCGATCTATCTCGCGCGGCCACCACGCGTAAGCGTCGTGCTCGTGGTCGGGCCTCACCGCCTCCTCGGCGCCGGCTGCCAGCCAGGCCTGTCCCACGAACATCACGAGCCGGTGCGGCAGACGCACCAGCGCCTCGCCGCGCACGCGCTCAGGGGTGACGCCCCACTCCTCGTCGAGCTCGCGCACGAGCGTCTGCGCGGGGTTCTCGCCCACGTCCACCGAGCCGCCGGCGCCAAGCGCCCAGCGACCGGCCCACGAGGCGACCCACGGCGCGCGCCTGCCCGCGAGCCATCGTCCGTCCGCGGCACGCGTGACGCACAACGCGGCAACGCTCAACGAGGCGTCGTCGGCGACCAGGCGCAGCGCCCACCGCAGCGGCTGCAGCTCGATCGCGATCGCGTCGGTCTCCTGGCGAAATCCCACCAGCCGCGCGGCGACGCCGTCGTGGCTCGGCGAGCCGCGGTCGTGAAGCCCGCGTATCGCCTCGTCGGCAGCCTCGGTGTGCGCCGCGGATGGCTCGAAGTGTTCAGGCAGCCAGCGGGTTGTGACGCAGTCGAGCTCCCACGGGCCGCGGGCAAGTATCTCCGGTTGCTCGACCGTTGACGATTGCACGTTTGCTGACATCTGGACGGCGTGCATCATCGGGCACGCAACGTAGTCAGCATAGACTCGCGCGACGTGAAGATTCGCCGCAGAAAGCACTGGGGGTGGGGCTTTGAGGACCAGCGGCCCGACGCAGAGCAGCTGTCTGCGACCGCCGCCTGGCTGGAGCAGCACCTCGGCTTTGCCGCGGGCGAGGTGCGCGAGCCCGTCGCGATCGAGCAGGTGCGCCTCGCGCCGGCGCGGGTACAGCCGCCGGCGGAGCTCGCGCAGATTTGCGTCGCCGACGTCCACGCGCGCGCTTCCCACGCCCTCGGCAAGTCCTACAGCGACGTGGTGGACGGCTTCTACGGCCGTTTCGAGCATCCGCCAGACGTGGTCGCTTTCCCGCGCGAAGAGCACGACCTCGAGCGCCTGCTGGAGTGGTGCGAGTCCGAACGACTCGCCGCGATCCCCTACGGCGGCGGAACCTCTGTGGTGGGCGGCGTCACGCCGAGCGTCGACTCCGCCTTCGCCGGCGCGGTGTCGATCGACTTGCGATCACTGGATCGTGTGCTCGAGGTCGATCCCGTATCGCGCGCCGCGCGCATTCAGGCGGGCGCGCCCGGTCCGCGGCTCGAGTCGCAGCTCGCCGAGCACGGGCTGACGCTGCGCCACTTCCCGCAATCGTTTGAGCTGTCGACGCTCGGCGGCTGGATCGCCACGCGCGCGGCCGGGCACTTCGCGACCGCCAGGACACACATCGAGGACTTCGTGGAGTCGGTGCGCGCGATCACGCCGCGCGGCGTGTGGGCCTCGCGCCGGCTGCCCGGCTCGGGCGCCGGCGTGAGCCCCGACCGCATGCTGGCCGGCTCCGAGGGGACGCTCGGCGTCATCACCGAGGCGTGGCTGCGCGTGCAGCCGCCGCCCGCGCATCGCCGCTCGGCGGGCGTTCGCTTCGACACGTTCGCGCGCGGCGCGGAGTGCGTGCGCGCGCTGAGCCAATCGGAGCTGCAGCCGTCCAACTGCCGCCTGATCGACGCTCGCGAGGCGCAGCTGACGCTCGCCGGCGACGGCTCCCACGCGTTGCTCGTGCTCGGCTTGGAGTCAACCGATCACAGTGTCGATGACGCGTTCGCTCGCGCGACGCATATATGTACAGAGCACGGGGGCAGCGTGCACGAGCGCCAGCGCGCGGGCGGCGAGGCGGTCGGATCGTGGCGACAGGCGTTCCTTGCCGCGCCCTACGTGCGCGACGCGCTGGTCGCGATGGGCGTGCTGTCGGAGACGTTTGAGACGGCGATCACCTGGGAGCGCTTCGACGCCTTTCACGAGCGGGTGCTGGCGGCAACCGGCGAGGCGCTGCGGCAAGCGTGCGGCGGAGAGGGCATGGTCACCGCCCGCTTCACGCACGTGTACCCCGACGGACCCGCCGTTTACTACACGGTGCTCGCGCCCGCGCGCCGCGGCGACGAGTCAGCGCAGTGGACCCAGATCAAGCGCCAAGCATCAGACGCGGTGATCGCGGCGGGGGGCACGATCACGCATCACCACGCGGTGGGGCGCGACCACAGGCCTTGGTATGACCGCCAGCGACCCGAGCCGTTCGCCGCGGCGCTGCGCGCTGCCAAGTCCGCGGTGGATCCGGACGGGGTCATGAACCCGGGCGTGCTGGTGGACCCGCTGCGATGACCGCGGCGGTCCTCGGACCGGGGGGTGTGGGTGGCCTGATTGCAGCCGCGCTGCAACGCGCGGGCACGCCGGTGGTGGTGGTGGCGCGCCAGCAGACGGCGGCGCACATCAACGCTCACGGCCTGCGTGTCAGCAGCGTACGCCTGGGCGAGTTTCACGCGTGGCCCCGCGCCGTCTCGAGATTGGACCATAAGACCGACGTTCTGGTGGTGGCGACGAAGGCTCAGGGGCTTGAGGCGGCGCTGCAACGCGTCCGCACGCAGCCGATGCTCGTGCTGCCGTTGCTCAACGGTCTCGACCATGTCGCGCTGCTGCGTCGCCGCTTCGGCGATGAGGCGGTGGTTGCGGGCTCGATTCGCGTCGAGGCCGATCGCCCGCGAGCGGGCGTGGTCGTGCACACCAGCCCGTTTCTGCGCGTGGACATGGCCTCCGCGTACGCGTCAGCGCAGGAGCCGATGTGCGCTCTCGCGCAGACGCTGTCCGCCGCCGGCGTGCCGGCGCAGGTGCTCGACTCAGAGGCGCAAGTGATGTGGTCAAAGCTCGTCCGCTTGAACGCGCTGGCGTGCACGACCAGCGCGTATGACAAGTTGCTGGGCGAGATCCGCTCCAAGCCAAAGCTGCGCGCAGATCTCCAGGCTGCGATCGAGGAGGCTTGCGCCGTGGCGCGCGCGGAGGGAGCCGATGAGGCCAACCCCGCGGCCGCGCTTGCCGAGCTCGACGCCGCGCACGACACGCTGGGTAGCTCGATGCAGCGCGACATCGCCGGCGGACGCGCACCCGAGCTCGACGCGATCCCGGGGGCGGTGTTGCGCGCAGCCGCGCGCCACGGTCTGCGCTGCCCGACGATCGAGCGCCTGGTGGCGATGATCGCCGCCCGCGCGCGGACTGCTGCACCAGCCGCGTTGGCTTGAGCGCCGAGCTTCAGCTCTCGTCTGCGCGGCGCGGCGGGCTGGCGGGCAGCCACCGAGTGGCGATCGCCTCCAGCGCCTCCTCCTCGACCTCTACCTGGCCCTCGTCGTGTTCGGCGTCGCACAGCACGCGGAAGTTGCCGGTTTCGCCGCCGTCGACGTGGATGGTGATGCCCGGAAGCACCTCCTCGCCCTCCTCGAAGCCGAGCCGGTCGAGATCGAAGTGCGCGAGGCCGATGCCGTAGGCGGTGTGGGTCGGGTTCTCGCGGTCGTGCGCCGCGACACCCTGCGCGAACCGCTCGAGGTTCTTGGCGATCTTGGCGCTGTCGCTCATCGCTGCGCCACCAGCGTACCGGCTCCCCTCCGCTGGAGCGCGCAGGCGTTTACGCCGCGACGGGACCCGGGCGCAGGACGTCTGGATCGTGCCCGGGCAGCACGCGCGACCCCGCGTCGCGCGCGCGGCGAAGGCGGTCCGCCGAGTCCGCTTGTGCGGCGAAGTCGTCGGCGAACGCGGGAAAGCGATGGTCATCCAAAGTGGACGCGAAATGTGCCACGTCGACGCCGAGCACCAGCTGCTCGCCAACGCGAACCGACTGATGACCCGGGGTGTGCCCCGGCGTCAGGAGCAGCTCGATCGACCCGTCGCCAAGGAGGTCGTGATCGCCATCGACGAGGACCAGCGTGCGGTCGTCAATCGCATAGTCGCGCGGGTAGAAGAAGTTGCGCTTGATCACGTCGGCGTCGTGCCGTGCCTCCCATTCGCGCCGCTGCACGACGATCGGGATCGACGCCGGCAAGAGACTCAGCGCTCCGGCATGGTCGAAGTGAAGGTGCGTGAGGACCACGCTGGTGAGAGTGCGCACGTCCACCTGCTCGGTGATCGGCCGCTCGAGCTCGAGCTCGAACAGCGCTGCTTCGGGCCGGCCGTAGTAGTCGCCTGGCTCCGCCACCGCGCCGGGGTGAAGGCCGCTGTCGATGAGGATCCGATCTTGCGCGGTCTCGATTAGGTACACAGGAACCGGGAAGCGGATCCGCCGCTCGGGATCTTCACCCTGCCGCCACACTGCGGCCGAGCTGGAGATCCAGCCGGCGTTGAACATCTCGACCTTCACGGCGCCCCTGCGGACGACACGCCGCCCGATCGCAATGAGCGCATCTGGTTCATCAAGCGAGTGGCCGCCCGGTGCACGAGACTCTCGTCTCGGGCGAGTGCCGGATCGTCTGCAAAACCACGCAGTAGCGCTCCGTGAGGCGGACCAGCGTGTCTAGATCAGTCGCGCTCGCGTCGCTGACCAGGTCGAAATGTAGCCGGATGGCGCGGAAGCCAACCGGAGCCTCCTTGCTGACCGCCAGGGTGCCGCGAAAATCAAGATCACCCTCAGCGGAGACCGTGCCGCTCTCCACCGGGATCGCGAGCGATGTGGATACCGCCCGAAGGGTCACCCCGGCGCATGCGACCAGCGCCTCGAGCAGCATGTCGCCGGAGCACAGTTGGGAGCCGTCTCCGCCGCTGGCCGGGTGCAGCCCCGCAGCGGCCAGAGCGGAGCCGGTGCGCACAGAGCAGCTCACGCCCTCTCCGAGCTCCCCGCTCGCGGTCAGTGTGACAACAGCCGCGTCGGGATCGTCGCGATAGCGCTCCTTGAGCGGTTCCTGCGCTGCGCGCAGCTGCGAGGCGTCCATCGCGCCATGCTCTCACAGCCGCAGTGCTCGACTCGCGCACACGAACGACAAGGGAGTTGGCGCGCGCTAACAGCGCCGGCTCTCTCAGGCTCGGGTTCGCGAGGAGCTCGACGCTGTCGCGGTCGAACGAGCGGACGCTTTGTTACTCGGCCGCGAGCCGGCTGGCCGGTGGGATACTGCTCGCCGATGCCGGGCGGCAACTCGTGGGCATGGCCGTGGTTCGACGGGCCGAATGGCACCGCAAGGGCTCACGGGAACTTCTCAAGGCCGGGGATTAACAGGTGAACGATCCGACCACCGATAACGGCAAGGTGGTCGTGAACAGGTGTATGTCGCTCGACGGCTTCATCGCCGCCGCCGGCCATGTGATGGACTGGGGCGCTGGTCGCCAGCTTGCCGACTTCGTCGGGCGCGACGAGTTCCACGAGATCGCGGCAGCCACCGGCGCGATGCTCATCGGCCGGCGGACCGCCGACGTCGGCGCCAGGATGGAGGCGGAAAATCCGGGCAGCGTCGACTATCCCTTCTCGGGACCCATGTTTGTGCTCACCCATCGGCCACCGGAGCCACCGGGTCCCGGCGTCAGGTATCTCAGCGGTGACATCGGGGAGGCGGTCGCCACGGCCCGCGGCGCCGCGAACGGCAAGAGCCTGGAGGTCCTCGGCGCTGATGTGGCCGCCCAATGCCTGCGGCGAGGCCTTGTCGACGAGATCCTGGTGTACATACTGCCGCTGCTGCTCGGCGACGGCATCCGCTTCTCCCCCCCGAACCTCCCCCGCATCGACCTGGAACCGGTCAGCACCACGCGGTCGGGCACAGTGACCATCGTGCGGTTTCGCGTCCGCAGGTAATCGCCGCGTGCGGTTCGGGGCTTGCGCAGGTAACGGTTACGCGACGGTGAACCGCTCAACGCTCTCCCGTCCGCGGCAGCCACCGCTGCCGAGGCTGCTGCCGCTCCGATCGGCGACTGACGCCCCCAGCCCACGGGGTCCCTACCTGCCCGCCATCTCCAAAATCTCGACCCGGTACCCGTCAAGGTAGTGGTCGGTTTGCAGCTCAGCTCGGCTGAAGGAGCGATGCCGCTTTCTTCAGCGATCCCGACGCCTAGGAACGAGAGCAGAGCCACCCAGTGAGCGCCGACGAAAACATGGCCACGATCAAGGCCATATACGACGCCTTCGGCCACGGAGACCTCGACGCGATCCTCGAGCGGTGCGCCGACAATGTGGACTGGGCGTCGGACGTGGCGAGCGCCGCAGCGCCGTGGCGGGGCGCCAAGCACGGCAAGGCCGAGCTCCCGAGCTTGTTTGCGGGCATCGCCCAGTCGGGAACCGTGAACGAGTTCACGCCACTGAGCTTTGCGAGCAACAACGATGGCGGTGTGATGGTCTTCCTCCGCTGGTCATTCACAGCTACCGCGACCGGGAAGACCCTGACGTCGAACCTCCACCACTACTGGCGGCTGCGTGACGGCAAGGTGACTACTATCGCGGCTCCGAGGACAGCGCTCAGGTGGCGTCGGTCTTCGAGGCCTGATACGGGGCGTCGCCAAACCTACATCGAGGCGCCGATCTCGCTGATCGGTGGGGCGGTGTATGCCGCCTGGGAGTGGCACCGATGACGAGCCTCTCGCTCGTCGGTGGGTCGCCAGACACGACTCCACGGGGGGGCGAAACCTAGCGCGCGGCGGTCAGCTTCGAATGTCGCTCTGCGCCGGCATCTCGAGCAGCTCGACCCGATAGCCGTCGGGATCCCGTCCGGTTTGCAACTCATCTGCACCCCGCTGCGTCCAGGGCTGGCAGGTGCCGCCAGCGTGCTCGCGCCTACTCCGACAGCCCCGCCGCCCGTAGCCCCTCGGCACGATCGAAGTACGCCCGGAAGCGCCAGACCCTGTCGCCGCGAAAGTCGCAGATGCCCACGATCGGCGTCTCGACCTGAGCGCCACTGCCCTTTCCACGTCCCACCTGCCGACCGAGTAGGAGCACGCGGTCGCCGAGATCGCGAAACTCCTCGGGGATCGACTGCAGGTCCTCCCAATTCTGGCGGGTATCTGCTGCGAACCTTTCGACGCCCTCGCGCCCTTGATAGCAGCCGCCCCCATAGGCTGTCGTCACAGCTGGCCACCACTCGAAGTCAGGGGTCGCGAGCTCCGCGAAGAGGCCGTCCACGTCGCGGCGGTTGTAGGCATCGGTGATTCGCTCGGCAACGTCCACTTTGTCTCGCGACATCTCCAGGCGAGTATCGCCTAGCCACGATGCTTTTGCGATCGAGGTCGACCCGGCGCCCTATACGGCCGGGCTCCGTGTCAGCTGTCGGGCATCTCCAATATCTCGACGCGATAGCCGTCGAGGTAGTGGTCAGTTTGCAACTGCCGCCGCGGGGACGACCTCTGCGTACTTGACCGTGTCGATGAACTGCCGGAAGCGCGCCAGCTTGCCGTCGCGGATATCCCAGACATGGACCGCCGGCTCGTCCAGGGTCTTGCCGGTTGCCTTGCCGGTACCCGTGTAGCGGACGACTGCCACGACGGTTGCGCCGGATCCAATCAGTTCCTCGGGTGTGACCGCGAAGCCCTCAACATCCTCTGTGATCGGGCCAAAGACGTTCTGCGCCACGGCCTCGGGGCCGCGGTGCAGCCCCCCGTATGGCATGCCCTCGGCCTCGAGCCATTCAATGTCGTCAGCGAATGCTCCGAGCACGGCGGGGACGTCGCCTCGGCCGAACGCGGCATAGATACCGTTGACGAACTCGACGTTCTGCTCACTCATGGTTCCCCCTTGGTTGGCGCACGTGGGACGCTGACCGTACTCGACCGCCAGGTCTTGCGCCCCGTCCTAGGAATCCGGGCCGCGAGTCACGCACTACGGCGTCTCTAGTATCTCGACGCGATAGCCGTCGGGATCTTGGACGAAGCACAGTCGCGAGCCCCCCTCGCGGATCGAGTACGGCGGCTTCTCCGGTGAGATCCCCTGGTCTGCCAAGCGCGCGAGCGTGGCGTCGAGATCCGGCGAGGTGATCGCGATGTGGCCGTATCCGCTGCCGATGTCGTAGGAGTCGACACCGAGGTTGTAGGTGAGCTCGAGCTTGGGCATGTCGCCGTCGCCGGGCTGGTTCATGAACACGTTGATCGCCTCGTCGCGGATCGGCACGCGGCCGACCTCCTCAAACCCCAACGCCTCGTAGAACGCCACCGAGCGCTCCACATCGGTGATGCGGTAGCAGGTGTGGATCAGCGCCATCGGACCGCAGTCTAGGGGGTTGGCGCCCCCAACTCTCGCTGGTCGCATGGGCTTGGTGTGGGACGGCGCCGAGGTGTCCCGCGGCGCGCGTTGACGGGCGAAAAGCCCGGCTGGCTCCGCCACCGGGAACCTCGTCCGCGCACGGATCATGGGGAATCGCGACTGTGTCATCACGAGTTTCTGGGGGAATCGTAGATGTGTCATGACGAGTTTCTCATTACGTGCCCCGACGCTCGAATGATGGCGGCGACGTGTCCCCCCTGTGAAACCGCAATTACACCATCTGCCGCCACAGAACGTTTCGCATTTCGTGTTTCATAAGAAAGTGAATACAGGCTCCGCCGGGCGCGCAAATATCCCGTAACCGTGGTATATCTGTGGCAAGGAAGGGATCCATCTCACCCACTGAGAGAGCAGGAGGGAAGACATGTCTTACGCGACTCGTCTGGTCGCGAAGGTCACCGTGGCGGGGGCGGCCGTTGCGGTGCTGGCGATAGGTGCATCACCGGCGTCGGCTGAAAATAGTTTGACGGTGCCGCTCAAAAACTGGGCGGTCTACGGCGAGCTCACGGCGAAGAAGCTGAATGAACAGGTGGTGCTGCCGAAAGGCTCGACGCTGAACGGTGAAGCCGTGCTGACAAGCCTCGGTCTCGAAAACGGGAAAGAAGAACAGATTGGCACGATCAAAGGGAAGCTCTTCGTGCCGCCGTTCAAAGCCCCGTTGAAGATCGCAGGGGTAGGTACCCTGGTTGACGCGAGCGCCGATATCAAGATCACGCAGGTGGGCGAAGCGGAAGGAACGATTTCCGAAGTGCCACTTCCGCAGTGTACGAACTCTTGGGTGGGACTCGACTGTCTTGTAGTGACAGTTAACTCGCTGGCCAACCTCGACCTCACCGCCGCGGGGGTGGCTGGTGTCGAAGTCCCCACGAACTGTGAAACCACCGAACCGATCCTGCTGCCGATCAAAGCGATGCTGACGTCGGCCGAACTCGTCTTCGAAACCCACGCTTCCGGCCTGGCCACGATTCCGCCGTTCAAGTGCGAAGGGCTGCAGGGGCCTGTTGTCGCGACCGCGCTCGACCTTTTGCTGGCGGGACCTGAAAACCCATTCAAGCTCGGTCTGGCTCCGCACGAACCGGCACCGCCGCTGATCGAACAGGAAAGCGCGTCCTCGGTTTCACAGATTTCGGCAAAGCTGCACGGAAGCGCGATCCCCAATGGCGAACCGATGACCGACTGCCACTTTGAACTCGGGACCTCCACCGAATATGGAACGAGCATCCCGTGCGAACCGCAGCCACGGAAATCGCAGGTGTATCAGGCGAAGCCGAGGATCGTATTTGTGCCCGGCCTGCAAGAAAACAAGACCTACCACTACCGGCTCGTGGCGACCAACTCTCTCGGCACCGCCGACGGCCCCGATACGACGTTCACGACCCTCGGGCGCGCGGGCGAGCCGGAATTCGGCCAATGCACGGCGCAAAAAGGTGGCCTGTATCGCGACGGCACGTGTCTGACGAAGAAGGGCAAAGGCAAATTCGAATGGAAACCGGGGCCCGCGCCGACGTGCATCGCGAAGAAGAAAGGCCAGTACAGCGACGCGAGCTGCACGGTGAAGGCTGCCAAGCCGAGCCAGGGCAAGTTCGAAAAGCAAGCCGGACCGAAGTTCACGTCCACGAGCGGCCCGCTCACGCTGGAAGTCGGCGGACACAAGGTCACCTGCGCGGCAGGCACGGGCACCGGGGAAGTCGCGACGGCGACCACGGCGCCCGAGCGGATCACGTTCACCGGCTGTGAAACATCGGGCAAGAAGTGCACCAGCGAAGGAACCGACAGCACGCCCTCTGGTTCGGCCGGCGCGATCGAGACCAATGACCTGACCACGCGGCTGTTAGGCCCGGTGGAAGGCCACGTGTGGGCAGACCTCACCAGCGCCGAACACGAACCGTACCTCGCCGAATTTGGGTGCGAAGGCGTCCGCTTGCGGATCAAGGGATCGCTAGGCGGCGTGCAGTTCGGTGACGTCGGTGCGCCTAGCGCCACCGGCAACACCAGCTTCGGGGCCGGCGAAGGCGAACAAGCTCTCGTAGGCGAAGTGTCGGAAAACGGAGGCTCGAGCTGGTCCGCCGGCGGGGCGACGACCGCAGCGCTTGCTCTCACCAGCACGTTCGAACTGGCGACGGAGATCAGGCCGTAGCCTCCTTGGGCACTGCCGCATAGGGCGTGCTCCGGTAGACGGCCGGAGCACGCCCAGCCCATCTAGCAACAGACACTCCGCGGCCGCGCGCGATCGGGCACCTGCGACGGGGTCGGCAGGATGAGCGCGCGGGGGGTTGGTCTATCCTCGCGCGCGTGCGCACCTTGATCGTCGGTCATGGCGGGCGCGAGAGCGCGCTTGCCATGCGCATGGCCCAGCACAGCGAGCTGCACGCGTTCGTGGGCCATGCCAACCCAACGATCGTCCGCCACACCGCCTCCTCGGGAGGCGGATACGCGACCGGCGACGTGTGCGACCCCGCCGCCGTGGCCGCCTTCGCGCGCGAGCGCGAGGTGGATGTGGCAATGGTCAGCGCCGACGAGCCGCTGGCGGCTGGCATCGTGGACGCTCTGCTCGCCCAGGGAACCGCCGCCGTCGGCCCCACTCGCGCCGGCGCGGAGATCGAGTGGAACAAGGCGTTCGCGCGCCGGCTGCTGTCCGAAGTCGCGCCCGAGGCCGTACCCGAGGTGCGCGTGGTGCGCGATGTCGAGGACCTCGATGCGGCGATGCGCGCGTTCG
>DASZFR010000235.1:0-16304 GCA_035939635.1 Solirubrobacteraceae bacterium
GTTCATCATGAAGGACGCCTACACCTTCGACCGCGACGAGGAGGGGCTGAACGTCGCCTACGAGAAGCACGTCCACGCGTATGACCGGATGTGCGACCGGCTCGGCATCGAGTGGTATCGAGTCGAGTCCGACGTGGGGATGATGGGGGGGACGGGCGCGCACGAGTACATGGCGCCGTGCGCCGCCGGCGAGGACGAGATTGCACTCGGCGAGGATTACGCGGCGAACCTCGACGTGGCGCGTCAGAACCCCGACTTCCACGAGGTGGACGGCGCCTACCTGCTCGGCGACCGGCCGCTCAGCGTCGAACCCGCGATCGAGGTCGGCAACATCTTCATGCTCGGAACGCGCTACTCGGAGCCGCTGGGCGCCCGCTACCTGGACGAGCACGGCGCCGAGCAGCTCATCTGGATGGGCTCCTACGGCATCGGGCCGGCGCGAATCGTGGCGGCCGCGGTGGAGCAGTTCTCCGACGAGCACGGCATCTCCTGGCCCCGCGCGCTCGCGCCGTTTGCGGTGCACCTGGTGGTGATCGGCGAGCCCGGTTCGCCCGAGCGCGCCGCCGCCGACCATCTGTATGACGCGCTGCGCGCGGGCGGGATCGACGTGCTCTACGACGATCGCGACGCCGGGCCGGGCGAGAAGTTCGCCGACGCGGAGCTGCTCGGGTGCCCACTGCGGATCACGGTCGGGCGGCGCGGGCTGCAGAGCGGGCAGGCGGAAGTGCAGATTCGGCGCGGTCGCACCGAGGCGCCCGGGCTGCCGCTCGACGGCACCGACGAGCAGCTCGTAGGGGCGGTGCGCGAGCTATGGCAAAGTCTGCCTTGAGGCTGCTGGGGCTGGACCGCTCCGGTCCGGCCCCCGCGGAGACGGCGTCTGGGAGGCCGCTGCGGCCGTGGACGGTGCCCAATGCGATCGGCTTCGTGCGCCTGGCGTTGATCCCGGTGTTCCTCGTGGCCGCGTTTGAAGCGCCCAACGGCGAAGGCGCGCTGCCGGCCACGCTGTTCGCGGTGATCGGCTGGGGCGACTACGCGGATGGGATCGCGGCGCGGCTTACGCGCCAGTACAGCCGCCTGGGGGCGCTGATGGACCCGCTCACCGACCGCCTGCTCGTGATCTGCGGCGTGGTGGTGTGCTGGTACTTCGAGCTGCTGCCGCGCTGGGCGCTGGCGCTGCTCGCGGCGCGCGAGCTGGCGATGGTGGTGCTTGCGCGCTACGGGATCGCGCATGGGGTGGAGCTGCGCATCAACTGGCCCGGGCGGCTCGCGGTGGCCCCCGTGATGGGGGCGTTCTTCTTTGCAATGCTCGGCCTGGGGCGGCTAGCCGAAGTGCTGCTCTACGTGGGGCTCGGCCTCGCTCTGGTCGCCACCGCTCTGTACGTCAGGGCCGGCGCACGCACGCTGCGCCCGCCAGAGTCTAAAGCTCAGCCTGACCTTTGATGTATATACTCGATTCCCCCCAAGCCGGCCGTAGCGCTGAGCAGCAAGCGGACGCGCCAGGCGCAAGCTCGCACGACAAGGAGAGCGCACCATGGAGGACACCTTCCCCGATCTCGGCTCGCTGTCGGACGTGGAACTCAAAGACGTGATCCGTCAGCTCACCGAGGAAGAGACCGAGATCTCGTACAAGCGCCGCATCTTGCACGGCAAGATCGACATCCTGCGCGCCGAGCTCGTCAACCGGCTGCGCAAGAAGCACGAGGGAGGACAGGTGCTGATCACCGGGGACGACGTGCAGCGTCTGACCGACATTCTCGCCGGGCGGGCTGCGGGAAGCGAGTCGACGGACGCGATGGACAGCGACGGACAGGCATGAGCGCCAGGCGCCCCACAGCAAGCAGCCCACGCCTAGCCGCGGACTGAGGCACAGCAAGCGCGATGGCACTGCACTGCATCGAGTGCGGCTTCGTCAACGCGGAGGGCGCCAACTACTGCCAGCGCTGCGGTGCCTTGCTGCCGCGCGCCGAGCGGCCGGGCGAGCCGGCCACGGCCACGTACCGCATCGACGAGACCGGCGAGCTCGTACCGGTCGAGCTCGATGAGGTCACCGCCCGCGGCCCCGCGCTAGTGATCCGCGCCGGCGGCGGGCGCGAGGGGGAGAGCTTTGCGGTCGATCGCGAACGCACCACGATCGGGCGCCGGCCGGATTCGGGAGTGTTCCTCGACGACGTGACCGTGTCGCGCGACCACGCCCTGCTCATTCGCCGCGGCGATCAGTGGCACCTCGACGACCTCGGCTCGCTCAACGGGACCTACGTGAATCGCTCGCGCATCGACTCGCAGCGCCTGCAGGAGGGCGACGAGGTGCAGATCGGCAAGTACAAGCTCACCTTCCACGCCCGCTGATGCCCGCGCGAGCAACAGATACCGGCGCCGCCGAGCACGCCGCCCAGCCGGCTTCGTCGCCCGATCGGGCAGGCGTAGAAGCCCCGTCTGACAGCGCTCGCGGCTCGGCGAGCGAGTCGGTGCTGGGCTCGGCGGGCGCCGATGCGGGTACGCGTCCGAAGTCGCTGACGATCGGCGCGGTGTGCAAGGCACTGGCGCAGGAGTTCCCCGACATCTCGATCTCCAAGATCCGCTACTTGGAGGATCAGAAACTGCTCGCGCCGCGGCGCACGCCCGGTGGCTACCGGCTCTACACGCAGGGCGACGTGGCCCGCCTGCGCACGATCTTGCGCATGCAGCGCGACGAGTTCTTGCCGCTGCGCGTGATCCGCCAGGAGCTCGCCGCCGGCCGCTCCGGTGACGCGACCCCCGAGCCGGGCCGCGTGGCGCGCGACGGCATGCGGGCGTGGCGGCCCAGCGTGAGCGTGCGCGAAGCCACCGGTGCGCTGTACTCGATCGACGACGTGCTCGAAGAGACCAAGGCCGATGCCGGCCTCGTGCACGAGCTCGAAGACTTCGGCGTGGTCAAGGGCGAGCTTCGCGGCGGCGTCCGCTACTTCGACGAGACCGAGCGCGACATCGTCGCCGCGGTAGCGGAGCTCGCGCGGTACGGCGTGGGCGGGCGCAACCTGCGCGTGTTTCGGTCGTCTGCCGACCGCGAGGCCAACCTGTTGCAGCAGATCCTCGCGCCGGCTCTTCGTTCGCGTAACCCGCAGCGGCGCAAGGAGGCGATCGAGGCGCTCGAGAATCTCGCCGCCGTCGCCACCCACCTGAAGCACCTGCTGCTCGTGCGCGATCTGCGCAAGATCGTGCGCTGATGAACGCCGAGAGCCTGCGCGGCCTGATCCGCGAGATACCCGACTTCCCGCAGGCGGGCATCGGCTTCAAGGACATCACGCCGCTGATGGCCGACCGGGAAGGCCTGGCCGAGAGCGTCCGCGGCCTGGCGGCGCTGGCGCGGCCGCTGGACGTGGAGTGCGTGGTGGCGGCGGAGGCGCGCGGCTTCTTGCTGGGACCGGCGCTCGCGCTCGAGCTCGGGGCCGGCTTCGTGCTCGCGCGCAAGCCCGGCAAGCTCCCGTACGAGACGGTCAGCGCCGAGTACTCGCTGGAGTACGGCGCCAGCCGGCTCGAGCTGCACAGCGACGCGCTGCGCGACGGCGCGCGAGTGCTGGTGCACGACGACCTCCTCGCCACCGGCGGCACCGCGGCGGCGCTGTGCGAGCTGGTCGAGCAGCTCGGCGGCCAGGTGGTGGGGTGCGGCTTTCTTATCGAGCTCGCGTTCCTGCAAGGCCGCCATCGCCTGGAGCCGCGCGAGGTGCACGCGCTGCTGCGGTACGCGGCATAGGCTCTCGCGCGGTGCCCACCGCCCGCCGCAGCCGCACGATCGCAGCGCCGGCGCAGCAGCTGTGGGAGGTGATCGCCGATCCTCACCACCTGCCGCGCTGGTGGCCACGGGTGATGCGCGTCGAGGACGTGGAGGGGAGCGCGTTCACCGAGGTGATGCAAACGGCGAAGGGCAAATACGTGCGCGCGGACTTCGAGCTGGTCGAGGCCGACGAGCAGGCGGGCACGCTGCGCTTCGAGCAGCGCGTCGACGGCACCCCGTTCGCGCGCCTGCTGCGCTCGGCGAGCACGATGATCAACCTGGCGCCCGAGGGCGCGGGCACGTGCGTGACGATCGAGCTCAGCCAGTCCCTCGCCGGCACGCTGGCGCGCCTGGGCTCGTTTCTCGTGCGCCGCGCCGCTGTTGCGACCGTGGAGGAGGCGCTGGACGGCCTGGAGCGCATAAGTGGCTGAGCCCGCGGGCGCGCCGCGCATGCGCTGGTGGGGCTGGGGGGACCCACGGCAGCCGCCGATGCTGACCGCGCAGTCGCTCGGGCACCTGCGCGCGATGGGCATCGGGGCGCGCCCGAACCCGCCCGTGGCGCTGCAACGCGTGCACCTGGCGACGCCTTCGCTGCAGCCGGCGGCGCTCGCGCAGCTGAGCGGGCTCGTAGGGGAGGAGGGCCTTTCCAGCGACCACGCCGACCGCGTCGCGCACGCCGCCGGGCGCGGGTATCCCGACCTCGTGCGCCTGCGCAGCGGCGAGCCCGACGGAGCGCCTGACGCGATCGTGCGGCCAAGCGACCACGACCAGCTGCGCGGCGTGCTCGAGCTGTGCGCGCAGCACTCGATCGCGGTGGTGCCGTTCGGGGGCGGCACGAGCGTGGTCGGCGGCGTGGCGGCCGTTCGCGGCGGCCACGAGTCGGTGATCGCTCTGGACATGGCGCGCCTGGCGCGGCTGCTCGATCTCGACCGCACGTCGCTCACCGCCACGGTGCAGGGCGGCATGCGCGCGCCGGCGCTCGAGCGCGAGCTTCAGCGCCACACGCTCACGCTGGGGCACTTTCCGCAGTCGTTTGAGTACGTATCGGTGGGCGGGTGCGTCGCGACGCGCTCCGCCGGGCAGGCCTCCAGCGGCTATGGCGCGATCGCAAAGATGGTGCTCGGGCTGCGCGTTGTGGCGCCGGCCGCAGACATCGACCTGCCCCCGATCCCCGCCACGGCTGCGGGCCCAGGCCTGCGCGAGCTGCTCGTGGGCTCGGAGGGCGCGCTGGGCGTGATCGAGCACGTGGCGTTGCGGCTGCGACGCGCGCCGGCGCAAAGCATCTACGAGGCCGCCTTCTTTGCCGACTTCGCGGCCGGCGTGCAGACGCTGCGGTCGCTCGCGCAGCGTCATGCGCTGCCCGACCTGGCGCGGCTGTCGGACCGGCCCGAGACCGAAGTGTCGCTGGCGCTCGCGCAATCGGGCTCCATCGCCGAGCGCGTCGGGCGCAGCTATCTAGGGCTGCGCGGCTACCGGCACGGGTGTCTGGCGATCTTCGGCTTCGAGGGGCAGCGCGGTGAGGCGGCGGAGCGCCACGAGCGCGCGCGCAGGCTGATCAGCGAGGGCGGCGGCCTCGTGGTGGGGCGCTCGCCGGCGCAGGCGTGGCGACGGACGCGCTTCACCGCGCCCTACCTGCGTGACGAGCTGCTCAGTAACGGGATCATGGTCGAGACGCTCGAGACGGCCGCGCAGTGGTCGCGCCTGCTCGACCTGCACCGCGAGGTGGCGAGCGCGATCGACGCCGCACTGAAGGGGTGCGGTACGCCGGGCGTCGTGATGTGTCACGTGTCGCATCTGTATGAGACAGGCGCGTCGCTGTACTTCACCTTTATCGCGCAGCAGCTCCGTGGCGATGAGCTCGCGCAGTGGCAAACGGTCAAGCGCGCCGCCTCCGATGCAGTGGTGCGCGGCGGCGGCACGATCACCCACCACCACGCCATCGGGCGCGATCACGCGCCGTGGATGGAGCGGGAGGTCGGCGACGGCGGCCTGCGCGCGCTGCGCGCGCTCAAGGCCGAGCTCGACCCGCGGGGGATCATGAACCCCGGCAAGCTCGCGCTCTGATCAGTGCAGCGCGAACTGGCCCTGTAGCACGATGGGGCCCGGATTCGCGGGGTGTTCGCTCGTCTCGCGCGTGACGATCATCTGGTGGTATTGCGCGGCGTTTGACGGCAGGATGGCGCCCCCCTGCAGACGCCCGCTGGAGCTCACCGGCGGGCTTTTGCCCAGCGGCGCGTGGCTCGTCGGTGAGTTGTAAAGCCACACCGCGTAGAAGAAGCCGCGCGACGGCGACATGTGTTCGGCCGCCAGGTAGAAGGCGTACGTGCTGCCTTCCTGCAGCACCGCCGCCACGCCGAGCGCTTTGCTGGACGAGTTCGGCGGCGTCAGCGCAAGGCGATTGGTTTCCGTGGCGTGCGACGCTGCGGTGCCGGCGTGGGCGCTCGACGCCGAGGTGCTCGCGCGGTGGTGTGAGCCTCCGCCGCTGCTTGTGATCAGCACCACCGCTACCACGACCGCGGCGATCAGTGCCAGCACGATCGCCCCGCCCACGCGCGAGCTCGGCAGGCGCGCCCCCGGCCGGGGCGCCGCGTCATCGGGCGAGCCGGCGGCGGGGGGGTGCGCCGCGCCGGCGACCGGGCTGTCGGCGCCTACTGTGTCGGACCGACGCTCGGCCGCTTCCGGCGCGCGCGCCGGCGTCGCGCCGTTGCGAGCATCGGCGACCTCGCCCGTGGGTATCTCCGGCAGCGGTCCCGGCGCAAGCGGCGCCAGCTCCGCGGCGAGCGCCTGCGCCCAAGCGCGCGCGGGCGGCGAGTCCTCGAGCAGCGTGCGAGCGCGCAGGCGATCGGCGAGGCTGCGCTGCCCCAGCATGTAGTCGCCGATCTCCTCACGGCGCTGCGGCGAGAGCTCGCGCGCCTCGCGCGGCGCCAGCACCGCGAGCGCCGCGTGCGCGCGGTCGTGCACCGCGTGCTCGTCGATCTGCAAGAGCTGCGCGACCTCTGCGTAACCCTTGCCCTGGCGCAGCAGCAGCGAAAGCGTGGCTCGCTGGTCGGCGGGTAGGTCGTCCACTCTGTTCATACGCTCTGCTCGCCCGTGCCCAGAAAGCCTGGGAATACGGCAACTTCGCTACTGCTTAGGCTATCGTGGCGCCGCGATGGCCACGCCGACTCCGCAACAGATAAACGCGGGGCTGCGGGGCTTTGACCGGCTGTACGGACTCGAGCTCAGCGACTACAGCGAGGGGGAGGTGCGCGCGTCGGTGCGCGTGCGCGACGAGCTAAAGCAGCCCGCCGGCCTGCTGCACGGCGGCGTGTACGCCGCGATCGCGGAGTCGCTTGCCTCGCTGGCCACCTGGCTGGGCGTCGCGCACGACGGTATGACCGCGATGGGCATGTCCAACAGCACGAGCTTTTTGCGCCCGGTCACCGAGGGCGTGGTGCACGCCGTCGCCACAGCGCTGCATCGCGGCCGCTCGACGTGGGTGTGGGACGTGAGCTTCACCGACGAGCGCGGCCGCCTGTGCGCGGTGACGCGCATGACGATCGCGGTGCGCCCGGCGCACGGCGGCAACGATCCCTCCGCCGCGTTCGCGACGAGCGCGTGACGGCTCGTGCGCCGCGCGGGCCGGTCAGGCCGGCGGCGCCAGCGGAGGGGGCAGCTGCGCGGGAAGCGGCTTGCGGCCAAAGCCCGTGTCCGGCAGCGGCGCCGGCAGCGCAGCGCCGGGCGCTTCTGGGCCGTTGATCGGCGCGACCACCCGCGCCGCCGCAGCAGCCACGCGACGATCGAGCGCGTAGATCGAGATCACCACGCCGCCAGCAGGCAGCACGATCGTACGGCCGTCCTGCGCGGACAGCGCGTGCACGCCGCGCAGCGTGAACGACGTGTGTTCACCGGCGCTGCCGGGCAGAAAGCTGTTGTCCGGCGAGGTGACCACGCGCAGCGGCGGCACGCACGTGCCCTGGCCGCCGACAACGCAGTCGCCGTACTGCAGGCTGAACGCGTCGCCCGGATCGCGGCCGGCTTCCTCGATCGTCAGCCCGTGAAACGAGCGCCCCAGCCAGTAGACCGGGTGGGGGGCCACCAGTAGCGTCTCGAGCGTGCTGTGCGAGATCGGCGCGTCCTGCAACGTGTCGCCACAGCCCGCCAGCGCAAGCAAAGAGGCGGCCGCCAGCCATGCGCGCACGCGCGTGGCTCGCACGCGCCGGCACACCGCGCGCATCAGGGCTGGTAGCGGTTGGTGATCGGCATCCGCCGGTCGCGCCCGAAGGCGCGTTCGGTCACCTTGATCCCGGGTGGCGCCTGGCGGCGCTTGTACTCGGCCGCGTCCACGAGGCGGATCGTGCGCGTCACCTCTGCGCGGGGCAGCCCCTGCGCGACGAGCTGCTCGGCGCTCTCGTGCAGTTCGATGTAGCCCTGCAGGATGCGGTCGAGCAGGTCGTATGCAGGCAACGAGTCTTCGTCGCGCTGGTCGGGGCGCAGCTCGGCGCTCGGCGCTCGCTCGAGCACGGACTGCGGTATCGGCGCGGCGGCGCCGTCACCGCCGTCTGGGGCGCAGTTGCGCCATCGCGCGAGGCGATACACGAGCGTCTTTGGCACGTCCTTGATCACCGCGAGGCCGCCCGCGAGGTCGCCATACAGCGTGCTGTAGCCGACCGACATCTCCGACTTGTTGCCGGTGGTGAGCACGAGCCAGCCGAAGCGGTTGGACAGCGCCATGAGCAGGTTGCCGCGGATGCGCGCCTGCAGATTCTCCTCGGTGAGGTCGCCCCCGCTGCCGTGCCCCGAGCCGCCGGTGCCGACGGCGGGCGCCGCCGCGGCGTGTCGCGGCGACATGTCGTCGCGCGATCCCGCGAGCACGGGGGTGGTGGAGCGCTGCAGCTCGCCGGCGAGCTCGTCCTGGTAGGCGTCGAGCACGGTGTCGATCGGCAGCTCGACCAGTGCGACGTCGAGCGCGCGCGCGAGAGCGCGTGCGTCGGCCTGCGTGTCGTGTGACGAGTAGCGCGACGGCATCACCGCGGCGGTCACGCGCTGCGCGCCCAGCGCGTCGGCCGCCAGGCACGCCACCAGCGCGGAGTCGATCCCGCCGGAGAGCCCGAGCAACACGTGCTCGAAGCCGTTCTTGGACACGTAGTCGCGCAGCCCGAGCTCGAGCGCGCAGTACACCTCGGCCTCCTCCGGCGCGAGCGGCTGCGCGAGGGTGCCCGCCGGTAGCGGCGGCTTGTCAGCGGCGCCGGCCGCCGGGTCCGGGAGTGGCGGCAGAACGTGGACCGAGGGCCCGCGCCGGGCGCGGGCGACCGGGCGATGCGCGGCCTCGCGCAGCCGTGCGGCGGCGGCGGCGTCGAGATCGAGGTCGCACACGAGCAGCTGCTCGCCAAACTGCACCGCGCGCGCGATCGTCTCGCCGCTGGGATCGACGACGAAAGAGTGTCCGTCGAAGAGCAGTTCGTCCTGCCCGCCGACCAGCGCGCAGAAGGCGGTGAAGCACGCGTAGTCGCGCGAACGCTGCGCGAACATGCGCTCGCGCTGACGACCCTTGCCGGCGTGGTAAGGGGAGGCGGAGATGTTGACGATCAACGTCGCCCCCGCGAGTGCCTCCTCGCTCGCAGGCGGTCCGGGCTCCCAGATGTCCTCGCAAACGGTGAGGCCGATCCGGTGGCGACCGATGTCGATGACCGACCCGGTCAATCCGTTCTGGAAGTAGCGCTGCTCGTCGAACACCCCGTAGTTGGGCAGGTAGACCTTTCGGTAGATCGCATGCACTGCGCCGCCGGCAAGCACGGCCGCCGCGTTGTAGACGTCCTCGGCGCGCTCGGGAAAGCCGACGACCGACACGGGCGCCAGGTCGTCTGTCGCAAGCCGCTCGAGTTCGCTGCGGGCGTCGGCGAGGAAGTCCTCGCGCAGCAGCAGGTCCTCGGGCGGATATCCGGTGAGCGCCAGCTCGGGGAACAGCACCAGGTCGGCCCCCGCCGCACGGGCGGCGCGCTGTCCCGCGCGGATCAGCTCAGCGTTGCCGGCAAGATCGCCGACGGTCGCGTTCATCTGACAGAGCGCCAATCGCATACCACTCAGTATGGAGGTTGCTCGGCGCCAAACAGCGCGAGATCGAGCGGGCACCGGCCCGCAGCGCCAGTCACCGGCGAGGGCCGCGCGTGCGACTCGATCTGCTCAGGCCGCGGGCTAGGAAGCGCTGGCGCGGGCCGAGTTGGCCCGCTCCGCGACGGTCTTTCTCGGGGCGCGCCGGCGCGTCGAGCGCACTCCTGCCGCGCGCGCGAGAGAGCCGATCGCCCAGCGCAGGTCATCCGCGATTGCCTCGAGGTCGGGCAGCGCGTCGTAATCGCCGAGCAGCCCGAAGCCGAGGTGGCCGTCGTAGCTCATCACCGCGATCCCCAGCGCCTGGCGCTGGGCGAGCGGCACGACCGGATAGAGCACCTCCAGCCGCCGGCCCAGCACGTAGAGCGGCACCTGCGGCCCGGGAACGTTCGTCACCACCAGGTTGAAGAAGCGCTGGCGCGCCTGCAGGCGCGCGGCCTGGCTGAGAATCGTGGGCGGCGCGAAGCCGGCGAGGTTGGTGAGCACCTGGGCGCCCACCGCCTGGCCGGACTGCTTGAGGTCGGCCATCGCGGCGCCCACCTGGCGCAGAGTTTCGGCGGGGTTGCGCACGCCCACCGGCAGCGGCGCCCACATCGCCGCCACCTGGTTGCCGAGCGCGCCGCGCTGTGACTCCGCCCGCACCGATACGGGCACCATGGCCTTTAGCACGAGGCCATCGGTGTCGATTTCGCGGTTGCGCAGGTAGCGCCCGAGAGCGAGGCTCACCGCGGCCAGCACGACGTCGTTCAGCGTCCCGCCGAGCGAGTCCTTGATCGCTTTGAACTCGCCGAGGTCGGCGTCGTGGAACGTGTAGCGGCGGTGGGGCCCGATCTCGACGTTGAACGGGCTGTCGGGAGCGGGCGCGCTGATTCCCGCTACCGCGGTTGCGCCTACGCTGACCGCCGCGTCCACCACCTGTGACACCGCTCGGCGCGGCGCGCGAAACAGCGCGCGCGCGCCGCGGCGCATCTCCGAGGGCACCGTGAGGCGTTCGCGCAACGCCTCGCCGAGCAGCTTCGCGTTGCCCGGCAGCGGCCTGGCGTGCCACGGCACCGGCGCCGGCGCGGTCGGGACGGGGTCGGGCGCGGCGTCGAAGAGCACCGTGGTGATGTCGACGCCGGAGATCCCGTCCACGAGCGCGTGATGGGTCTTGGCGATCAGCGCAAAGCGCCCGCCGACCACCCGGTCCACGAGCCAGATCTCCCACAGCGGCTTTGAGCGGTCAAGACGCTGCGAGAACAGGCGTCCCGCAAGACGCTTGAGCGCCTGTTCGTCGGCAGGTTTTGGCAGCGCGGTGTGGCGGATGTGGTAACGCGCGTTGAAGTAGGGGTCGTCGACCCACACCGGGCGCCCCTGCTGCAGCGGCACGTACGCCAGCCGCTGGCGGTAGCGGGGGACCAGATGCAGCCGCGCGAGCACGTGGTCGACGAGTTCCTGAGCGCTCGGCGCGGTTCCCTCGAAGATCATCACCGAGGCCACGTGCATGTGGGCCGTCGAGTTGTCCTCCAGGTGCAGGAACGTAGAGTCCAGCGCCGTCAGGCGGTCGGGGTTCGCCATCGAGACGATTGTCGCTGCTTCGGCGTCGCGCGTCAACGACCGGCGCCTATACCAGAGACGCGTGCGGCGGGTGTGTGCGCTTCGTCACACAAACACGTGTTCGTAGCGCCTAGGGTGGCGAACAACTGTTCGACCAACCCGCCGAGTCGCCGCCCCAGGATGGGCTGCGAGCGGGGGACCCAGTTTTCCCGGCCGCCGAAGGGCAGGCCGGAGGGGGCGAGTCGGCCGCTGATGCGGCCGTAGCGCGATCCGCGACGGGCATCACCGCCGCGGACCGCGCGAGCCCGACAGCTAACCCCGTAGGCGAACGCAAAGGAGGCAGCGAAAACCGATGTACGTTCCTGCGCCGCCGGTGCCGACTGTTCCCGCCGCGCCGGGCATCGCACCGCTTGGCACATATGGCCCGCTCAACCCCGACGCGGCATCGTCGCTGGACGGCGCCGCCGCGCCGGCGCCGCTGGTGACGCGGCTGACCGTGCGCGACCGCGCGCTCGACGTGCTCGAGGGCCAGCGGGCGAGCGTGACCGGCACGCTTCGCGCCGGCAGAGCGCTGACCCCGCTCGCCGGCCGGATGGTGTCCCTACAGGCGTTCGCCGGCGGGCGCTGGAGCACGATGGCGGGGACGCGAACCGGGCGTAAGGGCAACTTTGCGCTGCGCTTCTCGCCGCGGCGGATCGGCAGCGAGCTCGTGCGGGTGCGCTACGCCGGCGAACCGGGCGCGCGCCCGAGCCGCCGGTTGCTGGGGCGCTTGAACGTGTACCGCTCTGTGCAGGTGTCGTGGTACGGCGGTGGCGGGTCGCTGGCTTGCGGCGGGGCGTTGGAATCGAACACGATGGGCGTCGCCAGCCGCACGCTCCCGTGCGGCACGCTCGTGACGCTGCGCTTGGGTGGGCGCTCCGTTCGCGTGCCCGTGATCGACCGCGGACCGTACGTGGAAGGGCGGGAATTCGACCTCACCGAAGCCACCAAAGACGCGCTTGGCTTCGGCGACACGGGTGTGGTGTGGAGCACCAGCTGAACCCTCCCGCCGCGCCCACCCGTCTTGGCTGACCAGCCAGTAGTATCGAGCGCGTCCTGCGGCGGCGATCCTGGAGGTCGGAATGGCGACGGTCGGGCGCGACATCTCAAGCGTGGAACTCACCGAGCGGGAGCTGTGGCAGAACGGCCCGCCGCACGAGGCGTTCAAGCGCATGCGCAGCGAATGCCCGATCCACTGGACGAACGGGTTCAGCGAGTACCCCAGCGAGCCCGGCTACTGGTCGGTGACGACCGCCGACGACATCCACACCGTCAGCCGCGACTACAAGACCTACTCCTCGGAAACGGGCGGTATCACCGCGCTGTCGGCGGTGTTCCCGATCGAGCTCGTGCGGGCGATGTTCATCGGCATGGACCCGCCCAAGCACGACCGCCTGAAGGCGCTGTTTCAGGCGGGCTTCACGCCCAAGCGCATCTCCGACCACGAGGGCGCGATCCGCGACATCGTCACGCGCGTGCTCGACGGCGTGGGCGGCAAACAGGAGTGCGAATTGGTCAACGAGGTCGCGCAGCCGGTGGTCTCGCGTGTGATCGGCAGCTTCATGGGCATCCCCGAGGAGGACGACGCGGTGTGGGCCAACCTCATGAACTCCACGCTCGGCGCAGGCGACCCGGACCTGAACCCCGACGGGATCGAGGGCGCGGTCGAAAAAGACGTGCCGGAGATCTTCGATCGCTGTCGCGAGCTGATCGCGGCGCGCCGCGAGCATCCGACAGACGACCTCACGAGCGTGCTCGTGCACTCCGAAGTCGAAGGCGAGAAGCTCGAGGAGCACGAGATCGTGATGGGCTTCTTCTTGCTTGTCGCCGCCGGCAACGACTCGACCAAGGCCACCTACTGCTCCGGCATGCGCGCGCTGATGGAAGACCCCGAGCAGAAGCAGATCTTGCTCGCCGACCCCTCCCTGATCCCGTCCGCGGTGGAGGAGTCTCTGCGCATGTTCCCCGCGTTTGCGCACTTCCGGCGCACCGCCACCGAGGACACCGAGCTGCACGGGCAGAAGATCAAAAAGGGCGACAAGGTGGTCATGTGGTACGTGTCGTCAAACCGCGACGAAACGCGCTTTGACGACCCCGACCGCTTCGATGCGCGCCGCAACCCGGACCACCAAGCCTTTGGCGCGGGTGGTCGTCATTTCTGCCTGGGAACCGCGCTCGCGCGCCTGGAGCTGCGCATCCTCATGGAGGAGACGCTGGCGCGCTACCCCGACGTCGCGCTCGCGGGCGAGCCGCTATACGTCGAATCGCCGTTCATCAACCAGCTCAAGACGCTGCCGGTGCGCCTGCACGGCTGAGCGGCATGGGCGCTTCCCAATCGCGCGTACGCCTGCGCCAGGCGGTGTTCGTCGCCGAGCAGCTTGAGCCGGTCGTCGCGCAGCTGCGCGAGGCGCTGGGCCTGAACGAGCCGTTTCGCGATCCGGGCGTCGGCCTCTTCGGGCTCGCCAACACGGTGTTCGCGTTGGGCGACTGCTTCTTGGAGATCGTCTCGCCGACAGCGCCCGACACGGCAGCCGGGCGCTATCTCGCGCGCCACGGGGGCGATGGCGGCTACATGGTGATGTTCGACCTCGAGGATCTCGACAGCGCCCGCGCGCGAGCCGACGCGGCGGGGGTGCGGACCGTGTGGAGCGTCGATCTGCCCGACATTTCCGGCACGCACCTGCACCCCGCGGACATGCGCGGGGCGATCGTGTCGATCGACGGGTCGCGGCCGTACGGCAGCTGGCGTTGGGGCGGACCGGGGTGGACCGCGCGCGTCGGCAGCGGCGCGTCCGGGAGCCTGTCGGGAGTGACCATCGCGGTCGCCGATCCCGCAAGCGTCGCGGCGCGCTGGGGCGAGGTGCTAGGCGTCGCGCCGGACGGCGATGAGCTACAGCTCGACTCGGGCGACGTGCGCTTCGTCGCCGTGGACGTGCCCGCCGAGGAAGGTCTTTGCGAGATCCGCCTCGAGCTGCCTGAAGCGGTGCGCGCCGCGCGCGACGAAATCGCTGTGGGTGGCGTGCGCCTAAGGCTCGGCGCCGCGGCCTAGCGTCAGCCGCTCACCGGCGCGAAGCTTGGCTCGCGCTTCTCCACAAAGCTCGCCACGCCCTCCGCGAAGTCGGGCCGGGCGAAGGACTCGAGCATCAGCGCGTCCGCCTCGGCCACCGCGTCGATGAGCGGGCGCTGCAGATCGGCGTACACCTGGCGCTTCATCGTTGCCATGCTCGACGGCGAGCAGTTGCGCGCCAGGTCGCGTGCGTAGCCGGTGGCAAAGTCGAGCAGCTGCTCTGGCTCCATGGCGCGGTTGACCAGGCCGAGCTCGGCGGCCTCGTCGCCCAGGAGCACCCTGCCCGACAGGAGCAGGTCCAGAGCGCGAGCGGGGCCTACAAGGCGGGGCAGGATCCAGGAGATGCCGTGCTCGGCCACGAGCCCGCGCCGGGCGAAGGCCGTCGTGAACTTCGCGCCGCGCGCGGCGAAGCGAATGTCGCACATCAGCGCCTGCACCAGGCCGATGCCCGCGCACGCGCCGTTGATCGCGGCGATGATCGGCTTTGGCACCGACAGCGGCGTGGCCTGCGGCCGGCGTTGGGCGCGCGCCCCGTTGGCCCCATCGAAGCCGCCGTCGCTGAGCTGCTGCAGCCCCTGCATGTCTGCGCCGGCGCAGAACCCCTTGCCGGCGCCCGTCACCACGATCGCGCGCACGTCGCCTGACGCCGCGCACTCGTCGAGCAGGCCGAAATACGTGTGCTCCATTTCGTCGGTCCACGCGTTCAGCCGCTCGGGTCGGTTTAGCGTCAGCACCGCGACGCCGTCGTCGACTGCCATCAGCACCACTTCGCTCATGCTCTCGCTCCCTTCTTCAACGGTTCGGGCGGGTCGGGACCCAGCGTGCCATGGCGCGGCCGCTGGTCATCCGCGTGGCGCGCCGAGCTGCACCGCGCGGTCGCCCAGCAGCGACGCGATGCGCGCGCGCTGGCGCGACGCGCCGCCCAGCAGGGCGGCGTCGAGCTGTGCGCGCTTGTAAAGCCAGTGCACGCCGGCCTCCCACGTGAAGCCGATGCCGCCGTGGGCCTGGATCGCGCTGGCGGTGACCTCGCGGCCCGCATCCGACGCGGCTGCCTTGGCCATCGCCGCCACCTCGGGCAGCCGCTCGGGGTCGGCGTCGGCGGCCCACGCCGCGAACGACGTGGACGAGCGCGCCTTTTCGGTGTCCAGCAGCATCTGCGCGCAGCGGTGCGCCACCGCCTGGAAGGACCCCACGGGGACGCCGAACTGCCGGCGCTCCTTTACGTAGGCCACGGTCATCTCAAGCGCGCGGTCGGCGACGCCGACTAGCTCGGCGCTCGCGGCCACCAGCGCGCGCCCGAGCCCCGCGGCGACGTCGCCGGCGAGCTCCTCGCCCGCGTTCGCCGGTGCGCCCACGCGCGCCGCCGAGCGGGTGGGATCGATCGCGCTGAAGGGCGCTATGTCGCATTCGTCGGCGGCGAGCAATCGAGCGGTTTGGTCCTCGTGCACGATCACGATCACCGCCGCCTCGGGCGCGCCGATGACGAGCTCCGCGCCAGACTCGTCGCCGCCGACAAGCGCGCCGGTGATCTCGCCGCGCGCCAGCGGCGCAAGCCAGCGCTCGCACTGCGCGGGGGAGCCCGCTTGCTCGATCAGCGCCGACGCCATCACGCTGGGCAGGAAGGGCACCGCGGCGATGGAGCGCCCGAGCTCTTCGGCGAGGATCGCGAGCTCGATGGTCCCGAGGCCCTGACCGCCGTGCTCCTCGCTCAGCGCGATCCCTGGCCAGCCAAGCTCGCACAGCTCGCGCCACAGCGCGTCGTCGAAGCGCTGCGCTTCGGCCAGCTCACGCACCCGCTCGGCACCCGCGCGCTCGCCGAGCAGG
>DASZFR010000236.1:0-1539 GCA_035939635.1 Solirubrobacteraceae bacterium
GCGACATCACACCACGCCCGCCTTCACGCGCGAGCGAGCGCGCCGGCCGCCAACTCCTGCGCTCCCGCCCTGGACGACAGGGAGCTGCTGGAGCCGGCGACGCGATTACGCGTGCTTCGCCACGGCGAAAGCGATCGTGTCGCGTACCGAAGCGCGGACGCGTGCTGCTCCAGAGCGCAAGCCTGCCCTCGCGACTGGTGGGGCGTCCGGGACGAGCCAGCCTGGATCGAGGCACCGGCGCGTCGAAAGCGCCGGCCACCTGAGGAACAAAGGCCAGCGGCACCGCAGCTTTACGTCGCTGCGATCGTGAACTGGAGCGCGCCGGGGCAGCCTGTGGGCACCCCTGCGGGCTTGCGCACTCAGTCGCCGTGCTGCTCGAGGTTGTGGACCGTGAAGTCCTTGCGCTCCGGCGGGTTCGGAAAGGCTCGGTCGCCGAGCTGTTGGATGACTGGCATGAGCTTGTTCTGGGTGAAGCGGTCGAATGCCTCAGCGGACTCCCAGAAGTCGATCACGCCCCAGCCCCCGTCGATCGGGCCGGCTGAGTGGACGAGCAAACCGTCGGCCCTGCCGAGCGGGCTGCTCGCGTTCACGGTGTCGTGCACGGCTTGGTACTGCTCCTGCGTTCCGCCGGCGAACTTGAGTCTTATCCCGACTGCCATCGTGTGTCCTCTCCTGGGGGGTTTCGGGGCGAGCATATCCGCGGCACCCAGGCCGCGCACCGTGGCCGAACGCGGAGCCTGTGATGGCCACCCCAGGACTGATCCGAAGCCCGGCCGAGCGGCGCAGGCGGCGCCACGCGCGCAACGGACGAGGCCGGGGCGCGCCGGCTGCGGGCGGCGAGACTGCTGCTTAGCCCCGGCGGAAGCGAGCGTGTCGCGTGGCGAAGCACGGACGAGTGCTGGTCGTCCGAGGCGGGCGTGAGCGCGGCCGCCGCTCCCACGCCTGGTCAGCCCGCAATGCAGTAGCGCGGCGGGATGGTGGCCCGTGCCCGAAGGCGCAGGCCCTAGCACGCCGCGAAGTCCGGCTTTCCACGTTCTCCTCGTCGCTAATTCGGTGTGCATCGCGGGTTCGGCGCTAAATGCGGTTGCGCGTTCGTGAGCGCGCGCAGCGCTTTGCCAATCGCAGCCGACCCGGAGTAGGATCACGCGCAGTCAACCAGGGGGCACCATGCGGGGGAAAGGGTGTTTGAGGCGGGCGCTGACGATCACAGTCGCGCTGGGCGCTCTTGAGGCCGTTTCCGGCCCCGCCCTGGCGGCGAGGCCCGTCGGCATCGTTTCGGCGTTTCCCGGCCCGGTAGGGATCGCCGGCCCGGGTGTCGGGCACATGACGCTGGCCGGTGGGCTCCAGGCCCGGTTGGTGCGTCCGGCGGTCCAGGACAGTAGGTTTAGGTTTCGCTGTAAAAAACCCAACCCCGAAAAAGAATGCTACGGCCCGCAGCAGATCCGCGTTGCTTATCGCTTCAAGTCGCTCCTCGGCGAAGGAAAGGACGGCAGCGGGCGCACGATCGTGCTCATCGATTCCTTCCAGGACCCCACGATC
>DASZFR010000237.1:0-7160 GCA_035939635.1 Solirubrobacteraceae bacterium
AACCCGACAAAGAAGAGGGCGTCCCGGCGCAGACCGACGGCCGCCCGTTCTTCGATGGCACCGAGGACGCCCTCGACTTCTTTTTGTCCACGCCCAGACGACCTTACGAGCCGGTGCCGAGCTGCGAAACCGGCACCAGCCACGCCGCCAAGCAGGACATGCGTGTGAAGAAGGGCCTGGACGCGGCTTACAACCCGTTCTGGCGGCTGCTCAACAGCAACAAGATCGGCCTCGCGGGCCATTCGTACGGCGCCGCCGGCGTCTCCTACATCGCGCAGTGGGACCCCCGCGTGCACGCGGTGGTGGCGTGGGACAACCTCGCCGCGCCCAACCCGAACGCGACAACCGGCGCTAGCGGTGGCGGACCCGCAGAGAAGCCGTGCCCGGGCGATCCCGGCGACCGCACGGTGCCGCCGGTCACAAAGCCGGCGCTGGGCATGTCCGCGGACTACTTTTTGCCGCCCACGCCCAACAAGGAACTGCCGAACCCCGAAGCGAAGTCGGTGGAGTCCCACGCCTACTCGCAGGCGGGCGTGGACAGCGGCGAGATCATCATCCGCGGCGGCTCGCACCTGGACTTCAGCTTCATCCCCAACCACGCCTTCGGCGCCTCGCTGCGCGGCGCCGACGAGATCGCGTGGTACACGTCGGCGTGGTTTGACAAGTACCTCAAGCACCAGCACTCAGCCGACAGGCGCCTGCTCACCAACCGCTGGCGCGAAGACCCGCGCGAGGCGGAAGTGGACCTCCACCACGACGGCAACGCGATGTCCTTCTATTACTACTCGCGCCTGGACATCCATCTCGCCAACGGCAAGGTGTTCGAGTGCGAGAACCTGCGCAAAGGCTGCCCGGGGATGCTCACCGAACCCGACCCCGGCAACTACTCCTACATCGAAACAGACACGAGCCCCGAAGGCCTCGACCCGCCGAAAGGGTAAGGCCGCTCGATGGCTGAACGCCGGGGCGGCTAGCTGCGCGCCGCCGGGGCGGCGGCGGCCTCGACGCCATCCAGCAGGCGCCAGTTTCCGCGCAACGCGGCGCGTGCGCGCGATACCGCGCGCTGGGCCTGCAAGCCGTCGCAATCGGAGGCGACCAGCCGCCGGATCAGGGCGGCCGACATCCGCGCGTGCTCGTGGTCGCGCAACGCGTGCACGCGAAAGTACTCCACGGCGGGCGCGTCCGGGCGGTAGCGGTAGTGCTGCACGAGACCCTCGAGCTTCGTCTCGCTGATCGCCGGCTGGCTGGCCTCGATCGCATAGAGCACCGCGAGGCGCTCGAGCAGGCTGTCGGCCGCTGTCCAGGCGCCGGCACAGGCGCGCGTCTGCGGCAAGGGCGTGGCATCACGCGAGTCGCTGCTGCGGCTTTCCCCTGCGTCCGCGGCGGCGGCGGCGAAGCGGTCCCACAGCGCCACGTGGCGCGCCTCCTCGTGCGCGTGTGCTCGCAGGTCGGCGGCGGCGTCATCCGGCGCTTCCTGCGCGGCGCGCGCGGAGGCCTCGGCCAGGGCGAGCACCGCGTGGCGGTACTGGCGCGCGTAGAGTTCGAGCTCCTCGGCGTCCAGCCGGCCCGCCCGCCAGCGAAGGTAGAAGGGATGCTCGAGCACGTCGATCTCGGCGCGCGCGGCGTCCAGCGCGGCGAGCACGCGGGTCGGCGATGTGCTGTTGCTCGCGGTCGCCATGCGCTCTACGCCGGGTTGGCCTGCGCCCAGGCCACGATCTCCTTGGAATCGTCGATCACCGTGCCGTCGTCGAGCACGAGCGTCGGCACCCAGCGGTTGCCGGTCAGGCGTTCCACTTCGCGACGGCCGCTGGTGTCGTTGAACATCTTTGGCAGCGGCGCAAATCCGTAGGACTTGACCACCTCCGGCTCGTGGCCGGCGCGGGTGAGCGCGTGGTAGGCGTTCGCGCACGGGTGACCGCCCGGTCGAGGCGTAGGAAACGTTCCCCAGCAGACGAAGAGCTTCACGTGACCTTCAGCGTACCTTCCATCCCGGCCGCACGGTGGCCGGGCACCGAGCAGTAGAAGGTGTAGGTGCCAGGCTTGAGCGACAGCGTGAGGTTCTTTGCGCCACCCGTGAACGTCGGCGTGGCACCGAGCACGGTGCTCCCCAGCGCGATGGTCACGTTGTGTTCCAGCGCGCCGGAGTTGGTGAACGCGATCGTCACCTTCCCCGCCTTTGCCGTGAGCGACTTGGTGTTGAACGCGATCGCGTTGGGGACCGCAGACAGCGGCACCGTCGTACCCGGTTGAGTCGCTGCGCCGCTCGTCGCGGGCGTGGTGGCGGTGCTCGTAGTTGTGGAGGCGCTGGGAGCCGCAGCGGCACTCGGAGTCGGGGCGGCCGCCGGGACCGTCCCTTCCGGGATGTAGCCAGGTCCCGCAGGCTGCGTGGCAGATGCGGCCGCCGTCGTGGCGGACTTCTTGGGCGCGCTCGAGGTCAGGACGGCCGTCGCCACAGCGGCCAGCACGAGCACCACGGTGATCGCTATCACCGCGCGCTCGCCCGCCGGCCCGTAGGGAAACGCCGGTTTGCGCAGCCCGATCAGCACCGAGACCACCACCGCCCACACCGCGAGCGTGCCGCCGACGACGTAGAACGGCACCCGGCTCTTCTCGGCCACCACCGGGACGAGCGCTATCGCGGCGCTGTGCACGGCGCGAGCCTAGCCGATGGGGTTGAGGATATGCTCCGCCCCGCCGGTGACCGAGGCGGTGCGCACAGACGAGCAGGCGCTTGCGGGGCTGCCCGACTTTGCCTTTGCCGCGCACTACCGAGAGATCGACGGGCTGCGGCTCGCACACCGCGACGAGGGCGAAGGCGCGCCCGTGGTGTTCATGCACGGTGAGCCCACGTGGTCGTTTCTGTGGCGCAAGGTGATTCCGCCGGTGCGCGACGCCGGCTTTCGCTGCGTGGCGCCAGATCTGGCCGGCTTCGGCGCCTCGGACAAGCCCGTCGACATCGACTGGTACTCCTACGACCGCCACACGGAGATCGCAGCCGCGTTGCTGGAGGACCTGGACCTGCGCAACGCCACGATGGTGGTGCACGACTGGGGCGGGCCGATCGGGCTGCGCCTGGCTGTCGACAGCCCGCAGCGGATCAGCCGTCTGGTGATCCTCGACACGGCGCTGTTCACCGGACGCCAGCGCATGACCGACGCGTGGCTTGCGTTCCGCGACTTCGTGGTGCGCACGGAGGACCTCCCGGTCGGGCTGCTCGTACGGCGCGCCTGCAAGCAGGACCCCGGCGACGAGGTCGCCGGGGCCTACGACGCGCCGTACCCCGACGCCGCCTCAAAGGCGGGTGCCCGCGCGTTCCCGCAGCTGATCCCGCTGGCCCCCGACGCGCCCGGGGCGGCCGCCGGCCAGCGCGTGCAGGACGCGCTGCGCGAGGACGCGCGCCCCACTCTGATGCTGTGGGGCGACTCAGATCCGGTGCTGCCGCTGTCGGTCGCAGAGGGCTTCGCCAAGTCGATCGGCCGCTCTGCGCCGCGACCGATCGAGCAGGCAAGCCACTTCCTGCAGGAGGACCAGGGGCCGCTGATCGGCTCGCTGATCGCTCAGTGGCTGCTCGCCGGCTGACGCAGCGCGCCGATGCGGGCGGGGCCCGTTATGCGCACGAGCGGCCTTTGCGCCAGTCGCCGGCGGCTTGAGCGGCCTTTGCGCCAGTCGCCGGAGGCTTGAGAGGGGTTTGCGTCAGTCGCCGGAGGCTTGAGCGGCGTGCGCGTCAGGCGCCGAGGCTCCAGCGGGGGGTGTGTCAGTCGCCGAGGCGGCGGGAATGCGGGCCTGCTCGTCGCCGGGCGCGAGCCCGGGCTCAGAGTGCGACGCGCGCAGCTCATAGCCGCGGCGCAGCGCCGAGTCGGCGTCGGCGAGCACGCGATCCGCCTTCATCGCGCGCCCCACCGCTTCGGACACGCGGCGCGGCAGCAGGGTCACCATCTGGTTGGTGCGCCGCGAGCGCTTGGGCACCCACACTTCCACGGTGCCGAAGCGCAGCGCGTCGACGATCGCGTCCGCCACTTCGCTGGGCTCGAGGTCGCTGAGGCCGCGGGCCTGGCCCAGGCCCGAGCCCAGTTCGGTTTTCACCACGTAGGGCATCACGTAACTGAGCTGGATGTCTGCGCCCATCAGGCGCATCTCGCCGCGCACTGCCTCGGTGAGGCCGACCACCGCGTGCTTGGTCGCCGAATAGGTGGCTCCGCCCGGAGTGCCGAACTTCCCCGCCTGCGAGGCCACGTTGACGATGTGGCCGCGCCCGCGCGGCAGCATGCGGTCGAGCGCGAGCTTGGTGCCGAGGATCACCCCATGCAGGTTGATGTCGATCATGCGCCGCGCCGTGAGGTCGTCCTCGTCGATGAAGCGGCCGATCTGCATGATGCCGGCGTTGTTCACGAGCACGTCCAGCGCGCCGAGCTGCTCTTCTGCCTGATCCAGAAACGATTGAAACGACTCGCGGCTGGTCACGTCAAGCGGGAGCGCCACCGCGCTCGGGCCAAGCTCGGAGGCGGTCTTGCGCGCGGCCTCGATGTCCACGTCGCCGATCGCAACGCGCATGCCCACACCCAGCAGCGCTTCGGCCGTCGCGCGGCCGATTCCGCGCGCGCCGCCTGTGATAGCCGCCGTCTCGCCGGCGAGGATGCGGGGTTGCTTGGCCATTTGCTCCTCCTGGTCGTGCGCTTGCGCGTGTGCTCGGGGAAAACCTACCGCGCCGCGGCGGTTGCCGCGCCTTGCCGCGCCGGTCGCTAGGCTGCCGGGCGAGATGCCGTTCTTCCAGTTCGACGGTCGACGCATCGCGTACAGCGAATTCGGGGGCGGGCCCGCCGCTGTGACAGACGCAGGCGCACGCGGGCGCACGGCCAAGAGCGCGGGCAGCCAGGCGCGACCGCTGATCCTCGTCCACGGCCTGCTGTTGTCCCAGCGCATGCACTGGCCGCTGGCCGAAGACCTCGCCGCGCACGGCAACCGCGTGATCACGCTCGATCTGCTCGGCCACGGCGACTCCGAGCGCCCGCGCGACATGGGGCTGTACTCGATGCAGATGTTCGGCGAACAGGTCATCGCGCTGATGGATCACCTGCAGATCGAGCAGGCGGTGCTGATGGGCACCTCGCTCGGCGCCAATACGGCACTGGAGGTCGCGCTCGCGTACCCCGAGCGCCTGCGCGGGCTCGTGATCGAGATGCCGGTGCTCGACAACGCGCTGCTGTGGAGCGCGCTCGCGTTTACTCCTCTGCTCGTCGCGCTCACGTTCGGCGAGCGCGGCATGTCGGCGCTCGCGCGTGTCGCGCGCTGGGTGCCGCGCCCGCTGCTGCCGCACTACGGCAACGTGATGCTCGACCTGATCCGCCAGGAGCCCGGACCGGGCGGCGCGCTGCTGCAGGGACTGTTCTTCGGGCGCGTCGCGCCGCACCGCAACGACCGGCGCACGTTCAAGACGCCCGCGCTCATCTTGGGACACCGCCGCGACCCCGTGCACCCGTTCTCCGACGCAGGGGCGCTGGCCGAAGAGATGCCCAACGCGCGTCTGATCGAGGCCAACTCGCTACTGGAGCTGCGACTCAGCCCGGAGCGTCTCACCGAGGAGATCGCGGAGTTCCTCGACGAAGTGTGGAGCACGCCCAAGCGCGCTCCACGCGCGCGCTCTCCGCGCGCCCGGCGCTCGCCGGCACGGGCGCGTTCGGCGTCGAGCTAACTAGCGCGTCGGAAACAGTTCGATTTCGTTCACGCTCACGTGGCCGGGCGCCTGCGCGGTGCCCACGGCCGACGCGGGCGCCTTGCTGATCCACAGCGCCACGAAGCGAAAGCCCTGTTTGGGCTTGCTCAGCTTGATGCGAGTGGTGTGCTTTGCGACGACCACTTTGCTGAGGGGCACCCACGCGGGGTCGGTGATCGAAGCCGGCGCCGCCCCAGCCCTGGACGCGAAGACCTGCACCGACATCCCCGGCGTCGAGGTGATCAGCCCAAGCGTCGCCAGCCGCTGCGCAGACTTGAGGTCGACCAACAGGCCAGCGGCCATCTTCGGCGCGGTCGCGGGATCCACGAGCGCCGTCCAGGCGGTGGAGGTTTCGCCGTCGATCGCCAGTGTCGGGTCGCCGAAGTCGCTGACCGGCAGGCTGTCCGGGTTGTACGTGGTCGCCGCGTTGGTGTCCACCACGATCGCTTCCGACAGCGCTTCCGCCGGCGTGGTCGAGGTCGCCGGCGTAGTGGTCGTGTGCGTGGCGGCCGGCGTCGTCGTGGTCGCTGGTTGCGTGGTGGTGGCCGCCGGGGCTGGCGTCGTCGCCGCTGGCGCTTTGGTGATGGTCACCAGCGGCGTTTTCGGCGCTTTCACAAGCGGCAGCAGCGGTTTGGCGACGCCCCCGATTTTCGGCACTGCGGGAGGCGGCGTGGCCGCGCTGCTTGGAGGCAGCGCGCGCGCTGCGCCCGCCGCCGGCGCCGGCGCGAGCGCAAGCGCCGAGAGCGCGCTTTTGGGGTGCCCCGACGACTTATTGAGCGCGGCGTAGGCGGCCGCGGCCGCGCCCGCCACCAGCAGCGCCACCGCCGCAAGCACCGCCGACGCGGGGCGCCAGCGGTGTGAGCCCGACTCCAGGCTGCCGGGCGCGCCGGTGCCGCAGTGAAGGCACCAATCCTGCCCGGCGTCCAGTGGCGCGCCGCAGTTGGCACACCTGCGCGCAGCGGCAGGCGCCTGCGCGGCCGGCGCCGGCTCTGGCTGCCCGGCGCCCGTTGGCGCAGGCGGATCCGCAAGCAGGGTTGCCACGAGCAGAGATTTTACCCGCGGCGCAGGGCATTTCCCCGCAGCAGCGTCGAGCGGCGAAGCCGGCGCCCCCGGCGCGGCAGCTGACCTAGCGCGCCGTAGGCGGTCCCCCCGGCACGATCTCGCGACCCGTGGGGCGCATTTGCTCGTCGAGCTCCAGCTGCCAGTAGTAGCGAGTGAACGTGATGCCCGCCCGAAACTCGCCCACGTGTGGCTCGACCCGCTCGCCGCGGGCCATCGCCACGATCAGCTCGGGGTAGCTGCGCCCGGCCGGCGCCGCGTAGGCCGGCGCGGCAAACGCGCCACCGAAGCGCGTGTTGACGTCGGTGATCATTACGCCCAGCTCGGGGTCTCGAAACACCTGAATCGTCGCCGGCCCGCATACCTGCAGCGCTTCCATCGTGCGCCGAGC
>DASZFR010000238.1:0-19918 GCA_035939635.1 Solirubrobacteraceae bacterium
CCGCGAAGCCCACGGTGAACAACATCGGGCCGCTCACCACCTGGTCGTAGGCGACGGCCTGGCTGAGATGGGAAGTACCGAGCAGCGCCACGGTCATCGGCAGCCCGAGATAGGCGGTGTTCACGAGCAGCACCGAGCACACGAGCGCCCCCAGCGACGGCCGTGACAGCGCGAGCCACCGCTTGCCGATCGCGTAGGCCAGCGCGCCTCCCGCCCCAAGACCGACGTATGCCAACGCGAGACCGACCCCGGCGTCGATCGACACATGAAGGTGGGCGAACGAGGTGTACGCGACGAACGGGACGAGCACGTACAGCATCAAGCTCAGGCAGCGGCGCGCGAGCAGCGGCGCAAATGCCGTGGTGTGCTCGAGTACGATGCCCGCGGCGGTCGCCGCGATCACCGTGGCGGCAACGAGTGTCACCGTCTCAACGCGCGTTTAGAACCGGCGCGCCCGGTGCGCGGGCACGGAATACTCGGAGCTGTTGTCGCGGCGCTGCGATCGGTCTGAGGGGAGTGGGAAGCTGCAATGGAATCTGATCTAACCGAAGCAATTCGTATCGAGGTCGGCTGCCACCGGCAAGGAGTCGTGTAGTGCGAGCGCATCGTCGGTCACGTTGGAGGCGCTCGCAAAGCTGGGCGCGAAGCTGCAGGGGCGCGTTGGCCGCGCCCGCGGCCGGTGTGTTGTTGGCGCTCGCGCCGGGAACGGCCGCGGCGGAACCGGTGGAAGGAAGAGCGAACGATCCGGTGGGAGACAGCCTGGGGGCGCCCTCGCAGGACATCGTGGGCGCGCGCGTTCAGTACGAAGCGCCGACCGGAGAGGTCACGGTGAGCGCGACGATGAACGGCGAAATATCGTCGGGTCCGAGAACCTTTTTCAGCTTCGTGGTCGGTACGTACAGCCCGCCCGCATCCTGCGCAGGAGTGCTGGTGTCCCTGTCGGGCTATTCGACGGGCAAAGGGCCACAGACGACCATCACCGGGGTGAAGGCGCCCGGTGCGGCGCTGAGGTTCGTGTTCGGGAAGACCATCTCGTTCACCACCTTCAACGAGACCAGGCAACTCCAAAACAAACCCTTCTCCTGCATGACGCTGTCCGTCTCGAGTTCAGAAACCGGCAACGTTCTCGACCAGCTCGACACGCTGCTCGTGTTCAACCTCGGGTCCACACCGCCACCGACCCCCACCCTGACGCATCACGCTCCATCGATCTCGAGCTTCTCGCGCGCGGTGAAGGTCAAGCAATCCAAGGGCACGGGGACCGCGTCCGCGAGCTGCGGCCTTCCCGCCACCGAAACGTGCCGCTTTACGCTGACGCTGTACGCGACCGTGAAGAACGGTCACGCGGCCGCGCGCGTAAAGGTCGGCACGGTCACCGGGATGGTCACGGGGGGTAAGACCGGCAAGCTCGTTCTCAAGCTGAACGCAGCCGGGCGCAGGTACCTAAGGCGAGGGTCGTTCCACGTCGAAGCCAAGGGCACCGCGCGCAGTACAGCCGGGCTCGTCACCAGCTTCCACCGGCGGGTGACGATCAAGCGAACGAAGTAGAGCGGCGCTACGCCGCTCTCGAGGGCGGCACGGAGGCGCGCTAGCCCCGCAGCTCCCTGCGAGAAATCGCGCCCGTCTCGAACGCGCGTTGCTCGAGGCGACAGTGAGCGAGGCGGCGAGGCTAATCGCCCGCCCGACCGCACCGCGTGCGGCTGCGGCACCGCGCCCCAGCCGCGTGCGGCTGCGATGATCGCGGGGTGGCGCTCAACCACGTGGCGTTGACGGTCGGCGACCGCGAGCGCTCGGCGCGCTTCTACGCCGAGCACTTCGGGCTCAGTGAGCGGATCCACGACGAGGAGCATCTCCTCATCGTGGGATCACGCGAGGGTTCCGTTCTTGCGCTGAGGGAGGGGCCAGTGCCGGCCGAGCGTCCGTCCGGCAACCACTTCGGCTTTCAGCTTGCAGATCTCGATCAGGTTCGCGCCGCGCGTGCGCGCCTGCGCGAGGCCGGGATAGCGGAGGCGGAATGGGAAGACGATCACGGCCTTGCGCGGGTGCAGGTGACCGATCCGGACGGCTACCGCGTCGAGCTGTTTGCGTACGCCGACAACCCGTTCGCGCCGGCGGCGAGCCGCACGGTCGTCGAGGACTGGCTGGTCGCCTACGAGAGGGCCTGGCGCTCGGCGGGCACCGGCCTATTGGGCGAACTCTTTACCGAGGACGCGACCTACCAGATGTCCCCGTATGAGAAGCCGCTGGTCGGGCTCGGTGAGATCGCCCAGATGTGGGAGGCCGAGCGCGACGGTCCCGACGAGCCGTTCACGATGAACACCGCCCTCGTTGCCTTGCAGAACGACACCGCCGTGGTCCGCGTGGAGGTCTCCTACGGGCGCCCAACCCCCCACCAGTATCGCGACCTGTGGCTGATCCACCTGAATGCAGACGGCCGCTGCACGTCGTTCGAGGAGTGGCCTTACTGGCCGGGTCAGCCGCGCGACCCGGCGCTTGAGGGAAGCGATCGTCGCGACTGAGCTTCGGCGGCGCTGCGATACGTCAAGGCGAGTGCACGTCGCGGTCAAGACCCAGCTCGGCGAGCGCCCGCTCGCGGCGCGCGTACAGCACCAACCGCTTCCTCAGAGCGCCGCCTGAACGTGACCGCAGTCTTCGACCGCGTACTGCGTAGCGCAGTACGTCTGCGCGCGCCACTTGGTTTTGAATTCACGCACGAAGCGCGTAAGGGCTTCCTCCTGAGCGCGAGCCCCATGTTGTGCGGCAATGATCTGATGTTGGATGCGCCCGGAAAGGAGCATGAGCCGCACCCTGAACAGAAGGTCGGCCACGGTTTGTCCGGAGCTCCGTAGGAAGCTGGTGAATTCACCGCGCTTTGGAAACTGCTGCCGTCGGATGCGATCGAAGCTGCGCCGCACTTGTGCGTCTGAAACCTGAACGTTCAGATCCTTTGCTTCTCCGATGACCCAGTAGGACGAGAGCAGGAAGCCCATCACCTCTTGCACCAACGCGCGCACATGCGGAGCGCTGCGTCGCCGACGAGGGCCTTCGGCTCGCCGTGCCACCTCGGTCCAGTGCCGCAAGAGCGGCCCGCGGATCGACTGCGATCCGATGCACGCCACGAGCTGCTGCGCGGGGGGTTGAAGACTCGATGCCGACGGTGCGACAGCTGCTGGCGCCGGAGAGGCCGGCGGTGGGCACGTTTCGCTAGGCGTCTGGGCGTGACCCGAGGCTGGCATGCAAAGCCACACGGTCGTGCACGCGAGCAACACCAACTGCGCGAGCTGGCTCCGGCTGCCAGAGCGCGATCCCATGGCGCCTGACTCTACTCGGCGCCTTTGGTCCTTCTCGTCGAGGGCGAAGCGCGCCCGGCGCTGCGGCGCGCTCGGACCCGCTGTCACACGCGCGCGAGCCGGTCGCCGGGCAGCGCTGAGGCGCGCGCTACTGATGCGCCATCGCGCTGGCCATCTCGGCCTCGGTGTCGGTGATCAGCTCGCCGCTGACGTCAATCACCACGGTGTGGAGCCGGCCGGTGAAGGCAAACGGCGCCTCGTACTCCGCCACCACCGGAGATCCCGGGTTGGCGCCGCAGTGAAGCCCGCCCGAATTGAACGCCACGGGCGTCGTGTACGGCATCTCCAGCTGGGCCACCAGAGTGCCGTCGATGTACAGCTGCGCTCGTCCGGGCGAGCCCTTTCCCGCAAAGATCTGAGGCTCGCGGTGGCGTGACGCTCGAGTCCTGCAAGACGCTCGCGCGCTGGGTCTACGGGGCGTTGGCTTCGGCCGTTCGCCTATGCCCGTTGCGCTCTGACGATGTAAACCGCCAAATGACACCTAACCCGAAATAGGAGTAGGCTCGCGCTGAGGCAGTGTCGGCTCGCGTCAAAGAGGGAGACCCATGATGAGCACGCAAACGATGATCGCCAGCGACGAGCTTTTCATCGGCGGTGAGTGGATCAAGCCGCAGGGCTCAGATCGCATATCCGTGCTAGCCGCGAGCACAGAGGAGCCGGTTGGGTCGGTGCCGGAGGGGACTAATGCAGACATCGACGCAGCCGTGCGGGCGGCGCGCGCCGCGTTCGAGGAGCCGAGCGGTTGGTCGTCGTGGTCCAGTGAGGATCGCGCGGAGGCGCTCGAGCGGCTCGCTGGGGCGCTCGAAAGTCGCGGCGAGGAGGCCGCTCGCCGCGTCTCGCTGCAGAACGGCATGCCAATCTCGCTCGCACTGCAGATCGAGGCCGTCTTTCCCTCCGTGCTGGCGCGGTACTACGCGGGGCTGATCCGCCAGACGCCGCTGGCCGAGGATCGCGCGGGCCTGCTCGGCGGCACGATCCACGTGCTGCACAAGCCCGTGGGCGTGGTCGGCGCAATCGTGCCGTGGAACTACCCGCAAACCCTCGCCATGTTCAAGCTGGCTCCGTTGCTCGCGGCGGGTTGCACCGTCGTGATCAAGCCGAGCCCGGAGACCGTCCTTGACAGCCTGTTGCTCGCCGAGGCGATCATCGAGGCGGGGCTGCCGGCGGGCGTCGTGAACATCGTGCCCGCCGGTCGCGAGGTAGGGGCATACCTGGTGGAACATCCGGGCGTCGACAAGATCGCGTTCACCGGGTCCAGCGCGTCGGGTCGGGCGATCGCGCGCCGCTGCGGCGAGCTGCTTCGCCCCGTGACCCTCGAGCTCGGCGGCAAGTCAGCCGCGATCGTGCTCGACGACGCCGACCTCGCCGGCGCCACCGAGGCCCTGTTCGCCGCGACTCTGATCAACAACGGCCAGACGTGCAACATCGGGACGAGGGTGCTCGCGCCGCGCTCGCGCTACGACGAGATCCTGGAAGTGTTCAGCGGTCTCGCGGGTGCGCTGATAGTCGGTGATTCCCTTGATCCGGCGACGCAGATCGGTCCGCTGGCGAGCGCCCGGCAGCGCGATCGCGTCGAGGGTTACATCGAGCAGGGCCGCGCCGAGGGCGGCCGCGTAGTGGCAGGTGGCGGTCGTCCGCCGGAGCAGGACCGAGGCTGGTTCGTGCAGCCCACGATCTTCGCCGACGTAGATAACAGCGACACGATCGCCAGGGAGGAGATCTTCGGGCCGGTGCTCACGGTGATCCCGTACGACGGTGTCGATAATGCCGTAGCGATCGCCAACGACTCGGAATTCGGGCTCGGTGGCAGCGTATGGAGCCGCGACATCGAGCGCGCCAACGACGTCGCGAGGCGCGTGCAAACCGGGAGCATCGGGATCAATCACTACATGCTCGATCCCGCCGCTCCCTTCGGTGGCGTGAAGGCCAGCGGCCTCGGGCGCGAGCTCGGTCCCGAGGGCCTCGCTGCCTACCTGCAGCTGCAGTCGATTTATGAGGCTCCGCCCCCCGCGGAGTCGGCGCCATAGCCGGACACCGCGAGCAAACCCGAGATCCAGAGGAGCTGACAATGAAGTACCTCATCAGCGCGACACCCGGGCCCCTCCCCCCAACGCCGGAGCAGTTCGACGGTGCCATCGCTTGGCTGCAGTCAAAGTCTGACGACGGGACGTTCGATTGCGTCTACGGATTCCTGGAGGGGGGCGGCTTCGGTGTCACCAACGCCGGCTCGCATCGCGAGGTTCTCGACTTTATGGCCGATTACCCCCTGTTCGGGTTGGTCACGTGGGATGTGCGCCCGGTGCTCGACTTCAAGGAGGGGATCGACACGATCCGCGCGAAGCTCGCCGAGGCCCAAGCGGCGATGGCCGCCGGCTAACGCCCGGGTTCGGTCGCAGGAGGACGTAGTTGATGGCGGCTAGCGCCCCACCGGATGTTTCGCTGCAACTCCGCGGGTTCGTTCACCGCTACATGGAAGCTTGGAACGGCTGCGACACGGACGCAATGGCGCAGTTGATCGCCGAGGACGTCGAATGGGCGGACCCGGCGCTGCGCGAGCCGGCGCGTGGCGTCCCGGCGGTGCAGGAGTTCATGCGTGCCAGCTGTCGCGCGTTTCCCGACCTGCGGTTCGGTGAGCCGGACCCGCCCACACTGGCGGCCACCGGCGACGTGGTGCTGTGGGCGTGGTACATGGAGGGCACCCACCGCGGTCCGCTCGATCCGCCCGGCTTCGCGCCCACGGGCCGCAGGATGCGGATCGACGGGTTCGACCAGTGGACGATGCGCGACGGGCGCATCGCGCGCTACCGCGCCTTCTATGACATGAACGACGTCGCCCGCCAGCTCGGCATCGTGCCGGCCCCGGGCAGCCGCGCCGAGCGGGGGATGGTGGCCCTTCAGCGCCTCCAGGCCCGGCTCTCGCGTCGATGAGCGCGGGCGACTGCGAGTACGACGTCGCGATCGTCGGCGCGAGCACCGCGGGATGCACCGCGGCGCGGCTGTTTGCGCTCCGTGGCGCGCGCGTGGCGCTGATCGAGCGCCGACCGGCGCTCGACGCCTACAAGACTGTGTGCACGCACTACATCCAGTCCAGCGCGACGCCCACGATCGAGAAGCTCGGCCTCGCGCCGCTGCTCGAGGAGCGCGGCGCGGTGCACAACAGCGTCGACCTCTGGACGCGCGACAGCGGCTGGATCGGGCTCGCAGACGGTGAGGCGCCGTACGGCTACAGCATCACGCGGCGCGCGCTCGACCCGATCCTGCGCAAACTGGCCGCCGAGACCCCGGGCGTCGATCTGATCGCGGGCTGGACCGCCGTGGGCCTGCTCGGCGATGCGCGGCCAAAGGGCGTGGAGATCGAGGATCGCGGGCACAATCGCCGGCGCGTCAAAGCGCGTTTGGTGGTCGCGGCCGACGGCCGTGACTCCAAGCTCGCGCGCCTCGCGCGGGTGCCGGGTCGAGTCAAGCCCCACGGACGTTTCTTCTACTGGGGCTACTGGAGCGGGGTGCGCCCCGCCACGACCCGCTCGAAAATGTGGCTGCTCGACCCCGACGCGGCGTACACGTTCCCAAACGAGGACGACCTCACGGTTGTGCTCCTCGCCCCTCACCGCGACCGTCTGCCCGAGTTTCAGTCCGATCTGCAAGGTGCCTACCGCCGGATGACCGACACGCTGCCCGACGCGCCCCACCTCAGCGAAGCCACGCCCGAGTCCAAGCTGCTGGGCAAGCTCGAGCTGCCAAACGTGCTTCGCCGCGCCGCGCGCCCGGGCTTGGCGTTCGTCGGCGACGCGGCGCTCGCTGCCGACCCGCTGTGGGGCGTCGGTTGCGGCTGGGCGTTCCAGAGCGCGGATTGGCTGGTGCAGGAGACCGCACATGCGCTCGACGGCGACGGAGATCTCGACACAGCACTCGAGCGTTACCGTCGCGTTCATCGCCGCCGGCTGCTCCCGCACTACCTGATGATCTCCGACATAGCGAGCGGCCGACCGATCAACCCGATCGAACGCCGTCTTTACCGCGCCGCCGCGCGCGACCGGGTCGTGCGGGGCGCCTTCGAGCAGATCGGCAGTCGCCGTCGCTCACCCGTACGCATGCTCGACCCGCGGGTGCTCGCCCGAATAGCGCGCTGAACGAGCTCCCGCGGTATCCCGGAGCGCTCGATCGTGTGTCGACCGGACGCGGGCTATCTCGGGGCTCTCGAAGGGCGCGGCTCCGGACTCGAACGAACGACCCCTTCCTCAGCGTGCGGGCGGATGCGCGTGGTGTGCCGGTAGCTTCCACGACCGAGCCGGCGCCGGCTTCCACCGTTCGGGTTGTCGTCATGTCGCGCTGCGCATCGCGCGGTAAGCTCGACGGTCCAAGCGTCGAGGAAAGGGGGCTACTGCTGCTGGCCATGTTCACACCGGTCGCGATCTCCGCGGGGGGGATCGCAGGGTTCGGGATCTTGTACGTGCTTCTGTTTCTGTTCCTGGGAATCCGGTCGCTCAAACGGGGGCACTGGATCATGTTTCTGATCGGCATACCGATTCCACTCTTCTGGATCATCGGAGCCTTGAGCCCCCCGGTCCGGTAACTGCGCGGCGAGTAGCTGGAACTTGTTGACGCTCGCCTCTGGCAACGGGCCGGCGGCTTGTGTCGCTACCCCGGGCCTGGCGACCGAGTTCTGTGCCATGAGCCCGTCAGTAGCCGCGCTCCACGACGTTCGCGAGCGGTTGGCGCAGGCGTAGCGCACAGCGGGTGATCGTTGGGCAGCGGCTCTGGGTCGGTCACGTCGAGCACCGCTCTGATGTGTCGCGCTTGGAGCGTCGACAGCAGCGCATCGCCGTCAACCACCCGAGCAACGGGCAGTTCATCTGCTTCGAGCCGATGGCCGCCTCCGCCAACGCGCTTCGCAGCGGCGTCGGCCTGCGCGTGCTGAGCCCAGGCGAGACGTTTCGCGCTTGCTTTTCGCTCGGCGTGAGCTCTCCGCCGGAGTAGCGGGAAGCCCGGGTCGACGCGCGCCCTGAAGGCGTCGGCGTGGGCTTCGCGTGCACGCCGAATCTCGCATGCCGACGTCTGCGGTGCGGCTCGGGCGGCTGGGCACAGACCACCGGAAAGTCACACAGCCAACAGTTCACCCTTATCGGACGATGCGCGGGCCGTGACGCGGCGTGAGCGTTCCTAGCGCAAACCAGCCGACGCTCGCACCGCGCGGCCACCGTCGCAGGTGTCGCTTCCGACGGGATGACGGCTCGCCGGACCCTCGGCGTTGCGGTGGCAGTGCCACGGCAAAGGAGGGTAGATGAGCACACCCGCAGCAACATCTCGGCGACGCATCACTCGGCGCGCTCAGGAACACGACAAGCCACAAGCCGCCGACATGACCCTCGTGGGGGACAGCAAGCGCTTCCCGCGTCAGGACGGCGTCGAGGAGTGCTGGAGGGTGATGCAGCCACTGCTGGACAGCCCGCCCCCGGTGCATCGCTACGCGCAAGGATCGTGGGGCCCGGACGCCGCCGATCAGGTGCTCGCGGGCTGGGGCCGGTGGCACGAGCCGTGGGGGGTCTCATGAGCACGACAGTCAGGAACAAGACCACCGCCGCCGGGTCTGGGAACGGGGCTCAGGCGGCGAAGGCCGAGCGGTCCGCCCCGGCCATGCCGCAGAGCGCCGCCGCGCCCTCGCCGTTCACGCCCATCGCCGAGTACGCGTTCTTGTCCAATTGCCACACGGGCGCACTGGTGGCGCCTGACGGCACGATCGACTGGCTGTGCGTTCCCCAGTTCGATTCGCCGAGCGTGTTTGGGGCGCTGCTGGACCGCGGGGCTGGTGGCTTCCGGTTCGCACCGTTCGGAGTCAACGTCCCCAGCGCCCGCGTGTACGAGCCGGGCACCAACTCTCTGGTGACGTCGTGGAAGGCGCCGACGGGCTGGCTGGTCGTCCGCGATTCGCTGACGATGGGGCCGCGGCGCGGCGAGGACACGACCACGCCGCACACTCGGCCGCCGGCCGACGAGGACGCCGAGCACGTGCTCGTCCGCACCGCCAGGTGTCTCGCTGGCCACGTCGAGGTCGACCTGGTGTGCGAGCCGGCGTTCGATTACGGCCGTTCTCCGGCTGACTGGTCCCTGTCGGACGACCGTCATCGCGCCCGGGCGAGCGCAGCTGATCAGACCCTCGCGCTGCAAACCGGGATGTTGATTGGGATCGAGGGGGGCCGCGCGCGGGCGCGCCACGTGCTGCAGGCCGGCGAGGCGGCCTACTGCGCCCTTGGCTGGGGGGACGACGCAGCGATCCCCACGACTGTCGAGCAGGCGTTCGAGCAACTCGACGCGACCGCACGGTTCTGGCGACGCTGGCTCGAGCGCGCACGCATCCCCGATCACGAGTTCGCGCCGATGATCGAGCGCTCAGCCCTCGCGATCAAGGGCCTGACGTATATACCGACCGGGGCGACCGTCGCCGCGCTCACGACCTCGTTACCGGAGACGCCCGGCGGAGAACGCAACTGGGACTACCGCTACACGTGGATCCGCGACTCGACGTTCACCCTCCAGGCTCTGCACTACCTCAACCTCGACTGGGAGGCGGACGAGTTCATCCAGTTCATCGCCGATCTGGAGCGCAACGACGACGGCGCGCTCCAGATCATGTACGGCATCGACGGCCGCCGCGACCTCACCGAGACCGTCCGCAAGGAGCTGTCCGGTTACGCCGGTGCGCGCCCCGTGCGGATCGGCAACGGCGCATTCGATCAGCGCCAGAATGATGTGTTCGGCGCCGCGCTCGACTCGGTGCTACTGCACACGCGCCGCAGCCAGCGCCTGCCGCGGCGCCTTTGGCCGCTCGTCCAGTCGCAGGCCGACTGCGCGAAGGCGGTCTGGCGTCAGCCCGACCAGGGCATCTGGGAGGCGCGCGGCAAGCCGCAGCATTACGTCTCCTCCAAGCTGATGTGCTGGGTGGCGCTCGACCGCGCCGCGAAGCTCGCGGAGATCCGCGGCGAGCGCGACCTGGTGGCCGCCTGGGGTGAAACGGCGACCGAGATCAAGGCCGACATCCTCAAGCGCGGTGTGGACAGCCGCGGCGTGCTGCGCCAGCATTACGCGACCGACGCGCTCGACGCCTCGACACTGCTGGCGGCGATCTTTGGGTTCCTGCCAGGCGACGACGAGCGATTGCGCACCAGCGTGCTCGCGATCGCCGACGAGCTGACTGAGAACGGATTCGTGTTGCGTTACCGGACCGACGAAACCGACGACGGCTTGTCGGGCAAGGAGGGCACGTTCGTGATCTGCTCGTTCTGGCTGGTGTCCGCTTTGGCAATCATCGGCGAGATGCAGCGGGCGCGGGATCTGATGGGCCGGCTGGTCAAGGTCGCATCTCCGCTCGGCCTCTACGCCGAGGAGTTCGACGTCGAAACGGGACGGCACCTGGGCAACTTCCCGCAGGCCTTCTCACACCTGGCGGCCGTCGAGGCCGCCGGGCGGATCATCATCGCACAGCGGATCGACGAAATCACGTGATGAGCAATTCATATGACGTAATCGTGATCGGCAGCGGCGCCGGCGGCGGCACGCTCGCGCGCCGGCTCGCATCGTGCGGCAAGCGGATCCTGCTGCTCGAGCGCCCCTGGCTGCCGCGAGAGCTGCAGAACTGGTTGGCGGAAAGCGTATTCGTGGAAACCACTACGTCTCCTAGGACACGTGGTACTACTCGGACGGATCCTCGTTTCAGCCCGGGGCCCACTACTGGGTCGGGGGTGCGGACGGCTTGGACACGCTCGTGGGCGAGGAGGGGCGGGCGCTATCGGGCGGACAGAAGCAGCGGATCGTCGTCGCTCGGGCGCTTCTCGCCGACACCCCGGTCCTCGTGCTCGACGAGCCGACCGCGCACCTGGATCCGAGTACCGCGGGCGCGTTGATGGGGGATGTGCTCGCAGCCGTCGACGGCCGCACAGTGCTGCTGATCACTCACCGACCCGAGGGACTCGAGCACATTGACCGCATCGTCACGCTTGAGTGCGGGAGGTCGCTCGACTGAGCGCAGGCGGCCAAGACGATGCAGCCGGGCCGCGGTTGGGCACCGAACCTAGCGCGGTGTCGCAGACTCCGTCCGCGAATTGACCGCTCACAGCAGCGAAGGCGCGACTGGGCAGGGGCGGTCACCCGTTACGGGCGACGCGCGTGTGACCACGGCGGCTAGCGTCGCCCCCATGTCTGGGACGTCGCCCCCGCTCGGGCTCGCCGACCACGACGTTGCCCGCGCAAAGCGCAGGCTGATGCTGGAGTTCGGCTCGTCGGGAGAATTCGATGACCCAACGCTCGAGTACCGCAGGCTCTTCTCCGAGGTGCTGGGCACCTTCATGCTCGTGCTGGCCGCTGCCGGCGGCGGCCTGCTGCACGCAAAAGGTGAAATCAGCCTCACCGCCGCAGTAGTCGCGCCAGGTTTGATGGTGATGGCCATCATCCTGTTCATGGGCGCCGTGTCGGGCGCCCATTTGAATCCCGTCGTGTCGCTTGCGTTCATGCTGCGCCGCGAGTTCCCGTCGCTACGGGTCACTGGCTACATCGTTGCGCAGCTAATCGGCGCGACGCTGGCGTGCCTGTTCTTGCTCGCGGTGTTCGGCAACGTTGAGCACCTCGGCGCGACGCTCCCCGGTCCCGGCTACCACGACTGGCAAGCGCTGCTGATGGAGATCGCGCTGACCGGCGTACTGGTGAGCGTGATCCTCGGGACCGCCTCCACGGCGCAGAACGTGGGCACGATCGGCGCGCTCGGGGTGGGTGGGTACATCGCTCTGGCAGGACTGTGGGCCGCCCCCGTTAGCGGCGTGTCGATGAACCCAGCGCGCTCCTTCGGACCTGCCCTGGTGAGCGGACACTGGACCAGCTACTGGGTGTACGTCGTCGGCCCCCTGGCGGGCGCGTTGATCGCCGTGGGCTGCGCAATCATCCTTCGCGGCAGCGGACGCGACCCGCGCGCGCGAGCCGCCGGATCCGGAACGCTGGAGTAGGACGCTACGACGACGCCGTCGCTGCGGCTGGCGCTGCGAGCGCTGGGGGGGGGAGGAGTGTCTGCCTGACCATGTAGGCGACGATCGTGCCAACGATCACCAGTGGCTCGCTGCCGGCGCCCGATCCCGCTGTGAGTACCGCAGCGATCACGATCGCGGACAGCGGCAGGCGCAGCACCGCCGCGGTCGCGGCGGCCATACCCACGGCGATTGCCGGGGTGATAGCGAAACTGGGCAGCTGTCCGGCCATCAGACCGGCCACGGCTCCTAAGAACAGCGCGGGGAAGGTTGGGCCGCCGCGGAAGCTGCCGAGTGAGATGGTGTAGGCGATGCCCTTGCACACGATTAGCAGCGCGAGTGTGCCGATGGACCACGCGCCCGCCCGGGTAACCAGGCTGGGGAGCGAGCTCTGGCCGTCGAACAGAACTTCCTGGAAGGGCTTGCCCGTGATCTGCTGGAACGCGATTGCCAGCGCGGCGACGATCAGCGCGGCGGCGGGCAACAGCGCAACGCGCCTCGCGGCGACAATGCTCTTGGCGCGAGTGCCTCCGCGCAGCATCAGGACGCATACCAATCCGACGGCGAGCGCGAGCGCGATCGTCCAGCCGAAGTCGACGATGTCCGGGCGGGCGAACTTGGCGAGCCCTTCCACCGAACCCAGCGCGTATGCACTTGGGCTCAGGCCGGTCCACGAGCCCAACCCGACCGAGACCAGCGATCCAATGCCAGCGGCCAGCAGGCCGGGGAGCAGCACGAGCGTCAGCTTCGGGCCACCGAGCCCGATCACCTCAACCATGATCACCGCCGCGATGAGCGGCGATTGGAACAGGAACGATGCCGCGGCGAAGGAGCCGGCCGCGGCGAGCACGGTCACCACCTGCGGTGGCGCATCTCTTCGCGCCAGCCGGATCGTCAGGGCGCCCAGGCCCGAGCCCAGGGCGATCAGCGGCGCCTCGGGGCCGAGCACAAGTCCAAGTCCGATCGTCGCGAGCGCGGCGATGATGACCCCGGGCAGGGCGGCCGGGAGCGGGGGGCCGCCGGCCGTCGAGAGGCCGTCTGCGGGGATGTGGCCTCCTCCGCCGGGCAGGCGCTCGATCGCAAGAGCGACGACGAGGCCGGCGAGCGCGAGTACCGGTAGCGACCACCACAGCGGTGGACCGTGGTGGTAGCCGAGATGGCTGGGAAGGTGGACGTACACACCGCGCTGGATCTGATTGACGAGCTCTAGAAAGCACCAAGCGGCGATCGACACGACCACGCCGGCGATCGCAGCGACCAACATCAGGACGATGAAGCGCCTGCTCCGAATCGTCGCTTCGACCTGCTGGGGCGAGACCTCAGGGTCAGGCATGGCACCTTCGCCCATACGCCATGCTCCGGCTCCCCCCGTGCGATTGCCTGCCCGCTTGGCCAGCGTCGCATCCGCTCACATGGTGCGCCACGCCCCCATTAGACACCATCACGCTCGTGCACAAAGCCCGCACGCCCGCAGAAGCGCCGGCACGCTGCTCGGGGTCCACGACGGACCTCGCGGCGGCGCAGCGGCGCACTGAGACGCGACCCGACCTCGACTCGAGACGGTGACAAAACCGTCCACCGGGAGCGAGGAACTGGCACCTAGCCCAGCGGGATGATGGCTGCCGAGGGTCGGCCGCTGAATGTGCGGCGTCGAGATTGCAATCTGCACGCGACGCGCAGGTAGAGTCCGCCTCAAGCAAGCGGGGGAGGCCTCGTGGAGAAACGGAACTCGTGCAGGTGGTGTCGATTGGAGTCTTCGCATTTCCTGCTCATGGGCCGGCCGTCGCGACCGAACGTCATATGACATTTCTTTGAGAGGAGCCCAATGAGCACGCCAGAACGAGAACAAATGAGCGCTTCGGGAGGAGAATCGATAAGAGGCGTAGGAAGTGCTTTCTTCGTCGGGGTTCTGCTGGTGATCGTGGGCACGCTGAACCTTTTCTACGGCATCGCCGCGGTCGCCAATTCGAGCTTCTACGTGGCCAGCGAACGGTATGTCTTCAGCGGTCTTCACACGTGGGGATGGATCACCATCGTCCTGGGCGTGATCCAGTTCACAGCGGCGTTCTCGCTGTTTGCCGGCAACCTGTATGGGCGGGTGATCGGACTTATCGCGGCCACCCTTGGCGCGATCGAGGCACTCGCAAATGTCGGTGGGCCGCACCCCTGGTGGTCACTGGGCGTGTTTGCGGTCTGCTTGTGGGTCATTCACGGCATCTTTGTGCTCGGACAGCCGAAGAACGTCTGAACAGAGCCGGACTGCGGGGCGATGGGAGGAAGTCGGTCGCTATTGCGAAGGCCGGTTCGTACACGCTGCGAACGTCCGGCACCAAACCTCTGGTCGCCAAGGCCCTCGTACCCGTCATGTACCCGCCGAGGCCGGAGCTGGCTTGCTTGACCGTGCTGTCTAACAGTGATCCCGCCGCAAAACGGGCGGGTGCAGAGCAAGCCCAGCTCCGGACTCGAACCCGAGACCCCTTCCTTACCATCAGCGAGCAGGAGCGGGCGGGTGTGGGTCGTTTGTGGATCTGGCTGAAGAAGCGGGCGATCCGGGGGATAGATCGGGGTCTCGACGGGCCAGATCCGGGCGGCTGAGGCTTCCATAAAGCTTCCCATCCACGGTGGCCAGCAGAGTCCGAGCACGGCATCCGCTCGGTCGTCGGAGCGAGCGTGCGCGTCCGTGCCCATTGGTGAACTCTCATGCGCGAGATCGCAACTCGGCCTGCCAGCGCCGGTTGTGGAGACCCGTGGCACGCCGCAGGGGTACGGCTGGCAGAGTCTTCGACTGGATGCTCTCGGGTCGCCTCGCGTCGGGCGGGTCGCGCGAATCGCCCGCGCCAACGTGGCCGCGGCTTGCGAGCGGTGTGTTGGTCGGCGCGACGATGATCGGCATCGCGGCAGCGCAACTGCCGAGCGCGATCCTCGCCCAGACCGCGCCAAACGGCCCTGGCGGCGCGACCACCCCCGGCGTCCCGACCGCGTCCACCGGGCCAACCGGACCTACAGGCGCCACCAGCCCAAGCGAACCCGCGGATCCCACGCCCTGTGCGACGGCGTCGCTGCACCTCCGCTGCCCGGACCTCGTCATGTCGGCTCCGTACAGCCTGCACCTCGATCGCACCACGATCCCGGGGCGCGTGCTGATGCGCGCCGCCAGCTCGATCAATAACCACGGCAGCGGCCCACTGGAGGTCGAGGCTCACCGCGGCCGATCAGGCGGAATGGCGGTCTACCAAGCGATCTACGACACCCGCGGCCGGCGGAACCTGTTTCGCACGGCGGCCAAGCTGGTCTTCAAGTACGTACCCGGTGAACGCTACGAACACGAAAGCGTCGGGAACTTCAGCTACTGGAAGTTCCAACACGCCGCTACGTTCGAGCTGTGGTCGATCGACGCGCAGCGCCGCGCGGTGCAGCTGGTGCGCAGGGGTCCCAAGGTGGACTACTGCCTGCGCGACCTGATCCACAGCCGGCCGTCGCCGAGCTCCCCCACCGCGCCGGTGTACCCCGCGTGCAACCAAAATCCGAACGCGCGCAGCGACGTGCTCGGGACCTCGGTCGGCTGGGCGGACGTGTATCCCTACGAGTACCCCGAACAGTGGATCGACGTAACCGGCTTGCACGGCCAGTTCGCTTACGTGGAGATCGCCGATCCGGAAGACCTGCTGCTCGAGTCAAACCACCGCAACAATGTCTCTGAGACCTACGTGACGCTGCCCTCCGGTCGCGTGCTCGGGCATCGCGTGGGTGTCGGAGCGCCTTAGTCAGCGTCCGCGCCCGACGCTGAGCGTCGCCCGGGCGCGCGGCGCCCGCGCTCTGTGTCAACGCCGCGACTGCGTCATGCTGGCAACCGGTCACGGGCCGCAGGTGGCCCGCGAGCCGACGCGTTGTCCCCGCTCGACGGCGCGCAGCGCTCGCAGGTGTCGGTGCAGCGCCCCCGAGCTGACCGAGCCGGCGGGAAGCTCGACGACGAACGCGGTGGTCCCGGGGAAGGCGTGGTTTGACCACTCAGAGGCGGTGCCGGGCAGAAACGGCAGGCACGTGGCGCTCATGCCAGCAAGCTCGGCGTAGCGTCTGGCAATCCCCCGATCGCCTCCGGTCATATCGACGAGATCCTCGTGCTGGTGGTACCAGATCGTCACAGCCGGCCTGATGCGTCGAATCAGCCCGACCGCTGCGCGCGTCTCGGGCTCGGAAAGGGCGTGCCGTCCCGAGTAGTAGGTCGGTTCGGAGATCGGTTCCCAGCCAAACGGGAAGTTGCGGTTCAAGTCCACGCCGTCGGCGTTCTGCCGCGTGTCTGCGGCTGTGCCGTCGGGGTTCATCTCGCGCACGAGCCAAAGTTGAACCCCGGCAGGCACTGCGGTCCGTTCCAGGGCGGACAGGATCGCGATGCCGGCGCACTCGTCGCCGTGTATGCAGCCGACCAGGAGGATCTTGCGGGGCGCGGTGTCGGGACCGAGCACACGCGCGGTGATCGCACGACGCCGGACCGAGCGGCCGATCACAACCGTCCGGGCGCGGACGAGATCGCCGAAAGCGACCCGCAGCGATGCGGGCGCAGTGGTGTGCGCCCGCCCGCACCCTACCGCCAGCGCGACCGTCAGCGTGAGAAGCAGCCCAGCTCTCACCTCTACGCTCGCCGCGCTACCGTTGCGCCTGTGCCGCATGCGGTGCCCGCCCGCGAGCGTAGCGCTATCGCCCTGGGTGAAACGGTGGAGTGATGTGGATCCACCGGCGAGGTCGCTAATTGTTGGTGCAGGTCTGACCGTGGCCAGCCGCGAGACGATTGGGCCGACGCTGCACCGCCGTGGTCAATGGCTCCGGGCAGGTGGCAATCTCGAAATCTCCTCGTCGAGGCTTGAGGCTTCGCGGTGTCGGCGTCGCCTCGGACCTCTTCTTCGAGCGACCGATCTCTGATTCGATCCCACGCGATGACGGCGCCTGCCGCCTTGCCAAGCCAAGCCCAGCTCCGGACTCGAACCGGAGACCCCTTCCTTACCATCAGCGGGTGGGAGCGGGTGGCTGCGGGTTGTTTGCGGATCTCGCTAGGCGGGGCGGGGGTTTCCGTGCACCTATGCGGGCGGCTGTGGGTCCGATCCGGGCGGCTGAGGCTTCCATAGAGCTTCCATGCCGGGGCCAGTGATCGCCGCCTGCCAGTGCGGCTTAGCTGACGGGCCGCCGCGACGGTCTGGGCTGGATGCCGACTCGTGAGCCATCCGTGGGTTTGAAGGGCCGAACGTGCGGGGTAGCAGGTAGAGCGTTTGGTGAGGGCCTGCTAGCAGGGCGTTGCGCACGAGATCGAGCGAGGTGCCTGTTGATCACGGTTATCGGGACAGGGAGGGGCGTGACGTGATCGTTGGGGATCCTCGGCTCAAGATCACGCGGCGCGCTGGCCTTGTGCTCGCGGCCTGTTGCGGGCTCGGCCTGATGGGCGCGGCCAGTGCGCTAGCCGAAACGGCGTCGTTCACGACCGCAGGGTGCCAAACGTGGATCGGGCCCAAAGGGCTGAGCGGCGCGGTGCAGATCCAGGCCACCGGCGCCAGGGGCGCCAGCGGCTTCGTCCCAGCGTCAGGCGGCCTGGGCGACGGGGTCTCGGCGAGCGTATTGGGCATGAAAGAAGGCGAATCGCTGTACGTCTGCGTCGATGTCGGCGGCGGCGCTGGCGCCGCAAACCTGGGCGGTCGTGGCGGCGGGGCCTCGGGGGTGAGCCGGGTAGCCGGATTTCTCTCCGCGCCGGTGCTCGTCGCTGGCGGCGGAGGCGGAGGCGCTGGCGGCTTTAACGGGAGCTTCGGGGGCGCTGCCGGGCATCCCAACGGAAGCCCCGGCCCCGGGGAATGCGGCGGCGGTGGTGGGGGCGGCACGCAGACCTCAGGCGGCGCCGGCGGTACAGGAAGCTGCGGGGGTGAACCGGGGACGAAAGGCTCAGGGCCCACGGCGAGCGGCCCTGGCGGCGGTGGCGGCGGTGGCGAAGGCTTGGGCGGTGGCGGCGGTGGCGGGGGCGGCTACTACGGCGCCGGCGGCGGTGAGGGCGGGCACGGTGAACCGGCCGGCGGCGGCGGTGGCGGCTCTGACTTCTGCAACGAAACGACATCGGTAAGCCTCTGCACCTTCATGTCCGGCGCGGGTACGGGGACCGAAGCCGGAGAAGCCCAAGGCGACGCCAAAGTGACGCTCACCTACACAGTCGTCACAACGGCCACCTGCGGCAAAACGACGCTCGGCAAATCCTCGGACACGCTCGTGTCAAACGAGAAGCGTGTCAACGCCTGCGCGCTCCCTGTCAATGGCACGATGAGCGAACTGAGCGTCTACCTGGCCCCGACCTCGGTCTCGGGCAAGCAGCTGATCAAGGGCATCGTCTACTCAAGCTCGGCCGGCAAGCCGGCCACGCGCCTGGGCGTGACCAATGCGCTGACATTCAAGAGCAGCTATCCGCCCGGCTGGTATCACCTGCCGTTTGCCACGCCGCTGAAACTGAGCGCCGGCAGCTACTGGATCGGGATCATCACCGGCGAAGCCTCGAGGGTGGCCGGTGAGCGCTACGACAGCGTGCCGGGCGCCGAGGACTACAACGCCAACACCTATACGTCCGGTCCGAGCAAGACCTTCGGCCCGTTCAGCACGACCGATGAGCAGATGTCGCTGTATGCGACGTATCTGCCCGAATGAGGCTGGTGAAGTTGATCACCAGAAGCAGCCCCTAATCAAGCCCAGCTCCGGACTCGAACCGGAGACCCCTTCCTTACCATGGAAGTGCTCTACCAACTGAGCTAGCTGGGCGACAAGGATGGACTGTAGCGGCCGCGCCCACCGACGTTAGACGGCTTGCACGCGCGGGCGTCGCCGGCGGCTCGTCAGGTGGCTCCGTCGTCTGCGGGGGTGACGGTCGTGACCGGCAGGCCCATGCCTGCGACCTTGCTGGGGAGGTCGAGTTTCAACCAGCGCGAAAGGCGCGCGGACAGCGTCGAGATGATCACCTCGTCGAAGCTGCGCAGGTTGATCGCGTCCTGCACCGCTGCGACTGGGTCGGGATCGCCCACGATCCCCTCGACCTGGCTTCCCGCCGCCTCGCTCAGAGCGGGGACGGCCTTGTCGAGCACCGTCTGCGCCTCGCTTGCGCCCTGGTCCTCGGGATCTACGACCTTGTGCAGGCCGTGGGCGGCGTTGGGAACGAGCAGCGTGAAGACCGCGGGGCCGCGCTGGGCGCGCGCGCGGACGGCGTCGAGCAGGGGTTGTGTTGCGGCGGTCTTGTGCGCGATCACCAGAACTTGAGCGGGTTTCTCAGAGGACTCCATGTGCGGATCTCCTTCGACGGCGTTTGCGTCGAGATAATCCCACTCCGGAGCGCAGGCCAGCGTGGCGCTCGGGCTGGTGGTGCTCGCGATCACGCGAAGGGCCCCAGGATCGTGTCCGGGGGCCCTTCCGTGCCGCCCAGGTGATGAGGGTGCCCCCGGCCCGAGTCCGCGCGGACGCCCTCAGCTCGTCCCGTCAGGACGAGACGAGCTCGCGCGTTACGCGTCTCTCTAGGAGATCGTTATCGAGCCAGAGAGGCTCCCCTTG